>OMZE01000060.1 GCA_900315455.1 uncultured Prevotellaceae bacterium | reverse complement strand
CTTGTACTACTTGTCTTCCATGTAAATCTCTCAAAGAACGCTTCTTGTTGACGCAAATCGGGGCGCTAACCCCGAAAAGCGGATGCAAAGGTACGAACACCCGAGGAAACCGCCAAATTTTATCGAAAGAAAATTATCCTAAAAAGTGTTATCAACGGTTTTATTGACATAGGTCAAGGAAAAGGCATCCTCCCGACCAAATTATATCATCCCCTACCCTATAAACAACATGAGATGCCCTTTAATAATATATAAGGTGGGGCTGTTCACCCCACCTTATTATCGAAAAAAGAAATCTCTTTAAGATAGTGACGACACTATTCATACACATCCTCAATCGTGATTTCGTTGTCGGGTTTGTCCTTGCACGAATCGAAATCACTGGGGATATCAAACTTATCAGAAGGCGAATAGCCGAGACTGGCATCAGCATATACCTTCTTCATATATTTCACCCAGATAGGCAATGCAGCCGCAGCACCTTGACCGAAGGCCATGGAATAGAAGTGGATGTCACGGTCTTCACCTCCCACCCAGCATCCGCTGACGAGTTTTGGTGTCACGCCCATGAACCAGGCATCGGCATTCTGGTTGGTCGTACCTGTCTTGCCACCAATCTGTCCGGAGATACCACTACGTCTCACCCTTGAAGCCGTACCGCCATCGACGACGGCCCTCAGCAGTTCGAGCATCTTGTACGAACTGCTCTCACTGATGACCTCGGAATAACGTGGCTGGAAGTTGGCAATGATATTTCCCTCACTGTCTTCTATGCGTGTCACCATGAGGTGGGCACTGCGTATGCCCTTATTGGCAAAAGCCGTATAAGCACTAACCATTTCGCCTACGGTAACCTCACAAGGTCCGAGGCACAATGCCATCGTGGGAGAAATGTTCGGGTTGTTGATGCCGTATTTATGGAGCAAGTCGACAAGGGCCTGCGGACTGAACTTGTTCATCAGGTAAGCCGAAATCCAGTTGTTCGACTGCTGCAGTCCCCATTTCAGCGTCACCATGGCACCATAGCGTGCCCTGCTGCCGTTACGCGGAGTCCAACGGCCTCCGTCGACGATATACGACTGTGCCTTGTTGGGTGCCTGGTCGCACGGGGTGAATCCGTTCTCCATGGCCAGGGAGTAGAGGTAAGGCTTGATGGTAGAACCCACTTGCCGACGTCCCACCATCGCCATGTCGTATTGGAAGTGTTCGAAATCGGGACCACCTACATAAGCCTTCACGGCACCTGTCTCCACATCCATGCTCATGAATCCCGACCTGAGGTATTGCTTATAGTATTTGATGGAGTCGAGCGGCGACATCACCTTCTTCACCTCTCCATTGTAGGTGAAGACCTCCATCTCCACAGGTTTCTCAAAGTTGGCTTTGATTTCAGCCTCAGAACACCCCGACTCCTTCAACGCCTGATACCGGTGACTCTGCCGGATAGCCCTGTTCATCACCCTTTCATAGTCTTGTCGAGACATCTTACTGGAGAATGGGCCGTGTGAACTGCCTCTCACCTGAGCATTGAAGGCAGGCTGGAGGGTTTGCGACAGATGCTCCACCACAGCCTCCTCGGCATATTTCTGCATTCTGGTGTCGATGGTGGTGTAAATCCTCAGACCATCGGTATTGACGTTGTAGGGCTGTCCACCATGACGGGTGTTCTTGTTGCACCAACCATAGAGCGGGTCTTCCTCCCAGGCGATGGAATCGATGACAAACTGTGCCTTCTTCCACGAGGGATACTTGCTGAGGTCGGGCTTCTCTGCCATCATATACTGGCGAAGGAACTCCCTGAAATATGGGGCGATGCCGATGGCTGTCTCCCTGTCGCCACTCTTCTGGAAGTCGATTTTCAGCGGCTCACGCATGAATTCCTCACATTCAATCTTAGTGAGATGGCCTGCCTTATACATCTGCGAGAGGATGACGTTTCTTCTCTCCAAACATCTGTCAGGGAATTTCACGGGATTGTAGAACGAGGGGTTCTTGCAAAGTCCTATGATGGTAGCCGCCTCGGTGACGGTAAGGTTCTTCGGGTCTTTATTGAAATAGGTCTTGGCAGCGCTCTTGATACCAACGGCATTGTAGAGGAAATCAAAATAGTTGAGATACATGGTGATGATTTCCTCCTTGGTGTAGGTCTTCTCCAATTTCACGGAGATGACCCATTCGATGGGTTTCTGGAACAAGCGCTCCAACTTGCTGTGCGCCACCTCCGAATAGAGTTGCTTGGCCAACTGCTGAGTGATGGTCGAGCCACCTCCGGCACTCTCGTTACCCATGATACCACGCTTGACGATGGCCCTTGAAAGTGCCTTGAAGTCGATGCCCGAATGCTCATAGAATCGCTCGTCCTCTGTCGACACCAATGCATGGATGACATGGGGCGATATATTGTTGTAGGCACAGGTAATCCTATTGTCTCGTGTGGCCTTGAAGACACCCATGAGTTTTCCGTCGGCAGAGAACACCTGTGAAGAATACCTGCTGATGGGGTTTTGCAAGTCATTGAGGTCGGGCATATATCCCACCCATCCATTCCAGATGGCCACTGCGCCACCTGCTGTAATAATGATCAGTCCGAGAAGGATTCCCCACAATATTTGTATGATTCTACGTCTCATTTCGAATAATGAATGAACAATTGGTATATACCATATAATTATTATGGGTGCAAAATTACAATTTTTCTTTTGAATTGTGGCAAATAAATTAAAAATAATGCGTAACTTCGCAGTCGAAATCGCAAACCCTCACCAAAGATGAACAAACGAAACTTTGTGACGATTGCCGACTTGTCGCGTGAGAAGATACTCTACATGATCAAATTGGCAGAAGAATTTGAGAAACATCCCAACCGTGAGATCCTTAAGGGAAAGGTCGTAGCCACTTTGTTTTACGAGCCTTCCACCCGCACACGCTTGAGTTTCGAAACCGCCGCCAACAGGCTTGGAGCCCGCGTCATTGGTTTCAGCGATGCCAAGGCCTCCAGCGTGTCGAAGGGCGAGACACTAAAAGATACCATCCTGATGGTGTCGAACTACGCCGACGTGATAGCCATGCGCCATTACATCGAGGGTGCTGCCCAATATGCCAGTGAGGTTTCTCCTGTCCCCATCATCAATGCCGGCGACGGTTCCCACCAGCATCCCTCCCAATGCATGCTCGACCTCTACACCATCTACCAGACACAGGGCACGCTCGATGGTCTGAACATCTACATGGTGGGCGACTTGAAATATGGCCGCACGGTGCACTCCCTGCTGATGGCGATGCGCCATTTCAACCCCACCTTCCACTTCATCGCTCCTAAGGAACTGAGCATGCCTACCGAATACAAGATTTACTGCGACAAGCACGGCATCCGCTACGAAGAACACACCGAGTTGAACGAGGATGTCATCGCTGATGCCGATATCGTATATATGACGCGTGTGCAAAAGGAGCGTTTCTCCGACCTGATGGAGTATGAGCGTGTGAAGAACACCTATATCCTCAAGGCCAGCATGTTGGCCCATACCAAACCCAACATGAAAATCCTGCATCCCCTACCCCGCGTCAACGAGATTGCCTACGACGTGGACTCCACCACACAGGCCTATTATATCCAACAAGCGCGCAACGGGCTGTACGCCCGCGAGGCCATCATCTGCGATGTCCTTGGCCTCACGCTCGACGACATCAAGAACGACACGACTATCATCCCTTGAGCCATGAACAAGAAAGAACGCCTCGTAGCCGCCATCAAGAACGGCACAGTTATCGACCATATTCCCGCCGACAAAACCTTCCAGGTAGTCACTTTGCTGGAACTCAACACACTGACCTCGCCCGTGACGATAGGCTATAACTATCCCTCCACGAAAGTAGGCCGCAAAGGCATCATCAAGGTCAGCGACCGTTTCTTCAGCGATGCTGAGATTTCCCGCCTCTCGGTGGTTGCCCCCAACGTCGTCCTCAACATCATCCACGACTACGAAGTGGTGGAGAAGAAGACGGTGGAGACTCCCGACGAATTGCGCGGCATCGTGAAGTGCAACAACCCTGTTTGCATCACCAACAACGAACCGATGCAGACCATCTTCCATGTGGTGGACAAATCGCACGGCACCCTCCGCTGCCGTTACTGCGACAAGGAACAGAACATCGAGCAAGTAGAACTGGTATAACCTCCCCATGCTCGCTAATAAGCATAGGTTGAAGTGTGAAAAAGTGACATTCGTCCTTTTAACTCCTCTTTAACTTCTTGTCAACTCCAGAAATATCATACAATTCCAAATAATCAACAAAACAATGAAGAGAGACCAAGTAATTTTCGACCTTATTGAACGTGAGCACCAACGCCAGTTGAAAGGCATGGAACTCATCGCTTCAGAGAATTTCGTCAGCGACGAGGTAATGCAGGCCATGGGCAGTTGCCTCACCAACAAATACGCCGAGGGCCTTCCCGGCAAACGCTATTATGGCGGTTGCCAAGTGGTGGACCAGGTGGAAGACCTTGCCCGCGAGCGCGTGAAGCAACTTTTCGATGCCGAATGGGCCAATGTGCAGCCCCACTCAGGAGCACAAGCCAATGCCGCAGTGTTGCTGACCGTCCTCAACCCTGGCGACACCTTCATGGGATTGAACCTGGCTCATGGTGGCCATCTATCGCATGGCTCCGCCGTGAATACCTCCGGCATCCTCTACAAGCCCGTGGGCTATAACCTCAACAAGGAGACCGGCCGTGTAGACTACGACGAGATGGAACGTCTGGCACAGGAGCACAAACCCAAACTGATTATTGGCGGTGGCTCTGCCTACAGCCGTGAGTGGGACTACAAGCGCATGCGCGAGATTGCCGACTCCGTGGGCGCCCTGCTGATGGTCGACATGGCTCATCCTGCCGGCCTCATCGCTGCCGGTCTGCTCGACAATCCTCTCCGCTATGCCCATATCGTCACCTCCACCACACACAAGACTCTCCGTGGTCCGCGCGGTGGTATCATCCTCTTGGGCAAAGACTTCGACAACCCGTGGGGCAAGACCACTCCGAAGGGCGTGGTGAAGAAGATGAGCCAGTTGCTCGACAGCGCCGTGTTCCCCGGCACACAAGGCGGTCCGCTGGAGCATGTCATCGCAGCCAAGGCCGTAGCCTTCGGCGAGGCGCTTCAGCCAGAGTTCAAGGCATGGGCATTACAGGTGCAGAAAAACGCGCGTGTGCTCGCCGACGAGTTGATGAAGCGTGGCTTCGGCATTGTGAGCGGTGGCACCGACAACCACTCCATGCTCGTTGACCTCCGCACGAAGTATCCCGACCTCACCGGCAAGGTGGCAGAGAACGCCCTCGTGTCTGCCGACATCACGGTAAACAAGAACATGGTACCGTTCGACACCCGCAGCGCATTCCAGACCTCCGGTATCCGCCTCGGCACTCCTGCCCTCACCACCCGTGGTGCTAAGGAAGACCTGATGGTATTGATTGCCGAACTGATAGAGGAAGTGCTCAATGCTCCTGAAGACGAGAAAGTGATTGCAAGCGTACGCGCCCGTGTCAACGACACGATGAAAGACTATCCTCTCTTTGCATACTAATCATTACTGGTTGGGGATGTTTCATCCCCAACCATTTTTTACCTTTCACCTTTATCTTCTACTATGGCACTGAAGAAGAAAAAAAAGACCAAGAAAAATGAAGGTCAACTGATGTTGTTCAGTTCAGAGGAAATGTTGGGCAAGGAGTTGTCTCCCGACAGTTCCAAGGGTGCTGCCACCATTCAGGAAGAGGAAACAGAAGATGAAGGGGTATCAGTGAACACCACAACCACGGAGAACATCTCTTCCGACGACAAACCCATTGCCACTGAAACTCCGGCAATGGAACCGAAAGAAGTGGTGGGCACACCATTGTTGTCGGATATTGTCAACGACGACCCTTTTGCGCCTTTCATCGATGACCCCAAGAGCACATCGGAGCGTATCGTCCATGAAATGGTGGCTGCTATGACATTGCTCGACCGCTTCAGCGTGAATCAGGTGCGTCTGATTGCCATGCAGGCCTCTCCTATCGCCCAAAGTGGTGTTGATTTTTCAAAAACTTACCAACTGCCTTCACTCCCCGGCTTCACCATGAACGGCTACAGCATGCTGGCACTGTCGTATGTAAGTTTCAAACGGGTCTTTCCCAATATGATCGACCGCTTGGACCAAGATTTCACAAAAGAATACGAGTTGGCGCTGAAAAGGTTCAAGGATTGAAGATTGAAGATTGAAAATTGCCGCTTTGCGGCGAATGCCTCCTGCATGCCGCAAGTGCTGACCAAGGGGTGTAGAGAAGGGATTCTTCCCGTCTCACCAGAAGAGGCTGGGTAAATGGTAGTTAAAAGACCATACGTCACTTTAACTCTCTTTTCATTCCTCCTTCGACTCCAATAATCAAGGATTTACTTCAACTCACAGATGCCTGTTGGTGTTTTCCTTTTGAGCACCTCCAAGCCGAAGTCTTCACCGGCAATGATGCCATGACTTCTCAAGATTTGCTCCACAGTGATACGTGCCAGTTCGGGATGGTTGTTTTCCTCACTGAGATGACACAGCCACACTTTCTTCAATAGCGGGGTGGCGTTTTCTGCCAATACCATGCCGCACTCTTTGTTGCTGAGGTGTCCGTCTTCACTCAGGATACGTTCCTTGAGAAATACAGGATACTTGCCCTTAGCCAGCATTTCCAAGTCGTGGTTGGCTTCCAGCACCAGGTAGTTGGCTTTCCCTATATACGACTTGATCTCATCGGTCACATGTCCCACGTCGGTAATGAGGCAGAATGTCACCCCATCATGCTGCACCATATACCCCACATTGTCGGAACTGTCGTGTGGCACGTTAAAGGCAGTAACCTGAAAATCATCAAGTTGCAGTGTTTCTCCCTTTTTCAGGTATCTCACGAAATGCCTGTCCACCTTATGTCGCACACAATAATTGTGCTCGATGCCGGTATGAACCTTGCTGGTGGCATAAACCGGTATGGAGAACTCATGGCTCAGGCTTCCCACCGACTTCACATGGTCGGCATGGTCGTGTGTGAGAAGAATGTTCTTGATTCTGTTCAGAGGAAGGCCATAGTCATGGAAATGCTTTTTCAACACCCTCACACCTATGCCCACGTCTATCATCAAACCGTCATTTTCTGTGAACAGAAAATAACAGTTTCCACTACTTCCACTACCTAAACAGATAAAATTCAGCATGTTAACTATATGTAAACACATGAGGGCAAAGGGTCATAAGCCCCTTGCCGCAAAAATATCATGCAAAATTACAAATAAGCCGACGAAAAGCAAAATAAATCGCGAAGTTTTATTTTTTTAGAACGGCATTCCCACTGCGAAATGGAAGGTGAAGTCGCGGCTCAAGACAGGATGGGTGATGGGATAATGCTCGCGCTCGTTGTCATAGGCAGGGTCGATGGCTTTCATGCCCATGTCGAAGCGAAGGATGAAATAGTCGAAATTGAGTCGCACACCCAGACCATAGGCTGCTGCTATCTGCTTGTAGAACTCGTCTATCTTGAACTGTCCCCCTGGCTGGTCGGGGTAATCTCTCAGTGTCCAGATATTACCGGCGTCAACGAACAAGGCCCCGTCGAACTTCCAGAACAGGTGTGTACGGTATTCCAGACTGAGGTCGAGTTTCATGTCACCGGTCTGATTGATGAAGTCTATCGCTCCGTTGGCTCCTTTGAACGACCCAGGCCCCAGCCCTCTTACGTTCCATCCCCTCACCGAGTTGGCACCCCCCGAAAAATAGCGTTTCTCAAAAGGCAGCACCTTGCTGTTGCCATAGGGATATGCCAGTCCCATGCCTACGTGCATCACGAGTGAGTTTTCCTTGTCGAAACTGATAATCCTCGTATAGTCAACATCCCCCTTCATATATTGCGCGAAAGCAATGCTGAAGAGTGTACGTTGCCCCTCGTCGTTGGTCTTGAAATCGAAGATGGAGGAAGCCAACTTGAGCAGGTTTCCTCCCGCTTCCACATTGATTCTCAAGGCATTGACCCCATTGTTATAGGTCATGCCGAATCCCGTGCGCATGATAAACAGGTCCTGGTAGTTGTATCTGAGGATGGCGTTGCGGTTGTTTACATTGTCGAGATATTCGTCCTTGAAGGTTTTCGATATCCACGGCATGTAGATATAGTTGAGGTCGAGGGCATCGAGTTTGTAGGTCCACCGTCCTCTTGGCACGCCCCAACGATAGCGCCATCCTGCCGAGAGCACCTGTCGGTGAAACTCGGGCCTGTTCTGCATGTTGTAACTGAAAGAGAGTTCAGAGGTGGCATTGAAATTTCGCTTGAACTCGCTGGAGAGGAACGGCGCGACAAATCTCGGGAATTCGATTTTCGACTCCACACCATACTCCATGTAGTCTTCGTTCTGATAGCCCTCCAGTCCGGTAATGGCTTCATACGCCCCTCTCAACTGCACGGAAAACATTTCCGACCCATGGAAGAGGTTCCTGTTCTGATAGGTCACCGACACTGCCGCGCCAAGGTCACCCGCCGTATTGGTGCCTTCGGGTTGAAACGAGATGGTACTGGGTTTGTTGACACCATATTGTATGTTGCAGTCAAGAAGCCCGGAGTCGGGCACTTCAGAAAACCTGACGTTGGCGAAGCGTATGGCGTTCAATCGGCTGAAGTTGTTGTAGGTGCGCTGCACCGCTGAGGCTTTATAAGGTTGTCCTGACGTGATGGCGGTGGCATCTTCGAGTACAGACTGCTTGATTCTCACCGTCGATGTCGTGTCGATGCACGAATAGGCGATGTTCCTCACCATATACCGGGGATGTGCTGTCTCCGGGGCCTCGCTTCTCGCCTGGTATTTCGCCAGATGCAGGGTGAGGTCCACCAATCGGCTTCCCCTCGCCGTGTCGGCCTCAAACCGGATATACTCCTTATGGAATTTGTAGAATCCCTTGTCGAGCAAGATGGCAGTGAGCCGGTTGCGCTCTTGGTCGAGTCCGTTGATGGTGAACCTGTCGCCCGTCTTGAGCCTGAGCGCATCGGGCTCATCCTCCAGCACCTTGGCGATGTTGTCGTCTTGTATGTCATACTGCATCTGGCGTATGATATACGGCTCACCGGGATGAAGCAGGTAGATGGCCTTGAGTTTTTTCCCTTTCACCTTCACCTCATGTTTCACCGACGCGTTCATATAACCCATGTTCTGCATGGCCTTGAGCAGGTCGGCCTTGGTGAGTTCTGCCTGCAGGGTGTCGTAAAGTACGGGAGCCTCGCCCACGTTGCGCAGTGTGCGGTTTATCCATTTCGTGGTGTCGCTGCCTGCCATGGCGAAGACGCCGAGGGGTATCTTGAAGAGCGAGAACCACTTCGAATTGCCCCTTTGCCGTACATATTGCTGCAGGGTTGCCGCATCGATGTCCTTGTTGTCCGACTTCACCGTCACGCCCTTCAGCAGATAGTGGTTCTCGGGGATATATTTCGTCGTAGAGCACGAAGCAAGGAGGATGGCAGCCATGGCCACCACCCCTACAGCAAGAGCCCAACGGCTCTTTCGCGTGCACCGGAGCATATCCCTCATAGTAAGGTTACTTCATCTCTACGAGGATACGGAACACCTTCCCGGGAGCCTCTGCCCATGTCTTCATCGCGTCATGCGCCCCCTCGGGTGTCACCACCTTCGAAATCAGTTCGTCTACCGGACAGGTGCCTCTCTCCAGGTAGTGTATCACAGCCCTGAAGTCGGAGGGCATGGCGTTTCTCGACCCTCTGATATCGAGTTCTTTCTGTACGAAGAGTTTGGTTGCAAACGACACGTCGGTCTTGGCATAGCCGATGCAGATCACCCTGCCGGTGAAAGCCACCACGTCGACAGCCATCTGGTAGGTCACCGGACTGCCCACAGCCTCAATCACCACATCGGGTCCGAAACCTGCGGTCATCTCGCTGAGCCGCTGTTTCACATCCTCCGTCAGGGTGTTGATGGTATAGGTTGCCCCCATGCGTTTGGCCAAGGCCAACTTCTGGTCGTCGATGTCGGCTGCCACCACGGTAGCGCCCCTGAGGGCTGCCCGCACCACAGCGCCCATGCCCACCATACCGCATCCGATGACGAGCACCAAATCGATGTCGGTCACCTGTGCCCTTGCCACGGCATGGAATCCTACGCTCATGGGTTCGATAATGGCGCAGGTGCGTGTGTCGAGTTGTCCTGCCGGAATGATTTTCTCCCAAGGCAGGTTGATATACTCACGCATCGCGCCATCGCGCTGCACGCCCAGTGTCTCGTTGTGCTGGCAGGCGTTCACCCTGCCGTTGCGGCATGAAGCACACTTGCCGCAGTTGGTATAGGGATTCACGGTAACCACCATTCCAGGTTGGATATGGTCGGGCACGCCGCTGCCCACCTCTTCTACCACGGCTCCTACCTCATGGCCAGGGATGACCGGCATCCTCACCATGGGGTTTTTGCCAAGATAGGTGCTGAGGTCGGAACCACAGAATCCTACATATTCGAGGCGCAGGAGCACCTCACCTTCTTGGGGTTTTTGCTTTTCTACATCTACTACCGCCATTTCTCTCTCGGCGGTGATTTTCACTGCTTTCATTTCTTTATTACTATTTGGAGTTAAAGGGGAGTTTAAGAGGAATTGGAAGGGAGTTAAAGGGACATTTGCACCTATTTAACAGCCACTTACCCAGCCTCTTCTGATGAGACGGGAAGAATCCCGTCTCTACACCCCTTGGTCAGCACTTGCGGCATTCAGCAGACATTCGCCGCAAAGCGGCAATTTTCAATTTTCAATCGGGCGAAGCCCGGATAATTTTCAATATTATTCCGACATGTTCTTGATATACGGAAGTTCCACGAGGTCGTGCAGATGATAGAAGCGGGTGGCGTTTTCGCCGAGGAAGAGGCGTTTCTCCTCGTCGGTGAGCGCACCGCTCTTCGTCACGAAATCATACGACATACGGTAGGTGATGGCGGTGATGGTGCGTGGGTAGTCGCTCCCCCACATCAGTTTCTCTATCCCCACCAAGTCTGCTGCCTCCTTGATGGCCTTGATGGCACCATCGAAGGGGTAGAACTCGCTGTTATAGAGCCAGGTGATGCCTCCTGCCTCCACCATCACGTTGTCGTGGCGCGCAAGGAGCACCTGCTGTTGCCAACCCTCGATGGTAGGCATACCGAAGTGACCGATGGCCACGCGGAGACGTGGGTGCTGTTCGATGACTTCTTTCATCTCTCCCACCTGCATGTCGCCGTCGGCGAGGGTCACCGAGAGAAAAACGTCGTTCTTCTCCATCAGGTCAAACATCCGCATCATCTCGTCAGAGTTGAGCATCACTCTTTGGTTGTCGGTGATGAGGCGGTGTCCGGGGATAGCAATGCCCTGAAACCCCACACCGATGAGTCTTTCGGCCTCGTCGGCGAAGTGCGGTTGGAAGTAGTCGCACATGCCGCAGGTAACGAAGCGGTTGGGGTATTTCTGCTGTACTTCTTTCAGGTAGTCGTTCTGGAAACCGTCGATAAGTTCCTGCACGACGACGGCTGCCGCCACCTGTGCATAGTCCATGTTGGAGAGGAATATCTCGGCAGAGTTGAAACCGTCGGTGAAAAAAGGCGACATCATCTGCACCTCATTGCCGAGGAACATCGCCCTGCCGTTCTTGAGCGACTTGATAGCCAAGCCGTTCCATGTGGTATCCTGTTGTCGCCAGAGATGGCTGTGTGCGTCGATAATGGTCATGGTCTCAACTGTTTTTCCATCTCACCCTCATCTGGTCACCGATGATTCGCTGCACCTCTTCCACGAGTTGACGGTCCATCTCCTCGTCGACGAAGCGAATGTTCTTCAGCACATTGTCGGGATTGGTGCTGCTGAAGAGCGTTGTGGCAATCCTCGGGTTCAGACTGGTGGCAAACTGTATGGCGAGTTTCTCTATGGGGTAGCCTTTCTCCGTGCAGAAATCGGCAGCGCGCTTGCAGGCCTCCTTCAGCGGGTCGGGAGCGGGATGCCATGGCGGTGTGCCTCTCTGTGAGAGCAGGCCCATCGACAGTGGTGAGGCATTGATTACCCCTACCCCATGTGCCTCGAAGAAGTCGAGGTAGTCTACGAGCATGTCATCGTTGAGCGAGTAGTGGCAGAAACAGAGCACCGACTCCACGGTACCCTCCGGTGAGTGTTCTATCACCCATTTCAGGTTCTCGGGCTGCAGGTCGGTGATGCCCACATGTCCCACCACACCTTTCTTCTTCAATGCCACAAGGGCGGGCAATGTCTCGTCTACCACCTGCTGCAGGTCGGCAAACTCGATGTCGTGCACGTTGATGAGGTCGATAAAGTCGACGTTGAGTCGTTGCATGCTCTCATACACGCTGTCGGTGGCGCGCTGGGCAGAGTAGTCCCAGGTGTTCACGCCGTCTTTCCCGTAGCGTCCCACCTTCGTGGAGAGGTAGTACCTGTCGCGGGCTATCTCCTTGAGTGCCTTTCCCAGCACCATTTCTGCTTTCAGGTGTCCATAATAAGGGGACACGTCGATGAAGTTGATGCCGTTGTCCACGGCGGTATGCACGGCCCTGATGCCTTCTTCCTCACGCAGGTCGTGAAACACACCTCCCAGTGACGATGCACCGAAAGCGAGGTTGGCTACCTTCATCCCGGTTTTTCCAATTTCGTTGTAGACCATAATGATGTATATTGATGTGTTTGTTCTTTTTCCGCAGCAAAGTTACGCATTTTTTCCGACATACCTCTTTCTTTTTCATTTTTCAATCATGCCATGATAGATTTTGTTTCTTTCACGCTCTATAAGGGAAAAGGAACAACAAAGTGAACGGACAATCAAATTCCTGAACGAGTTCCCCCGCCGCCAAGCGGCAAAGAAAACAACAATCCTGCATTTGCTTCGGCAACAGTCTCTATGCAAGGAAAACAAAACCTTACAGCCATGACAACTTCAAGAATCCTCAGTTTGGTAGCCACCCTGTTGCTCACCCTCACTGTTTCCGCAGTAACTCCCAAAACCACGCAGTCTGTTACTGCACAGCCCGTAGCCACCGAGGTGCAGGGCATAGGAGGCCACGACACACACACCGACCGTGTGATAGCCCAGCACACCGACGTCTACACCGTCACTTTCCGCAGCGGACAGGAAGCCTGGGTCTACGTATCCGGCGATGGTGACACCGACCTCGACCTCTACATCTACGACGAGAACGGCAACCTCATCGACTCCGACACCGACAGCACCGACGAGTGCCTCTGC
>OMZE01000080.1 GCA_900315455.1 uncultured Prevotellaceae bacterium | reverse complement strand
TACGGACAGGAACAGGGCGCCGCCGGTGGGTATCAGCACAAGTGGAAGAAGAAGGAAGGCACACAGGAGATGAGAAGCCAATACACTTTCAGCGGCAACTTGGCTCATGATGACAGATGGGGCACTTCTTACGGAGAGAAAGAGAACTATTTGCCTAACACCGCCGCCACCCGCAGCACCAGTGAGACATATCATCGCAGCCACGACCTCAACCCGACGTTTAATGCCGACATGCGCTGGGCCACCGACTCGCTGAACACCTTCACCCTCCGGGCGAGTGTGGAGCATAAAAAGAAGCGCTCGCACAGCAGCCAAACCGAAGAACAGGAAAGTCAACAGTTCAGCGAGGGTTACATGCCCACTCTTTCGCAACTTGTTAGTTCCCGCCAAGAAGGCCATACGACCAAACTAAGCACCATGGCGATGTGGGAACATTACATCAAGGATGGCGGACTCAGCAGCAGCGTCTCATTGAACTACTCAGAGGGAAAGACCAACCACTGGACCGACCGAATGGTCACTTCTCACATGGCATCGCTCGCCTCATCGCAGTTGAGTCAGTCATCCACCTCCCCCAACTCTTCGCTGTCCACCGAGGCTCAACTTCTATTCTCCAACTGGCTTACCAAGAAATGGCTGGTGAAAGCGCAATACATCTTCATGTATGACCGAAACAGCAACGACTGTGACTTCTTGACTGATGGCGTGGCAGATGCCGCCAACTCCTACCGCGACCATTCCACCAATCACTCCCATAGTCTGAGAGTCGGTTCCACCTTCAACCTCGCGCCCGTTCAAATCATGCCCAATGTCACCGCAAAATGGCTGCGCGAGAGTCGGGACTATCAGCGAGGCGTGCTCGACACCACCGCCGTGCGCCGCCGAATTCTCCTCCAGCCCGACATCCGCGCCACATGGAAACTGAGCAAGACGATAGGCTTTGAACTGAACTACGGTTTCAATACTTCGCAACCAGGAATACTCCAGACCCTCGGCTATCGCGACCTCACCGACCCGCTCTTCATCACTGAGGGAAACCCCAGTCTGAAAGATACGCACAGCCATAACATCAAGTTATCATACAACATGGTGCTCGCCCGTAGCCAGACCTCGCTCAGCGCCAGCGTCGAATACAAGGTAAACGACCGCGACTTCGTGACGGCTCTCAGTTATAACCCAACAACCGCCGTCTATGTTAGCCGCCCTGAGAACGTCCGCGGCAGCCGCACATGGGAGTTCCGCCTCGACATGGACCAGGCACTCGGCGAGTTGCTCAGACTGGAGAATGAGTTTCGATTAAACACCGGGCAGCACTACGGCTACCTGACCTTGCTGCCTACGCAGACGGAACGCACATTGAACAGGCAGAATAGTCTTCACCCCAAAGACCGCCTCACCCTGTCGCTTGACTTTGACTGGTTCAAAGCCTCTGCGTTTGCCAAAATCGAGGCCGACCGCCTCCGTTTCTCAGCATCGCCCGAACAAAACACCACGCTTTGGAACAACGACTTCGGCATCAACGCCGAAGCCACTGTGGGAAAGTTTGTTTTTGAGACAGATATTACTGAAATCACCCGCCGTGGCTATCCTGCCCAGTCGATGAACCGTAACATGCTCCTATGGAACGCAGGCGTCACATGGAAAATCCTGAAGAACAAGGCTCGTCTGAAACTGGAATTTGAGGACATCCTCAACAAGCAAGATGATTTTTGGAGTGAGCGTTCTGCCTACCAGCATTCCACCTCATGGCAGGACTTCCGCCATCATTATGTCAACCTCAGTTTCACTTATCACCTCGATGCCAAGAAGAAAGACTAACAATAAAACGAATATGAAAAATGCGATTAAGAGAGCGCCATGCAAACTTGTTTGCAAATGGCCGAGCGTGATTGCAAATGGCCGAGCGTGAGCATTTTATGCAAAAATGCGATTAAGAGAGCGCCATGCAAACTTGTTTGCAAATGGCCGAGCGTGAGCATTTTATGCAACAAGCAATCCATCATCACCATCCTGCTCGTCCTCATACTTCCCCTCTCCCCTTGGAGAGGGGTTAGGGGTGAGGCTGCGGGGCAGGCACAAGTGATGTGTCACATTGAAGGCGAACTGCGTGACACTACACAGGGCAAGACCGTTGTCTTCTGCCCGGCTGGCGTAGACATCCGTGTGTCTGACAATTACATCACAGCAAAGGCCGACGCACAGGGGCGGTTCTATTGTGATGTGGAGGCAGACAAGATGGTGCTTTACAACGTGTTCCTGCATGAGCAATGGGAAAACGGTGCATGGAGCAACGAGAATTTCCTCGTGGAGAATGGTGCCACTGTAAAACTATGCTTTGACGACGACACTTGGAAAATAGTCGCTGGCGGTCCCGAACAGACTTTGAAAATCAACATGGATGCAGAGGCTGACTTGCTTTATCGCAACAAGATGAAGACGATAGAGAAACAGGCCGAGGATGAAATCAGACCAAAGGTGGAGGCATTGAGAGCGCAGGGAAAGAATCCTGAAGAAGACTCGTTGCTGTTGAAGCGTTACCAAGAGTGTATGGCAGAGTATGAGAAACTCTATCACGAATACCGGCAGTGGGAATATGATTATTATGCCTCCCATCCCATGCTGTATGCCCTCTACGACATGGCAGAAAGGATGCAATATGGCAGCGAACGCTACGACGAGATGAAGACCAAACTGATGGGCATTTACCATACCACCTACGAGCAATTCCACCCCGAGAATCCCATCCACAACACCATTCGCACGCTTGAGGCGGCATGGCTGCTAAAGCCAGGCAAGCCTTACAACGATTTCGAGGCACGCACAGTGGAAGGTACGAAAGTGCTCGCATCATCTCTGTATAAAGGCAAGGTGGCGGTCATAGATTTCTGGGCATCTTGGTGCGGTCCTTGCCGTCAGCATAGCATCGACCTCATCCCGCTTTATGAGAAATACAAGGACATGGGGTTCACCGTTGTCGGCATCGCCCGTGAGGAAGAAGTAAGCCGGATGACGAAAGCCGCAGAAAAAGATGGTTACCCGTGGCAGAGCCTCATCGACCTGAAAGACGAACTGAATGTATGGCAGAAGAACGGCCTGGGGTTCGCTGGCGGTGGAATGTTCCTCATCGACCGCGATGGTACCATCCTCTCCACTTCGACAGAGGTGGATGAACTGGAGCCACTTATCCGCAAGGCACTCGGGTTGCCAGAATTGCCGCCGTCGGGATGGAAGGCTGAGGCTGAGCAAAACCGCATAGAGCCGGCCGACCCTGCAAAACCCTTCACCGACTTCTCCGTCGTCTATAAGGGCAAGACATCGCGTCTCTCCGACTACGTAGGGCATGGACAATATGTCCTCGTCGATTTCTGGGCATCATGGTGTGCTCCATGCTTGGCGGAAATCCCTCGAATCATCGCTGCCTACAACAAGTACCATGACCGTGGCCTCCAAGTCCTCGGCGTTGCAGTTTCCGACAAACCGGCCCACACCGAGGCCGCCATAAAAGAACACGCCATCCCATATCCGCAAATCATCAACGCGCAGGAAATCGCTGCCAAAGCCTACCATTTCAGTGCCATCCCCTACACACTCCTTTTCGACCCTGAGGGAAACATCCTCGCCCGTGGTCTGCGTGGAGAGGAAATAGACAAAAAGTTGACAGAGATTTTTGGAAACGACAATTGAACCAAAACCAATATGAAAAATGTGATTAAGAGAGAGCCATGCAAACTTGTTTGCAAATGGCCGAGCGTGAGCATTTTATGCAACAAACAAACCATCATCACCATCCTCCTCGTCCTCATACTTCCCCTCTCCCCTTGGAGAGGGGTTAGGGTGAGGCTGTGGAACAAGCCCAGACCTTCGCCATTCAGAAGATGTCGGAATGGGTGCCTGTATCAAGAAGAAGTAAAATCAGTTATGTGTCATTTTGTTTCCATAGCATCAACCAATCAGGCTCTATATGACATTCCAAAATTCCTGCATATTTTCCGGTAAGAATATGTGGACGATACTTGGCTGGCAAAGAACCTGTTTCTGCAAGCAAACGAATCACTTGCTCGAAATGAGACATATCCAAACCGCGACGCTTGCAAAGTTTATAAGACTTTTTGAAACGTCCCGAATATCGAATGGTGTATTTCATGCGTTAAGTTGCTCCATCAAGTCATCAACATTCTTGGCTTCATGCACACGCCCTGCCTCAACATCGTCCAAAGCCTGTTGTATGCCGCTTTTGCGCTCACGTTTAAGCGTCCATCCCATCTTCTTGGCCAAAGTGCGAAGGAAAGCCACCTCAATAGAGGGCAGTTCCAAATAAAACCTTTCTTTTGATGCTGTTGCCATAATAGTACTTTTTAATATGCAAATATACAAATAATAATTTAATAAAGGTATTTTGAATACTTTTTTTCAACCACATAAGGAAGAAATATATATGAACAAGCAAACCATCATCACCGCATTGCTCGTCCTCATACTTCCCCTCTCCCCTTGGAGAGGGGTTAGGAGTGAGGCTGCAGGACAGACGCAGACAAAGACAGCAACAATCATTGGTTATTCACCCGCCCTGAAAGACGGCACGGTGGCAGAGTCAACTGTTGACAATGTCCGCATAGCCAATGACACCGTGAAGGATGGACGATTCTCCTTAACTGTTCCCGTGGAGGGACTCACGAAGAGTGATTTATTCCTTGAGGGAGAAGGATGCCCCAATCACCTGATGACCATCTGGCTAAAACCCGGTATAGACGTGAAATTAACGGGTACAGACTGCCTCTTCCCATTGTGGAAAGTGGACAGTCCGTTGCCCGAACAGCAGACACTCAGCCGTATTACGGAATATGGCCGTGACACGCTGGCAGAGATGTTGCGGCTCGGTCTTGCCAATGCTCCGTGGGAAGAAGAAAAGGCTGTTTATATGAAATATCTGAAACAGACGATGGACATCCTTCCTTCCTTGCCGGTAGATGCCGCATCGCTCGATGAGTTGGAAGGGGTGGCTATGATGGCAAGAAACTATCAGAAGGACTTCCCGTATATGGAGCAGTTGAAGGAATTGGAGGCATCCACCGCTGCCCGTGCACCGAAAGGGTTTGAAGAGCAACTTGCGCTGATACACACTCAGGTTTATCCGCCACATATCTTGCAAGTAGGTGAAGAGGCCATCGATGCCGAATTGACAGACATGCAAGGGCAGAAGCACCATCTTGCCGAAATGTTTGGACAGCCCGGCCGATATGTGCTACTCGATTTCTGGAGCCTGGGATGCTACCCCTGCCGCATATCAGAGCCAGAGATGAGATGGGTTTATGAGCAATCACAAGGGAAGTTGGAAATCATCGGAATCAACCAGGACAAACTCTCGGCCTGGCAAGAGGACGATTTCAGCAAGAGCATCGCGTGGAAGAACTGGAACGATGGGAAGATGGGCAAAGCCGACGTCGAAAACCACTATTGCGATATGAAAGCCATTCCCTATTATGTGTTGATTTCGCCCGACAAGCACATCCTTTGGAAGGGTGCCGGATACGGTGCAGGGTGGTTCTTGGGTATGGCAGAGGCCATCAGCGGCCCCAAGCAGGACAATACTGCCAACCTGCAGTTGGCTGTACGCAGTATCGGCATAAAGCCCGATGCCACCACCATCACTTTCCGCTATTATGGTCAGGAAGGCTATTGGTTCCGCATCGTCAAGGATTCCTATCTTGAGGCCAATGGCAAAAAGTATAAAGTGACAGCAGCCGATGGCATCACGCTTGATACGGAAATCTATCCCAAAGAGAAAGCGACGACTGCCACAGAAGGTATCATAGGCAAACTATTTTTCACTGACTTCACCCTCACTTTCGAACCTTTCGACACCATGCCAGCCACCTTCGACTTTAAGGAGGGCGATGGTGAGGGCGCTTTCGTCATCCGCAACATAACAATTGGAAAATAGGACAATGAAAAAGGAATTCATCATCACCATTCTCCTTGCCCTTGCAGTCATGTCGGCGTACGGTCAGGTGGACAGCACGAAGATGAAGAAAAAGAACAATCCTATCGCCCTCCGTGGAACAGTGGCCGATGGTTTCACCAAGGCTGCCATCC
>OMZE01000005.1 GCA_900315455.1 uncultured Prevotellaceae bacterium | reverse complement strand
CTGAGCTGTTTCCATGAGCGGTAGTCACTGATGACTTCCTTGTACTGCTTGCGGAGTGTCTGGCCGTTCAGCCCGTTGCGGGCGGCAAGAGTGGATATGACGGAGATGGAGGCCATCCTCCACACGTTGAACAAGGAGGTCGGCAACTACCCCTTCCTGCTCTCTTGCCGACAAGCCGACAAGTTGTGTGGCATGGCAGATGCGTTGGAGGCCATCATTCCCCCAGGACAGAGGCAGCAAGTGGCTTCAGCCCGTAAAATCATCAATGCCAAAAGAAACTTGACGGCAGAGATTGACAGCCTTAACGAGCAAGACCAGGAATACCTGAACCGCAATTTCTGGAAAATCACCCACGACCCCGTCGTCTATGCCGAAACCCAGTTCACAGCCCGTGGAGAGCATTATAGCGGAAATGAGCAGAAGGGCTATCTTGAAGTGAGAGGTGATGCAGTCAAGGGATTCGAGGCAGAGACCACGCTGAAAAACCTGCGTCCGGGCCGCTATCGTGTTTCTGCCGTGGTGCGTGCCTCTAAGGCAGAGCATTCCAATGTCTATATCTTCACCAAGACGGGCAATGGCAATCTCTGCACCAAGGAGATTCCCGCCATGGGAAATACAGGTGGCAACGTCTGGTTCTCTGCACTATGCCGCTTTGAACAGCGTGCCGGCAATCATGACTTCGTTACCGCTCTCGACATCGACAAGACCACGGCTAATGGTGGACAGGGCTTTGGCTGGAACCGCATCTGGTTGGATGAAGTCACCGTCCATGACGACGGCAATCTGACCTATGGTGTCAGTACCCGTCCGGAGATTACCGACTCCCGACAGATCAACAGTTCTTGGTTCTCTGCTTGTGACTTTATCGTCGAGCGCATCGGCGATTAGGTTTCGGGAATTGTTCTTTTTCCTCTCGTATGTGCCACGACTTTGTCTCCTTCGAACCTTAGGCACTCGGGAAAAGGGTTACAACAAGAGTATCATAGGAAAAGAAATATTTGACAGATTTTAATTCATAAGTTTCCCGGGATATGGCATGGACCGCAGTGATGCGCTCCATGTTTTGTCCGTATAATGATATTCTTATGAATTATGAAGATACCGTTGTATGCATCATCTCTGTTAGAAGCAGAACACGAGGCCGATGTTGCACACCCCAAGGCATCCATAGCCCAACTCGAGGAAATACTTCACCGGGGCGGCTCCCAAGCTCATGCCAAAGGGTGAGAGTTGGTATGCCATGCGCCATTTCGTGTTGTCAAAGCGCTCTTCGTGGGCGTTTCATCTTTCTATCTTCTCATCAAGTACCAAAGGTCCAGGCCCAAGCATAGTGAATTGGGATAAATGCCCGTGCCGTCATTCAATTCAAAAAGAGGGATCAGGCTTTGTGTGTAACTGATAGTCAAAGGGCCGATTCCTGCCATCACCTGCCAGTTGGCAGAAAAGCAATTTGCATGAATACGCCAATGATGTTTTTTATCATCATTCTGATGACCATAATAATATAAATCACGACCTGGCATGCAAAGGTCGAGTGACACTCCTGAAAGCAAGGAGAATCTGTGCCTTCTGTCTTGGACACCCAAAAGGACCGGGACTTTCAGGGTGAGGTATTTGATACTGCTGGAGCTCAATTTCTCCTCTGCTTCTACAAATTGGATTTTCCCGTCTTCTCTCGTCGCCTCATAGTTCCTGTCCAACCCGATGGTTCCCATGCCTACCTGCAGCGCTGTTGTTGCACCAAAAATGTCACGGCTAAGCCCTTTCGACAATTGCAGCAGTGTAACGCCGGCTTCATTTTGACGAAGGAATCCTTTTTTTGTGGGCACGCCATCGGCTTTGTGTCCCATGATGCCGTCGCGTAGTGTCATGCTTCCCACCCAGAATGCAGGCATTTGTGGGTCAAACAACCTGGGGGTGTTTGAGTGTGTGAGGCACATGACATACGCCAGGATGACATGGCCTGTGTCAAAGAAAGCACGTGGTGGAACGCTGTCAATGCCGCTCTCGAGAATCGAAGCGTCCTGCGCTTTCATTCCTGCATCATTCTGTGCTGTCAACGTGATAGCCGCAAGTGCCAATACAAGGGTGGTCAAATACTTTTTCATTGCCGTATGAGTTGGTCGAATGGCCTATGGCGTTTGTGTTCACAAAAATAGTTTTTCATAAGGATAAAATCGACCATGATCTGGATTATTTGCTATTTGTAGGCAAGAGATCAGACAGGGATAGCTCGCCTATTTCCTTTCCTTTAGTCAAGGACTTGATTTCGCCTGTATAGGTGTCTATTCTTGCATCCAATTTGTAGAACACAATTCGATTATTGCATGCATCATCTTCAGCGGTAATGAATACGGGTCCATTCATTATTCCCTTTGCGACGATTTTCCATAGGCCATTCTCATGTTGAAACACCTCGATATCCCAGATGGGTAGGCCCGACCCATAATTAAAGTAACGACAGCAATACCTTTTACCTTGAATTGCAAATTCCTTGGTTTCCACAGGAGGGGAATAGCGTCCTTTGCCATGGTATTCTTTCATTTCGCATGTATCAGCAAAGCTGACATGATCAAGGTCTTCCTTGCTCCTCCATTCAATTTCTTCCATGTGCGACCATTGTTCCACACTTCTGATTTTCTTCACGGTGTTTTCCGAGTACTTCGCTTCCAAACGTAGCTGATATTCATTATATACGGAATCCATCAGTTCGTTGGCATACTTGACAAAGGCTTCGTGCGCTTCGTAAGACGTTGCACGTTGGTCGCCGATGAAGAATTCCCATCTCGTCCCGTCCAAGGCACGACCCTCCTTCTCCTCCGCATTTCGGACTGCATCCAACCACCTCTCTTTCAGCTCCTGTGCCTCATCGTCAGTGATGGCGAGTGTACAGGTCTGCACTTTGGGAGCAAAGTAGTCGCGGATTTTTTTCCGTGGCACCACCTTGACCATGTCATTTCCCGCTTTCTTGAACTTCATGGTGGCCTCTCCGGCTTCATTATAGATGCTACGCCACGCCTTGGTGTAAACGAGTGTGTGGTTGACGGAATCGTATGCCAGTGATGATTCCGGCAGGAACGGGGTTGCCCGAATCACGCCGAATTGCGTGTTTTGTGGCACAAGCAACCTTTCCAACTCCTTTTCGTACAGTGAAGTGAAGAGTTTGTTCTCTTGTCCTGCAAGGGATGTGATGTCATAATGTATGTTCTTTTCATGAGGAATATCAGAAAAGGAGTAGGATGGTCGTTGAAAGCGGCACATCGCATACCAGAGGTCGAAGCCGATGGTAAGTGATGAAGGATAGGCCTTCGTGACGTCGGCGAGTTTGAAATGTGGGGTGAGGTTTTGGGTGAAGTTGACAGTGAAAGGGCCGATGCCAGCTGTGACCAACCACTGTGCACCGACATGGGAGGTGTGAAAATGGTGGCTCTCCATTTCGTCACGCCCTTTGAAGCGATATTCATATTTACTGCCACCGACATAAAGGCCAAGTCCCGTTTGCAATGAGAGCCAGCGTTTTGGGGTTTGTACGCCCACCAGCAACGGTATGCGTACGTGGAAGGAGAAAAGGTCGTTCTCCTCCAACTCTGCTTCCGTTGCTTCGAAATCTATTCTTCCGCCCCGGCTCTTTGCAATGCAATGACGTGAAAAATTGTATGTAGAGCCTTCAAACTGCAAGCCTATGGAATAGCCTGCAATGCCTTTGTAAAGGTTTCTTGATAATTGCAGCATGGTCCATCCGGCATCCACCTGTTTGAAAAAGCCTTCCCTAAGATGGAACTGTGGTCGGTTGCCATGCATGATGCCGTCGGATATTCGCGAAGAGCCCATCCATACCATTGATGTTTGTGGTACATACCGTTCTTTGTCTTTGTCGTAATAGTGATGATCCCCATACGGAGCCATCAACGTGAACAATCCTCCTACACTCCACTTCCATTTTTCATCGGGAGCGGATTGTTCTTCCGTTTGAGCCATCCCCGAAAAGGCGACAAGCGCGAACATCAATGTGATGGTATGTCTCATGATCTTCTCGTTCTTGATGAATGGTTGAACATACGTTTGAATAACGTTGAAAGGTCCATTATCTTGTATTTCAACTTCCCTTTTGAGACGTCACTTGTGACGTCTCTGCATAACTCCCCTTTAACTCCCGATAGGCTTCCTTACGACGATGGTGTTCCCTTCGAGTTGCAGATGGAAATGGTCGAAGCTGTTGAGCAAGGCCAGCACATCCCGGATGTCCTCGGAAGAGTCCCAGTTGAAATACAGGCGCAGGTCGGCAAGACCTTCCTCTTCGTATCTGACCTTCACGTTGTATGTTTCTGACATCCTGTCGAGCACCTCTCGCAAGGTCTTGTTTTCAAACAAGACGGTTTTAGCCACAGGGGTCGGTTCCTCCTTTGCCTTGTTTTCCACTTCTTCCTCTGGACGGCTGTTGGTGGAAACAGGTGTGGTCGTGATGGTCGGTTCTTCTTGTGACAGTCCCCCGATGATGTGGAATGCGGCATAGCCGAGTGCTCCCACGACAAACAGGACGATGATGACGGAGGCCGCCTTCCATATGAAGCCTTGGGGCTGCAAGAGGCTCGTCCTTCTTGCCTCCTTGGTTTGCAGGGCCTGTCTCACCATGACGATGGTCTCGTACAAAGCCAGGGTTTCCTTGTCGTTCAGGATGCATTCCATCTCGCTGTCCGTGTATTGTCCGGCATGGTCCAGCATGTCGAGCAAGGACTTCATTTTGTCTTCATTCATTTTCGATGAGCTATTTCGCTTTGAAATGTTGGCGTATCGTAGTCAGTGACTGTGAGAGGTATTTATAGACGGCGGCCTCGCTGATGTGCAGGCTTTCCGCTATCTCCTGGTATTTCATCCCATCGACGAACCTCATGTGGAGGATGTCGATGGCCCGTTTGTTCAACCATTGTTCCATGAACCGTTTCAGCCTTTCCGCATTCTCTCCTTCATCGTCATCCCCTTCCTCCAAGGTGCGCATGGTTACCAACCGTGTCACGCGTTGCCGCGTGTTCATCCTGTTGATGATGTTGATGCAGCGGTTCCTCACACACCTCAGCAGGAACGGCCTCTCCGTCGCGGTGTGGATGACGGTGTCTTCACGTGCCATGGCGGCAAAGACTTCTGCCACGACGTCACGGCTCTCCTCTTCGTCGTAGAGCAGCCTCCTTGCATGTTCCAGCATGTCGGCATGGTACCGGTTGTAGAGAGAAGCGAGTTCCTTTTCTTCCATGGGTTCCTATTCGATGAGTCCTTTCTCCCTCAGCAGGGGCAGGATGTTGGGGGGTGCCTCACGCTCGTTCTGGTCTTCGACCATGAAATACCTGTCAAGCAGTTCCTTGTCGTCTGCAAGCAGTTTCCTCATCACCCCGTCGTTGATCAGCAACACTTCGGTGTATTGGCCGCCGGGGTTGGCGTCCAGTATGTAGCAGGCCTTGACTTTGATGTTTGACGACTTGGCTATCATCGCTCCCATCAATCCGAACGCAACATAGTTGTTTGTTTGCCGGCTGGAAGATTTCAGGTCAACGCGGTTGCTGATGAAGAGGATTTTTTTGCCTATGAGCGGCATGCCATAGGCAAACCCCTTTCCGAAAAGCACATTCTCGCATCTCATCTGGCTGAGGTTGACAAACAACGAATCTCCTTTTTGGATGACAAACGCCTCTTCTCTCAATTTCCTGTCGGTTTTCTTGTTGCCCGTGGTGAAACGATATTCATGTTTTCTCGTCCATAGCTGCTTCGAATGGGAATATTGCTTGAAGACGATGGATGGCAGTTCCGTCCAGTTATCCGACTTGTAGTCCTCGTAGCTTTTGCAATAACGGCTTTGTGCGTCAGCTTGGAGCGAAAATGCCGTCAGGATGAGAAAAAAGAAGAACTTCATATCCTATTTGTTTAGAAATGGAAGCATGCACCAATTTGGAAAGCCAGGCGCGCCACACCGTTTATCTCGTCTTTGTTATTACCATACCCCCAAGGATCATCTTCTTTTTCGCCCAGAAAGACGGTGACTTCCCTTAGTTTTGCACTGATGCCGAATTTGTCGGACAGCATGTATTCCAAACCGGCGGAATACTTGAAACCAACCCCCACCTCCGTGTCGTGCTCATTGAAGAAAGTGGAATATCCCAAGCCTATCTCCGTCGTTCCACGCCATTTCTTTGAGAAATTGCCTGCATAGACGAACGAAGGGCCGACGAAGATCTGCGTGGCTTTCACGTCGGGATACTTGGTGGTGTTGTGAAGGACAGAGAACCCGAATCCGTATCCTTTCTTGAAGACACAGCTGTATTCGACTCCAAGTTCCAAACCCGTTCTCCATTTGTATGTTCCCTCGGAGGTGTAAACTTTCGATGTGACCCATGCCGGTCCCATGTCGAGCGAAAGGGTGTGGGTGGCGGATTTTGTTTTGCCCGCATCGGTGTTGAGTGTGGCATCGTCCACCTGGGCTTGGGCGGATGATGTGATGGCCAGCATGGCTGCCAACAAGATTTTTCTGTAGTTCATGACTTTATGTTTTATCCTTATATATTTTTGACAATATCCCCTTCATCGTATGGTGAAAATGTGGTTGAAGTCCGTCGTGGTGGCTTTCTGGCCGACCATGGCGGTTGGCATTTCCTCGTCTATGAATGGGATGTAGTATCTCCCTTCTTCGGTGACCAGCATCCAGACGATGTTCTCCTCGTCCATCAGTTCAAGGATGCCTTCACGGTCGGAACGTGTCGATATAGCCAGGTGGTATGGGATGCCGGCCCTGTCAAACACATAGGCCAACTTCTCGGTGTACTGCCTATTGAGGCTCATGACGCTGTTCGACTGTGATGTGCCAAACTTTTTAAGGGTGATGTGGGGCGGCTCGCTCATCACCATCTCATACAGGCGTTGCTCCAGCAATGGGCGCGAGGCGGAGGTCTGACGAAGATTGTCCACCTTCAACCCTATTATGGTCGTGTCTGTCTTGTTCCAATAGGTTGAGGCCCATCCCCCGTAGGATTCCTTCGTGCGCATGCTCTGATATAGACGGGTGGTCGTGTCCAGGATGTCATCCATTGACGGATTCTCCCTGACTTGATGCTTGAGTGCGCTTAGCGGCCTGTTGGCGTGAAGCTGTGGGTCTCGAACATAGAAGATGTAGGACATCGTCGTGTTTTTGCTGCCGTGTGTCACACTGCTGTTTTGACCGGTCAGGCACAGGCTGCCGTTGTCTTCGGTGCTCACTGACAAACCTGGGAAATCACCCGAATGACGGTATTGGACGGAGAGATTCTTGTCTGTCGTCAGGTTGATTCTGGAATGCAAGACGGGTTCCCCGTCTGCTGTTTGGATGAAGAAGGGCGACGGATGGATGCCGTAAGTCTTCCGTTCCGACCATGTAAAATAGTCGATGATGCATCCCTCGAAGAGTTGCGGTATGCTAATCTTGTCCGGGCGTTGCTCGCCGTCATACTGAAGGGGTTGGGTGTAAGGGTCTGTGTCGACCTCGTAAATGCTTCCATCCGGACTGACAACCCTCACACCCATCACCACGGTGAGGTCTTTGTTGTACTTGAACGGCAAGTCTTTCGGATAGTCCAGCAAAGCGTATCTTTCCACGGCGTCGGAATCGTTCAGCATCACCCTCCGCCGTACGACCTGGCGTGAGATGGTGTGATTGGTATTATTCCCGAAGAACAGACGCAGGGGATTCCAGGAGTGATGACGTTCGTATTCACCGGAAAAGGATTCTGCCAGCGTCACGGAGGAGTAGTTGAGAAGACTGTCATCCAAACAGGTCTGGCTGAATGCCGAGTCGCTGTCGTCCCATATTTGCTTTCTTATCCTTTCGGCTTTCTTCTTGTAACTTGAATTACTGTTTGTATGGTTCCTTTGTGTCGTGGGAGTGACTTCTACATTTTGCAGCTCTTGTTTGGTGAACTGCAGTTGGATGGTGCCCACCATGCCAGCCTGGCAGGTCTTGAAGAACGTCCTGTACCCCACGTGGCTGACCTTGAAGCGGATGCGCATGGAATCGCATGGTATGGAGAACTCGCCACCTTCGTTGCTGACCCCGGAACAGACTTTCTCGCCGGTGCGGGCATCGTAGATGGTGATGTTGGCATTGGGCAACGGTGCCGACCTGGCACCCAGCACCCTGCCTCTGACCTTGGTCTGCCTCTTTTCCACACACTCCACAAATACGTATTGTCCTTGAATGGTTACCTTGACGGGGTAATGGCCGATGACCGCCATGATGGCGTCTAAGACGTTTATCTGGTTGAAATGGCAGTTGACGGGGAAATCGTCCAATTCATCATAGATGAAATTGACCTTGTATTGCTCAGTGGACTTGTCGATGTCGGCAAGCGCCTGCGACATCGACACGCCATCGTATCTGCGCGAGATGATCTGTGCGGTCGATGTGACGGCGGATAGGAGAAGGGCTAATGTGAACAACCAAATCCTCATGACTTCACTTAATAAACGATTCTACACCCGTTTTCATATCCAAATACAATTAAAGGATGTGAAAGCCCAACCTGTTTAACGTTTCTTAAACTTTATGTTGGGAAACTGTGACGTTGAAAACGTTGAAGAGGTCGAAAAACAGCGACATTTTGATATACATTTTCATTTAGTGAAAAACGTTGAATAAAAGCTTGTTGGATGTCTTTTAAATGATTTTGGGGATATACATTTCATTTACGATGTTGCACTTTTGGAAATTATATCCTAACTTTGCCTTTCAGAAACCAACCATTCTTTCTTTAATACTAAATGAAAAGGTTCGCATGTGTGTCATCATTGATCTCTTTGCTCATCCTCGTGGCAAGTGGTTGCGGGAGGCAGGGGCAGGGGATGCCACCAGACTGCGACTCCACCGCCATTGTGCAACGTCTGTATGACACAGCCATGCAACTCAGGGAGGAACAGAATGAGGACAGCACGTTGGCCGTGATGCTCATAGCCGCCGACTACGCACCCGGTTGCAAGGACCGGGAGAGCTGTTACAAGTTGTACCATGCCTTGGCCCAGGTATACGAAAAGAAGAACCTGTTCGACTTGCAGGAAAAGAGTCTCCTTCGAAAATTGGATGCCGCACAGGCGATGGGTGATGCTGGAAAGACCGCCACGACCCTTTTTGAACTGGGTGTCTCACGTTACTCCCAGAATGATGACGAGCAGGCCTTGAAGTATCTGGAGCAAGCCTGTCAAAAAAGCCCCACCGACTCGGCCAGTTTGCGTGCAAAATGCCAGTTGATGCGCTGCCAGGTGTTCCTGCAGACCTTACGGAGGATGCCATCAAGAAGGCCGATGAGGTTTCGCAGGAAGTCTTCGGTAACAAATCCATGGTCGGCGTGTTCGATATTGAAAACGGGGTTATTTACAAGATGCCGGCTCAAAAGCAGATTGTATCGATGGAGAACCGTCTCAAGATTCAAGATCAGGTCATATACAATGTCTTGTTCGATGATATGAAGACCATCACCGTCAAGCTTGAAGAGATATCAATAGAGAGTCGCCCCTTGTCAACACCAAAGGCAATAGATTCTTCAGCGGTTCCATCTTATATCCCATCAGATGTCCTTTCAGATATTCCATCAGATGTTCCAGATACGACATCTGACAGTTCCTGCCAGGGAAAGCCAACTTCAGTGAGACCAATCCTCGACGAGGATTTCGTGGCCGCAAGGAACGAGAAGCGTGCCGAGAACCGCGCCAAACGTGAGGAGTTGGCCAAGAACCTGACGGAGCGTAACAGGCTGCTCACAAACAAGACTAGGGAACAACTTGCCGGACTGTCCGACCGTGACCAATTGGTGTTCTGGTGCGTCAGGGATGCCACTGTCCATGGTGGTATCAATGGGATAAACATCCCATCGGCCATTGGTCAGAGTTCGGCTGCAGTCAATCGTTCCCTGAAAAAAATAAAGGAGCGTGGCCTTGTCACCCTCGATGGTGCACCGAAATACGGCAAATTCAAAGTCATTGGGGATGCCTTGAAATCCTCACGCTGCATTACTTGCAGGCACTATGATGAATGCCAGGGCAGTGCCCTTCATTGTGGTTCCTACCAGGCTGTAGATAATCATTATTGAAAGAGATAAGGAAATGAGTGTGTCAATGCTTTTTTGGCGCACACTTTTTTTTGATATGAATGAAGACGCTATTGATTGTTGGTTGAATTCCCTGAAGAGGGAGTTTTTCTAATTGCTATACCATAATTGTATTAAATAGCAATGCTGAATATATTGCCAAAGCATTGTGACTCAAGCAAAAAAATGCTAAAAATTTCATTGCGATTTGGAAGAATGAGAAATCTTGCATAATTTTGCCAACGCTACTGGGACTTAGTCGTATATTCAATCGCTTGTTCGCCGCGAGGCAACTATCAACACAGGGTGGTTGAGATATCTTTAATTCATCATTCTTTAATTTCATCATTCTTTAATTTCAGATTCTTTAAGGTTTTTAGCAAGAACGTGGTCGTTCCTTGTTGGAAACGATTCCTTTAATTCGTTAGCGGACCAAACTTAACATTCAAACGAAATGAATAACCATGTGATAAATAACAATTCGTCACTGGCTGACTTCATGACGTACTTCATTGAAGCATCTGGTTTGCAAGAAAGGATTGCTGAAATCGTGAAGGATGCCATCGCAGCCAGCCTGCCTTCGTCACAAAAGCAGCAGGACAATTCCGAGGACTCTTCCTACTACACCCGCTCTGAACTCTGTCAGCTTGCCCACATCACCGAAACCACGCTATGGCGCTTGGAGAGGGAGGGTGTGATCAAGAAAATCAAATTCGGACGTAAGAATCTCTATTCCCGTCTCGACGTCGACGCCTTGCTTGGGTCAGGTGGATTTCATTTCCCGCCAAAGAGCCCAAACCCCAAGAAGGCAGGCAGGAAAGCTAAGAATAAGTAGGAGGAGATGGCCATGGACGAGAAAGCAATGGCGGCAGTTTCGACTGCCGCCACCGTAACCAATGCAATGTCAGGAAATCCTCCTGGTAACGCCAATGACTCGGAAGGAAACACCATGGACTGGACAAGCCTTCTTCAGCTTACCCCGAAAGGCAAGGTCATGGCGACTCCAGAAAATCTCACCTTGATAGCCGAGAACGACCCCTCGCTGCAAACTATCACCTATGACCTTTTCCATGAGAGATACGTGGCAGCGGAGGGTAGCCCTTTCCGACCCAGAAAAACGCGGTACCTCAACGATGCCTCGCTGGCCGACATTTCACGACATATCGAGAGCCGATACGGTATCCGCATCAGCGTCGCTTCGATGGAAGAGCGGATGCTCACCATCATCCAACGACTGAGGGCATTCCATCCTGTCATGGAATTCATCAATGCAGAGACATGGGATGGGACACCGAGAATCGACACGCTGCTCATAGATTACCTGGGTGCCGAAGACACCCCGCTCAACCGGGCCATGACAAGGAAATGGCTGGTGGCAGCGGTTGCGCGAATCTACGAGCCGGGAAGGAAGTTCGACCACGTGCTGACACTGGCCGGGCCACAAGGCACGGGGAAATCCACGCTGTTGGCCACATTGGCTGGGCTGTGGTTCAGCGACACGTTCTCCTTCTCGATGGATTATCGTCAACAACGGGAGGCTGTCCGGGCAAAGTGGATCGTGGAGGCAGCAGAACTGTCCGGATTGCGGAAGGTGGAGGTGGAAGCCGCAAAGGCTTTCATCTCCTCTTCCGAGGACAGCTATCGTGCCGCCTATGCCCGCACCGTCGAAACTCATCCCAGGCAATGCGTGCTGGCGGCCACCACCAACGAGGAGTATTTCCTTCGGAGCTTGACAGGCGACCGACGGTGGTGGGTGGTGGACGTGAAGGGCAACGGCAGCGTGGCCAAGTGGCTGCCCATCCTGAAAGCCAATATTCATCAGATATGGGCGGAGGCCTACTTCTACTACCAGAATGGCGAACCGCTTTACTTGCCTGATGACTTGGAGGCGAAGGCACGGATGGTTCAACAAAATCACAACATCATGATGGGCAGTGGCATATTGGGGGAGCTGGAGGAATGGATCAACACACCTCTTCCTTCCCAATGGGACTCCATGAGCAAGGATGCACGCCATTGTTTTTTCATCAATGGCATTGACCCCAGAATTCCATGTAACAAAATGCGTGAGATGGTTAGCGTCGCCGAGGTGCGAAACGAATTCCCCTGCCAGGATATGCGTAACTGTACTTCGCAACAGATTGGAAAGTATATCGACCTTTTGCCGGGCTGGGAGAGAGTCAAGGGAGACAAAGGTGATCACCAGAGCCGATATCTCAAGGCATATGGTTCACAAAGGGTGTGGCGACGAATAAAGCCAAAGACTTTGTTCTGAACTGCTGCGTTTTTGTCGTTTTGTCGTTGTCTTGTCGTCATTTTGTCGCAGTATAATTGCTTGTCTCACAATGAATGGACTCAGATAACGACAAAACGACTAAAAAAATGACAAAAATAGGAAAAACATACGATAAAGAACATAAAAAACACGATAGGCTATATAAGAAATTTTTGTCGTTTCGTCGTTTTGTCGTAAGATTTGAGCAGATAGCGACATCAACAGTCATCATGCGTGTCTTTTTCTTCCCTCTTGCTAATGGTCGCTCCGCTCCCAGCGATAGGGAAAGAAAAATGAAGATGTGGCTTTGACGGTCAGGACAGTATTATTTCCCCTATTGCCACTTGCCAATGTAATGTCGCAAAGGGAAAGAAAACCCTCTTTCCCGACATTATTCAATACTTTACTATGTGATATGACAAAAGGATTTTCATGAAAATCACTGAACCTAATAAGGGATTTTCTCGAATTTTCCCGCAGGTAAATTCCTCAAAATCCCTATTAGGCCACGGGGTTTTACCCCTTTGGATTCCCCAGCCGGGAGACGCTGCCTCCCCGCACCCTCCGCTCAGGACACTACCCTGAGAACCCGCCAAGGACTACTCGCCCTATGGAACCCCGCCAGGGGGTGACCCTCCCCCTGGACCCTCCGCTCAGAGGTTTCAACCTCTAAGAACTCCGACCAGGGGATTCCCTGGACCCTTTCACAAGACACAAACTAAAAACGACAATGATATGGCTAAAGGTGTAGCGCATGCCGGAAAAGACAAAGACCTCTCGTCTGGCAATGCCCTTGAAAATGAGAGGCGAGGATGGGATGAGGACGCCTACCGCAGGAAGAACCTCAAGCCCACCAACAACTATGACTGGTCGCGGCACGACCTCAACTTCGAGGTTGTGGACGGACGCATCGTGCCACTTGGCAGCCAAGAGACGTCCCTGTACCAAAGATACCAGAACCTATTGAAGGAACTCAATTTCAAGGAGTACAAAGCCGGTGCCACCAACAAGCAGAACGCATACGTCGAACTTATCTTGTCGGGCAGCACCGACCGTATGCAGCTGTTGGCATTTGGCGACCAGAAGGTTGACTATGAGCGAAATCCGTCAATCTGGCACAACTGGCATGTGCGCCGCATGAGAGACATCGAGGAGTGGGCGCTCGACACATACAGCTTCGTCTGTCAACGCTATGGCAGAGAAAGCGTCATCGGCTTCGAGGTACACCTTGACGAGACCGAGCCGCACGCCCATGTGAACATCGTCCCCGTCGCAATCAAGAAGCAGCGGGGCAATGTCGGCGGATATGTCAAGGTGGATGCCGATGGCAATCCAGTGACCTACACCAAGGGGAAGCACGTAGGCGAGGTCATCAAACTGTCGAAGGGCAAGTTTGACGCCTTGCCTGACGAGAAGAAGAAGGACTACCGTCCAGCCGTCCGGGGGACTGTCAAGACAATCAGTTTTGCGGAACACTTCGGAGACACGAGGATGGAGCGAAGCAAGAAGATGTCAGATCTCCACGATGAGTACCATAGGCAGGTCGGCTCCAAATGGGGGCTTGAACGAGGCGATGTCTGGAAGGACCTTCCCGAAGAAGAACGCAGGAAGCGCCGCCGCCGCACCAAGGAGGAAGCATACGAGGAAAAGAGGGCAAGGGAGGCCAAGGAGAAGGCTGTAGAAGAGGCGAAGGCCGCAGCCGTGATGGTGGTAGAGCAAAAGGCTGCCATGGAGGAAAACGCCAAAACCATCGAAGAGCAGAATGCTACGATAGATTGGCAAGCGACCACCATCAAGGCCAACGAGACAGCAATGAAGAAAATGACAAAGGCATCACTTTTCGATAGGATGTTCCATTCCGGCCTGAGTGCCGATGTGAGAAGAGCGTTCGAGGAAAAAGATGAGGCACACAAGGAAGAACTGCATCAAGCCACTATGGCGACGTATTCAGACGGGTCTCCCGTCAAATGGGAAGGCGGCGGGCAGCTGACCTGGCAGGAATGGGCGGAATGGCTTCAGAAACAGCGGGCAAAGGACAAGGATAAACTGGCAGCAGAGAAAGCCGCGGCAGTGGAACAGGCAACTGTAGCTGCCAAGGCCGAATATGACGTACGATTGGAAAAGGAGATGAAAAAACTGAAGGTTGGCCATGATAAGGAAATATTGGAGTTGAAGAATAAGCACCAGAAGGAACTCTTGGCTTTCTTCCCTTCCGGACTTCCCATCAAATGGACATTCGGCCCGAAGAACGGCCAACAGATGACAAAGGACGAGCGAATTGGATATCTTGACAACCTGCTGGGTAAATACGAGAGAAAATGCAATGACAGTGAAGGGAGGCTGAAACTGGCAAAAGACCTATTCATGTCAACACTGGATTTGAACTTCCTAAAAGCCGTACTGGACATCCTCGCCTTGGCCAAGACGGGAGCCAAGGCCTTGACAAAAGGATTAATGGAATTCCTATTGATGACGATGAAAGCGATGGATACTTTGGAAAGACGCCAAAAGCATGTTGACAGAGCTTTCCAATATGTCAGGATATTCGCAGCAATGGAGGGGCTGAATTACAGCGAGAACTTTCTGGCTCCCCTTCGGGAAGATGCTAAGCGTATTGCCGACGGCACATGGGATGAATATCATCAAGAGAGGGCAGACCGCACCATGGAGAATATCAATCAGGGCAAGAGTATAAAAAGAGGAAAGGGGAGAGGATTGTCCTAATCCTCTTTCTCCTTTTTCTTGACTCTCTTAACGGTATGCTTGAATTTCAATGCAACAAGGTTGATCTCCACCGTGCTCTCCGTCTCTGTGGTCTCTCCGTCATCGAGAAGCAGGTCGTTCATCAGTTCCCCTGTGCGCTGCACCAGGCTCTTCTGCTTCTCCTTGTCCTGTTCCTGATGGAGGGCGGCGATATTCCGTGAAATCTCACGAAGCTTCACGAAAGAGTCGATGATGGCCAGAGTTGTCGATGTGGCCTGCTTGCTCTTCAGGATGGTGGCCAACATGTATAGACCACGCTCAGTGAAAGCATGAGGCTCGACAGTCGAGAATTGGATAGTCTTGAGCCGGTCGAAATTTTCGACCACCTCCTGTTTCTCAGAGGGTTGCAATGTGAAAACATACCCTTCAGGGAATTTGTCAGGGTTGTTTCTCAGTGCTTCATTGATGCGTTTAGTTTCAACTCCGTAGAGTTCTGCTACGTCCCTGTCGAGCAGGACTTCCTGGCCGCGGATTTTGATGATTCTGGCCATCACGTCATTGGTGGTGAATGGTATCAGTTCGCTCATGGTTGTATTCGAAGATTATTATGCAAAATTACAAAGTTGTTTTCAGTTCGTCAAATGATTCGACAATAAATTCATTTCTCTATCTCAATTTCGTCAGTTTGAGTATGGCGGCGAGTGTCTCTGTGTCAAATCCATTCAACTCTTCCATAATTTCTTCTCTCTTCTTGTCTTCCTCACCGTCCCTGAGGAGTTTTGAGTTGTAAGACATCATAGTCTCCATATTATAACGTGACAGGTAATTGAGTGTGGTGGCACTACCGGATGTTATGGTGTGTCCCATCATCGTAGAGATGTATTCAGTGGAAATGCCAGCATCTCTCAGGTTGGTGGCGAATGAATGACGGCACCAGGTGGGTGATGGTTTCTCTTCCATTCCAATCATTTCCGTTATAACCTCCATACGATCTGCGATGTTGGAATTTTCGCATGCTACAACCGCGGTTATTCGTTCGTCCGTCATCCCTTCATTGATAATATTGAATACCAATCCCCCTTTTTGAGGCTTATTGGCAATGCGGTCGAGAATGACTTGCATCTGGGGTAGGATGGGGAAGATTACTTCCATGCCATCAGACTCCCTTCTGGTCTTTTTTCGAATGAACCGCATGGCTTTTTGCTCTTGTTGGTAGTAAAAGTCATCGTAACGCAAGAGTGCCAAGTCGGCCATATTGGCACCATTGGCCATGTAGGAGAAGAGGAACATGCCAAGCGATTCGAAGAGCCGTTGCCTATATTGAGGATCGAAGCGTTCTTTTCCTTCTTCGTCTTTTGTGTTGTCGCTTTCGAAGAACCGAAACAAACGGGTCATCTTCTCCACGTTGAGGCACCAGTTCTTGCGGCTACATTTCTTATTTACGGCTCTTACCCCTTTGAACAAGTCTGTTTTCTCTGCCATTAGCACACCCTGCTCGGCAGCCCTGCGTACTACCACACGGAAGGCACGGAGGTAAATGCCGATGGTCGTAGCGTTCATCGGCTTTCCCTCTTTGGGTTTTTGCATCCTCGACACCCATTTGTTAATAAGGTCTTGGTTAATGGAGGCATTGTTCACCTTGTCGCCCATATCCTGCTTGAAACGTTTCAGTGCTACCTGGTAGGAATTGCGGGTTCCAAGCCGACCCGCATCTTCAAGTTCAGACAAGACTTCTTCCCATACGTCATAGATTGTTTTGCCCTTAACTTCTGTATCTTTTTTGAGCCCGTCCATATTCGCCCTCAGTCTCTCCATAAAATCTGTGGGTGATAGATTTCCTTCCTCTATCAATCGTTTAACTTCTCTTTTTGTCTTCTCGAAGAAATCGTCGAACTCTTTACGCTTGCGGCCTTGCTTGCGATTGTCCTCTTTAATAATACTGGCAAATTCATCCAACATGTATCGTTCTCCGGGCATCAAAATGTAACGCCTAAGAGTGCCGATGCCAACACGAACACAGACGGACATCTCCTTGGATGTGCCGTTACGATGGTCAAGCGTCATTGCCAATAGAACTTTGCCTTCTTTCGCTTTCCTATAAATGGGTATCGAAGTTGTCTTCATTGCAGCGTTGTTTATATGGGTGTTTTTTTTGATTACGATACAAAAACGATACAAATATTCCACATTACATTAGATTTCGCTGCAAAGTTAAGCAATAATTCTAATATTGCAAAATATTGAATAACAATTATTTATAAAATTTTCTGAAAAATTGCGAAATCTTGAAAAATCCTATTCTTGACGATTCATAATCATGAGGTCGCCGGTTCAATCCCGGCTCCCGCTACAAGATAAAGCGCTGAAAATAAGGCAGTTAGGAAATCAACCTTAACTGCCTTTTTCTATGCGTGAAAGTTATGTGAAAGTTTACTCGTTCCAATTAAGGGTGAAATCCATTTGGGAAATCCGAGCGAGTTTGACCCCTGAGGGCAAGCGATGGCGACATTTTCGGGGACATCTTGGGTATCATCTTGGGTATCATCTTGAGTATCATCTTGAGTATCACTTTGGGTATCACCCCTTGAGTAACATCCTTTTCAGGTGAAACTGATTTGCAGAAATTTGGCAAGGGGCACCAGGTGGGAAATTCGTCAGTTCTGACGAATTACGATAACCTCTTTATTTCCGCTTTCTTCTTGGCCCTCATCAAATGATTTTTGATCATTTATGCTGCCAAAAATGTTTTCTTTTTTTCTTGTTCGCTCGTAAATTCGCTCTTAATTGCTCGTAATTTTCATATTTTTGCGAGCGAAATGTTTATTGAAAATCAACAAGTTACATTGTGACGCTCGCAAAATCGCTCGCAAAATCGCTCGCAAACGCTCGGAATTTTTATGGTTTTACGAGCGATTCCATCAAGGAATTTCCTTATGTCTATATAGCATCTTATTTCTCATTAATTATTTCCCCAAAGCCACCTTTATCTGGGCCAATTCTTCGTATTACCCTATTTTCACGTAATGTTCTAATATGCATTTCAACAGCACGAGCAGAAACCCCAACTTGCATGGCTATTTCCGCAGCATAAACCTTTGCGTCCATTCTAATGGCATCAAGGATTGTTTGAATTAAGTTTTGTGACTTTCCAGAACTTGCGCTTGTTTTCTCCGAACCACGGGGATGGTCATCCGGTATCGAACCCTTTATTAATTTACTTACTTTCTTACTTACTTATCCGCCCTTTTATCTGCCCTTTCAATTTATTGATAATCAGTTTTTTATTATATCAAATCATTCCATTTTACTTACTTTCTTACTTACTTATCTGCCCTTTTATCTGCCCTTTCAGAAAGCCTAAATTTCACCTTTCTCTTTGAGTTCTTTTAGTCCAATAGCAAGAGCTTTGTTTATTAAATTATTGTTTGCTGTATATGAGTCTCCCAAAAGATAAATAGTATTCCTATTTTGTCCCTCAGTTCTTAAAAAACCATTTGCCTTAAATATTTCAAGAAATCTTCTTAATTGTTTTTCGGAAAGGTGGCCTCCAATAATCTTTGCAAAATCAGCACGTTTTGCTTTTCCGTTTTTCAGCAAAAATGGCAAAATAACTGCCCAAACTTGATTGATGTCCCAATCTGTAGCCAGAGAGTATGCAGCCATATCTCCAGTTAATTCATAATAACGACGGGGTAAAATGTAGTAGATTGCATTTGTCTTACCGTGCTTCTCTATAATCCCCATTTGTTCCAATTTCTTAATAATATCTTTATTGGTTGGACGTCTATTTCCATCTCTGATTTCGCAGAGTGCCATCATTTCAAAAACTGTCAGTTTTTTGTCATCGGGCAGACTATCTTGTATGCCTTGTACATACATGGCAAAGGCTTTATCTTTCACGGTAGCTAACAGAATGGCAACAACCGTGAAGTCATCACTTTTTGTATAGTCTGGATTTGGTTTACCTTCTGACAATGTGAGCAGGAATATTTTATCGATTCCTTGTCCAGAACGTTCAACAACACCCGTTTTAGATAGCACATCAGCTAAAAGTCTATTTCTAGGTGTACTTGGTGTGGTCAGCAGAGTTTCAAGTGTAACTCCATTAGGGAATCCGCCGGCATTTATCACTTCGAGCTTTGCAGGGTATTGTTTCACAACAATTTCACTATTCTTTCGATAATCGCGATGCGCAAAAGCATTATTCACCAATTCTCTGATGACATCCTCATTAAAAAATGGGATGTCAAATATATAGGAATCTTCTCTAACCGGAATGAAGCCATTTCGCATATTAATAGTTTCCCATAACTTATCAATCAATATAAAGAAAGGTTGTCCAAACTGAATCCTATTATCAAAATGAATTTGAGGCTCTGTATTTCGATACTCCAGCATCACCTTCGCTTGTGGGTATTTTTTGTTGATGAAGGTTTCTTTTCCTACAAGCAGTACTGCAGCGTTGGTCACTTTATCACCGCTTATGAGATGCAAGTCACTCAATGCCTGCCTGTCACTAAGGGATTTGAAGGAGGGATTCTTCTGCTTCTTTGCATATTTCTCTTTCATGATACTAATGGCGTCTGCATCTAAATCATCGAGAGTTGCTCCATCACAGAATTGCTCCGAGAAATCCGGTTCTTGTTCCTGAAGGATAGAGAGAAGAACTTTATCATCCATAGGTAATAAATCCTCGCCAACCCTCATCAGTGGTACATCTTCAAATTTATATACTTTACCAACAGGTCTGGATGGCACCTCTATTACCACAACACGTCCTTTCTTGTTCAGGTCATCTTCATACAGTTCATAAATGTCTGTCCGGATGCCAGTATCCCTATAAATGTTGCTCTCCAACTCACCAAGGGAATTCTCATTTTGTTTAGTACCAACAACTTTATGTGGATGATCATCGTGCATACCGATAACCATTCGACCGCCTTTTTCATTACAAAGAGCTGTAACATATCCCAAAATGCATTTGCGACGATCTTTGGGTTTCTGCTTGTCACCTCCATTATAAGAGACGTTGCCATGCTCGCCCTTTTTGAATTCCACATGATCTTCCGACTCACGCATCTGCTGTAATTCTATGATGTTATATCTTCGCATATTTCATTAACGTTAAAATTTCACATATTATTTCTGATAGGCTCTATCTTCTATTTGATAAATAGGTCTTCTATGCTGATTGATTGTGCCTTATATTGTCAATCATTTTGAATTCTTGGTGGATTCACTCGTATTCCTTCATCTTCATATGATATTGAAGATATAAAGTGTAAACTCTTTAATTGAGTCAAAAGATAAATATTTTCTTCATTATTATCCAACACAGGCCGTTTTCTCCGATTTGCGACATCAATATACTTTCCTCCTAGTATTCTAAGTAATGATGAAATATCATCTGCTGAATATTGATAAGTTTTAAGCATTCTGCTTATAAGCAAAATACTATTACGTAAATTCTTGGCAGTTTGAAGCAACCCTTTTAGAACACTTTCCTCCATAACAATATTATTAGAATTCAACAAGACTTCTATAACCTTATCTGCAAGTACTGAAGAATTTGACATAGTAGTTTCTTCTGTGACGTCTATGATTTGTCGTTTCTCGTGTATAGTGAATTTATTGCTGTTTAAGAGAGATAAAACCGTATTTTCATCCAGTTGATATGATTTATCTAAAGTATCAATGAATTCTTCTGAATAATATATTAAAAATTCAGAATAATTATTAGTTTTTTTCATAATTGAAATATTCTCTGATGAAAAAGCTATCTTATCATCAAATAGAAGTATCATCAGTCTTTCTTTTTCTAAATAAGTTAGAGATTTGTTGTTATTAAATTGCAAATCAAAGGCCTTACAAATAGAATGGAAAGAAGTGATACTCAACTTTGCTGAACAAAGTAGATCATCAAACAACGATTCCTTAGAAACGACATCGTCTGTGCATTCTTCTTCCAATTCTTTATGATAATGTTCTACATATTTAAGCAAATCATCTGTGAGAGATTCTTTTTTTCTATAATATATATCCACATTTTCCCACGTGGGTTTTATAACAAACGATTTGATTGCGATTTCCCAAGCTGTTTCATTAATTCCATCATAATCTATAAGCTTTTCATGCTGACCAGTTAAATATATTGTTTTATCCTCAGAACTTACGTCTTCTGAATTCAAAATATAGATAATATTATCTGGTGATTCGTCTTTACATATAGAAGAAAAACAATTGAATGCTTCTGAGAAAGAATCTTTTATATAATTTTCAAAATCTTTATTGTTAGATTTTGTTATTCGAGTCATATTTAAATTCTCAGAGGAAGCGATGGGTTCTTCGCTAAGATGATTTATTATCACACATAAATTGTCTACATTAATCTCATAACAACATTGCTCTATAACATAATCTAAAAGTATTTTACTTTCATTAATAAGCTTATGGAAAATGCTCTTTTTAACAAGTTTCTTACACTGTTCCTCACCTATGATATTTACTCGTTCTGACAAGAATGCATAATTATAGCCTAACCATGTTTCTTGTTCTGGAGTAGTCTTTTCACAGTATTTTAGCCATGCTTCCCGAAGAGTTTGTTGTTCTTTTTCATTCGCGTGATTCGATATCATCTGCCACGAGAGTTCTTCATTCCAGTTAATAAATTCTGTGAATACCTCTTTTTGTCTTTTCCCTAATAGATAGTATTGTGCCAAAAAGTCCAATGGGGCATCATTTCTTTCTATCCTTCTCATTATTTGAGCAAATAGGATATTTCCCTTTTTTCCTGCTAAATAATCAAGTAGTTCATTGTTAAGAATTGAATCATGTTCAAACATATACGCTCTCAACTCTTTGACAAAATTTTCCATTTTGTCAATGTGATATGTATAGTCTTGTTTAATCTGTCTTTTCATGAATAAAAGCAAATCCCTATCTGCCAAAGAAACCATCCCTGGATGGAAATATGAGATATAGTCATAATAATCTTCATCAATATATCCCTGACGAATAAACACATCCATTAAATCAGAAAGATTCATATTCCTATAAAGATTTGTATCTCCAAGATTGTATCTTTTTATAAGGAGATATAGCTTTAATGATTGTATTTTGAGTCTTTCCTTTTGCAAATTATTTTCTTCTTTTTGAAATCCTGTTCCAATTGCTTTTATAGCTGCTAATCTTTCTTTAAAACCTATTTTTTTATCTATTTTATCAATATTAATATTTGATGACTGAGTAGTTGTACCATAGCGATTAAAATTGCATTGATAATTGATAGAACTCGATTTATATAGTCTATCAAACAGTTTTTCATTTTGAGATATTTGTTTTAGCGTGTAATAATTATTGTCAATATTGATAGAAATCATCGAGTTATTGGTATTCTCACGTAATTCTTGCAGAAACAAATAGCGAATATCCACTTCTTTTAAATGCTCGTTAGCTTCTACAAGTTTCTTTTTCTCCTCCAACTTTTTCTGTTTGTCATCCAGAACTCTTAATGCCTCAGATACGAACTTAGTCTTACTGTATATGCAATGATAAACTCGCCCTTCTCGTCTATGAAGTTGAGCAAAGTCCTTTGGGAAATAATTCTTATATACAATCATCGCAAGTAGTTTTGTGCGACTAAGATTGTTTTTCTGGGGATTAAATAGTTTATTACGATATTGGCTATATTCGTTTGCAATGTTTGTTAAAGTACGCATATCTTGAATAAAGAATGCCATCTCAGATAGGTCATCATCAGGTATTTCATTGTCTTCAAATCCTCTTGCAATCAAAGCCTCTTTAAGCTTCGCTTTTGAGTTTGAGGGATTGATCACAGGAATAACAGTTGTTATATAGTCAAAGAATTTCGTTCTTGCTTCATTTTCAAAGACATCGTCTTTTATTGCATATAGAAAAACGATATGGCGACCAACAATTTTTGATTCGTTTACCAACTGGTTTAATTCCCTTAATTTTAGATAAATTTTTTCCGTCTCAAATCTATCCAAATCCTCAATGACAACGACATTATAATTTGTTACTTGAAAAAAATACAATATTTCATCAAGATGTTTATTGAAAATAGAATTATCCTCTTTAATCTCAATGTTACCATCTTTAAGATTAAATTTGTTTAGCTTTGAGTTGGCGTAAGATTTAATGAAGTATTTATAAAACATGTATATCCCATAAAAAAGATACATCGAGGCCGACACATCAAAAATCACATTGTATTTCCCAAAATTCAAAAAATTAGATATTGTATCAACTCTTGCATAAGTTGGTTCAAAAACAACAAGAAACGCCACTAAGAAACATACAAAGCCTAAAGCATATTTTATCAATTTTTTGTTTTCAATATGTACTATTCTTCTAAATCTTGAATTAGGAACGGTTTCTGTTTTTTCCCTATAAATCAACTGTTGAAGTATACTGTACTCTACCTTACGATTTAGGGATTCAGTCTTTTTCTCTATTTCGTCGTTTCCATTCTCATTATCCTCATCTTTCTCAGTTTTTTTTTCTCCTTCTTCATCTGCTTGCAAAGTTGCCAAAGAAATGGGAAGATAATGGAATTCCTTATGCTCATCCATAAGCGTTTGTAAAATGGAACTCTTTCCTGACCCAAAAGGACCAGTTAACGCAATATTTCTAATATCTTTATTACTAATTGCATGTCCAAGAACCTCAGCCAGTTCCTCTACTGTCTGGAACGGAGCATCTCCTTGCTTTAATTTAATCGGTAATAAAGGTTGTAACATTTTCACCTTGTTTTTGGGTAGTTATTAATAATCATTTATATGTATCTAAATAATTAGATTATTCATCTAAAATACTATCTAATGTTGTCACAAACGGGAGATATCTGATTTCGCCTCTTCTTTGGGTCTTCAAGATATTGAGATTGTCTAAATCGGCGGCTTGTCGTGGATTGTAATCCAGAAGCAGGAATTTCACTGCATCTTTCTCCATTCTAAGCAGATAGTCAGACGGAACAGAATCCTTATTAACCAATGTTGGTTCTTTGGTCAGAAGATAGGCTCTTGGATTGCTCCAATAATGGAACATCAGGTATTTAATGCTTTTGTATGCTGCCACTTGCTCTTTTGACAGAAATTCCTCTTTGATGCCTAATGCAATCTTCCCAACTACCTCTGTTTTCTTTCTGGCCTTTGGGCCGATGACATACATAAGTACCAAGCTGAGTTTTTCATCAAGCAGTTGACTTCGTTCCGTTTTTGGTAAATCGACGGGAACACTTCCCTCAATGAAAATATCTTCAGCAGCCATCATAGGCTCGAATTCCACGGGGTTATACGTGAGAGAAGGATGCAAAGGAATGGTTGTGCAGTGTGGTTTGATTGCTTGTGCCCTGTTGGCGGTCACCTCTTTTACTATATCATTTTTGTACGCTATCACTTTTCGAACTGCCATTTTCTTCTCTGCATGGACAATCGTCTGCATGAACTCCACATCGATTTCCCCGTTGGAATCGGTTGGTAGGTAAATTTCTTCGTTTTCCACGCGATTCTGCCATGTGGCTTTTTGTTCGCGCGAATAGATAGGGTATATCTTTTTCTGGATGGCGGTTTTCAGGAACAGGTTCACGTCAAAAGGAATATCTTCATCCTTCCATTTTATCAAATAACTGTCTGTAAAGATGCCAACATCCTCTTCATGTGCATACACTAACCCTGCAGCTATGGCTCCGTTATATATGATAGAGAGAACGTTAGAGTGAGCTGTGAAATCTTCCCGGCGTCCAAATTTCATAATCCCGTTGTTGCCACGCTTTGCGCAAATTACAGGAAGGCAGAATTCCTTGGTGCGGATGCGACTCACATGGTCTTGTCGCCGTGTACCCTTTCGTTGGTACGAAGCTTTCAGTGGAGTAAACACCGTATTCATCGGAACAGGTTTCCAAGTTACTTCGTCACGGAGGAGTTGCTGCAAGGCCGCTTCTTCTGTAGCGGTCAACGTGCAATCGGTGAGGGAATGCGTATCAAGAAAAGAGTTAATAAGAAAGATGTTATCAACAATTAATCCGTTCACATATTTTTCTATATAATCACTATCTATCTGATTACATCTTATAGGCAATTCAATTTCTAACGATAAGAATTTTTCCTCAAAATCCCTAACAAGAACGCTTTTGAGCTCTTCTTGATACTGATTAAATAAAGATATAAAGAACAATCCCAATTGGGAATTTAATGTAAAACCTTTTGCAAAAATAGTTTTTGTAAACTGACCCGCATAAAAGTCGTGCCCCATATAAAAGAATTGCATTCCCAACATACCTACAGCTATACTATCGCCCTTTATCAAATGCTCCTTGTCAAGATATTCAACATAACCTAATATACCGTTGTTGTTAACCGTTCGTGTAAAGTATGGGTATTCTGCGTTTTCTGAGAAAAAGAAACTCTCTTGATTTAATTGTGGATTACTTTCAACACAAAACAACTCTCCAATCTTTCTTTTCTCCCATCTGCCCCCGCTCTTTGTAAATTCCTCGTTGAGTTTTGCAAGACGGGGGCTTACTGAAAATCCACTTCATAGGATTGTGAAGTATCAGTGAGCAGAGTAGAGATTTGCCATGCCATATAGTCGGACACAGATTTGCGGAAATCTGCCTCAGTAGGGATAGCGTTATGCGACTGGTGCTGTCCATAAGTCCAATCGTTACCTTCAAGAGAGATGGTGTCCTTGATGACATAGCCATCAAAATGATGAGTGGTACGCTTGTGATCCAAAACAATGTCCACTAGTTCCCTGTATCGTTCTCTACCAGTGCCGTCATCGCGGAAGTTCTTTGTAAGGCTTGCTTTTTTTCTACTCTGCCGAAAAAATCCGTCATTGGAGAAATCGATGAACTTGACAAGTGTGTCTGGATTGTGCTTCTTGCCAACATCAAACAGATATATTCCAGTCTGAACAGCAGCCTTGCCGATGAACAATTTTCCCGGCATCTTGATGGAGGCCAACAATGTGTTTCTCTCCAAAAGACGTTTCGTGAACGGCAGTCCGTTACCACTCCCGGCATTCTCTTGAATAAGAATAGCAGCCCTTCCATTACTCATTTTGCTAAGTGCTTTCTCCACAAACACAAACCCTTTTCCCTCCTCGGAATAGGGTGGGTTGAGCAGGAAAACGTTTGCTGGGAAAGGTTTTTCGCCTTCATCCTCCACCGATTGTTCATATTTGCCTTCGTATAAGAGTGAATCTTTATTGAGTATGTGGCTAGAGCCATCCCCCATGAGAATCATATTTAGAACAGCGAGGATATATATCTCAGGACGCAATTCCAACCCCAACAACTGAAAGAGTTGTATGTGGTCAATTTTTGTGGCTAATTCTCTTTTGCTCTTGATGTTTCGCTGAGCATCTTCAATCATCAACTTCATGGCGGACACAAGGAAACCACCGCTACCAGCGGCGTAGTCCCATACATAACTATTCATGTCAACCTTGCAAAGTCGAGCCATCATCTCCGTGACATAGCGAGGTGTGAGCACCACGTCATTCTTGTCGTCGCCAGGACGGAGAGGAATCCACGAGGTCAGCACGTTGAACAGCCTTCCTGTGAAATCCAAATGTTGAGCAGAACGGAACATGGGCATGATGTCGTCATTGATGGTAATGTACACCGATTTGATAGGACTTTCCCCATTACGTGGTGTGTAATAGTTGGCATCTTGCAAAATGGCGGAGAAGATGGAACCGATGGTATCTTTCTTCTCCTGAGGCAAATTTTTACTATTGAGGAAATCTTTTATGCGGTTCAAAACTATAGCACCATCGTTTGTGTTCTTACCCAATTGGCCTTTCAGTTCCTCTGTTTCAAGAGGTGCTACGACATCCTTATATCCCAATGCTGCCATAATCATACCACACACCAACTGTACCCGAGACTCTGCTTTAATATTCAATCCGCCGATTTCGCCTTTGTCTTCCATTCGTTGGTTCAGTTTTTGGAGTATGGACTCTATTCTTATCTCGTACTCGGTGTTCCTCCGTTCTTTTTCTTCATCAGTAAGTGATAATTCCCTGATGGCAGCCAGCAAGGAGGTAAGGTGTTCTTCGGAAAGGAACGACAAGTCGGTATATTCGGATATCTTCTTTGGTAGGAGCATATTTTCACGCGACAGGTAGTAAACTCCAATTTCTGTTTCTATATCTTCCGCAACTTCATAGCCATTGTAGCCGATAGCTATAACTTCTTGAAACGACTTGCTGTAGTTTATGATAGCCTGAGCATAATGTACGGCTCCATTTACAGCATATCGCTTGATATTCTCATATATAGCATCGCCTTTCTCGTTGTAATTCAGTACATTTCCATTCTTGTCAAACTTTGCGAAATCGCCCTTTCTGCCTTTTACTTCTATCATGACAGGAATACGCTTCATTTCTGGCAACTCTATCAGCAATTTAATGTCTGGATAGTTGCCACCTTTGCCACCACTCTTGGATTCGGCTTTTGTTAAAGCCTCATCAATCTCAGTATTTATACTTTCCGTCTTGGCGAAATGGTGCACTTGATTAGCATCGAGTTGCTTTTTTGCAATATCTTCTATCTTTTCCTCTATACTTTTATTTGACTTTGCCATTGTTGCGTTCAATTATTCGTTAAAATTTAACTCGTTCTTGTTCTCATGTTAAAGAAATCGCGATTTTTTAACTTGACTTCTTCAATACGTTAAGATTTCGGGATTTCTTTAACATGAACAGACTCAATACTCACTGAAGGTTCCGTCGGTTCATACTTTCCAAACTCGATAAAGAGATTCATAAGACGGGTATTAATATAGTAATTTTCCTTACCCATCTTCTCTTTTTGGAGCAATCCCAACGACACAATCCGATCCAAATACTTCGAAGCCGTTTGTCTTGATATCTGCATATTGGCAACAACATGATCTATCTTTGTATAGGGATGATAGAATAGTCCATTAAGAAGTTCGTGATTGTACTTACTCCCGAAATCTGGACGAATGATGTTTTTGTATTCTGCCATTAATTGACCGATGTTCTTTACAAGTGAAATGGTGTCCTCTGCCGTTACTTCAACTCCTTTCAGCATAAAAAGGATCCACGCCTCCCATTCTGCAGCATTGTCAGTATTCTTATCCCTAATAGCTTGTATCAATCGATAATACTCCCCCTTATTATGTGTGATATAACGACTGAGGTAGAGGATTGGCAAATCCAATAAGTCAGTTATTACAAGGTAGAGAATATTGATGATACGACCAGTACGGCCATTGCCATCGTAGAACGGATGAATGCTTTCGAACTGATGGTGTATGATGGCCATCTTAATAAGCGGGTCAAGCTGGCTCATCTGCTCGTTATTGATGAACTGCTCCAGATTAGACATGTACTGAATGATAGCCTGGCCATCTTGTGGGGGCGTGTAAATGACAGCACCATCATTTTCTCGCTTTAGTTGTGTCCCCGGCGTAGCACGAAATCCAGCAGAGTTTTGTTCTAATATCTCTTGAACATGTTTGATGTCATTCAGTGTAAGGATATCCTTGTTTCGTACCATACGGAATCCCTCATTGATAGCTTCTCTATAAAACAGTACCTCCTTTGTTGCCGCATTGATGAACTGATGACTAATGTCGAGTCCAGCACGGTATAAGTCATCCTGTGTAGTCACTATATTCTCTACAGCGGAACTGTCTTTTGCCTCTTGGAGTGTGAGACTGCTGATGAGTATACGCTCATTGGGTATGGTTTGTGCCACGCCTTTCAGTTCTGCCAACTTTTTGTTTGCCCGATTTACCTGTTTTAGAATCTCTTTTGTTTCTAAATCATACGGCAGAGGCAATTCAGGGATTATATATTTCTCCTGTGTATCCATTTTTATTCCCAACTTATTCTGTCCATAATAAATCGTCCACGCTCACCTCTAAGAGCTTTGAGATGAGGATGAGCATCTCTACGTTGGGTTGAGCAACATTGGTTACCCACTTCGACACCATAGCCGGGTCTTTATCCACCAACTCTGCCAGACGTTTGTTCGTCATGTTTTTTTTCTGCCAATACCACCTTTAGGCGGTTTAAACGTTTCCGTTCCATAGATTTATGGTTTTGTTTGTGTTTCTGCTCCAAAGGTACTCAAATTTTTACAAACATCATGGATTGTCAGTTGAAAAATATCTCCTCAAAGTGTAAAAATGTCAAATACCACACTTTTTCAATTATTACAACTAAATTGTGTGCCGTTTAATATTCTTTCTGTAACTAAAACGTGGCTTTCCCTAAAATGTGTTGACAGTTTTAAGTGCGGTTAACTAATATGTTTTACAATATCCATAACCTATCTCTTATTTGCTTTACTTGATTTCCCCATGAATTTCAAATATTTGGTTCTAACACCCCTTTGACTTAGAACCAAAAATGAAAAATGATGGCAAAAAAGGCTGGTTTTTGATGTTTTTTTACTCACAAGACACGGGCACGGAATTTTTGCAAGTGATTTCACGGCGGTGCTTCAGGTTACAAAGACACATGATATGATACTTCTTTAAATCTGAAATGCAAAAGGTTCCGTGCATAAAGCATTACGTGAATGAGAGACAAAAACATTAGTAAACATTAAAAATTTGGGAATTATATACCTGTTGGCCCCGAATAGTCATTTCGTATAAATATTCACTTGCAAAAATAGCACAAAAAAGTTGCGCCATTTTTGGCAAACACTTATTTTTTTGACACGAATGAAGACGCTATTGATTGTTAGCAGACTTTCTTGAAGTGAGTTTTCTAATTGCTATACACCATATTTGAATCTAATTGCAATGCTGTTTTTTAAGATTCAATCACAGCCATTTGTTAAAAAATACAAATTTCAAAGATAAATTTGCATTTTAATTTGGTTTATAATATAAACTTATTTATCTTTGCAGTGCAATCCGGATGAATCGTGCCTTGTCCGACCTTTCTGCAGGAGGGAGGATGGGGCACAAAAGAGAGTTAAAAACATCATTTCCCAATTCATCAAAAAGCAAACAACAATGGACAACAACAACAACTTGACTGCTGAGCGCAGTCTGGAAATCATCACTGAGCAGATAGAGCGCAGCCGCAAGTCAGTATCAGAGGGCATAGGCATGTCGCTCTTTATCTCTGGTCTTTGTATCATCGGCGTAGCCGTTGTCACCAGCATTTGCGCCATGCTCACTGGCAATATGGCTTTTCATCTGCTCTACGTCTTGATACCTGTTTTAGTAATTGGCATAGAACGTTACGTAAATAGAAACAAGCCCAAGGCTCCAGTCAGTCTCATAGGCAATATGGTAGATAAAACATGGCAGACCTTCGGCATCTTTGTCGTGATTTTTTTCTTGCTGTCAATTCCTTTCAACGGTCTGATGCTCCACGACGCTCAGGTGGCTGATAATATGCAGGTATACTTTCAAAACCGCATTAGCCCTGTTCGCATCATTCTGCTGATGATGGGTATGGCAGTTACCATCAACGGTTATATTCTGAAGAGCAAATGGATGGTGTGGTGTGGCATCATTGGTGGCATTGGAGGATTCTTTTGGGAGGCTTTCTGCGTGACAGAGACTCTAATTGCGAGGAGTGGGCTTCCATTGGATTATTACGGTACTGCCCACATCATTGCCCCTAACCTTATGATGGCTGTATTCACCTTCATCGGCCTGACGCTCCCAGGCTGGATGCTCTTGAAACATAATAAGTAACCTATGCCGTTCCAACCATTAGACCCACTGCTGCACGCTGAGTTGCGACTGGCCATCATGTCGCTGCTTATCGGTGCCGACGAAGCCGAGTTCCCCTATATCAAGGAGCAGACGGGAGCAACGGCAGGCAACCTGAGTGTGCAGATTGATAAACTGTCGACAGCAGGCTATATCGAGGTAGAAAAGACCTTCAAGGGCAAGCGCCCTTGCACCATCTGCCGCATTACCGAAAAGGGACGGCATGCTTTCGAGGTATATGTCGAAGCGCTGAAGAGTTATCTCGTCAAATAATAAGTCTTGATAGTGGAGCGAATGTGAAACTTGAAAAAACCGTATCTGTCGAAAAAAGACCCTTTTTCTTGGAGTTATCATAAATATATCCTACTTTTGCAGACATAACGTGTGTATAGAAAAATTGGTCGTTTGAAGGGTCGAAGTTCGGCATTTCAGACGGTGAATTGAGGTAATAATCATTCTACTATTCAATACAATGAAACAAAACGTATTCATACTATTCATTATGCTGCTGTGCCCTTTCATGACGGCTGCGGCACAAGACGTGAACATGAAGTTCGGCAAGCCCACCCAGGAGGAGATGCAGATGACCACCTACGAGAAAGAGCCCGGCGCTGAGGCTGTGGTGCTCTGCCGACTGACCAACGTGGAATACACGGTGCAGACCACCAGTTTTTTGGTAGACTACCGTGAGAAATGGCGTGTCAAGGTGCTGAAACCCAGCGGCGCACGTTTCGCTAAGGTGGTCGTTCCCTACCAGAGAAACATGTCGGTAGGCAATAATATCGGTGGTCTGACAATCACGGGATTTTCCCTCCCCAAACCAGGTGGCAGTTCCGATTCCTATTTCGAGGGCGAATCGGGCTCGATGACGGAAGGTGTCTTCGGCACCGATGCCGACGAGAGCGTGGAAGACATCAAGGCTACCGCCTTCAATCTGGAAGGCGGAAAGGTGGTGAAGACTTCGTTGAAGAAAAGTGAAATAGTGAACAAGAAAATCGACGAGCATAACTACCAGGTGGAGTTTACCGTCCCTAACGTAAAGGAGGGAACGGTGATAGAATATGAATACAATGTCCACAGCCAGGTGTTCTGGGAACTGCGCGACTGGTATGCACAGTGTGAGATTCCCGTGGCGTATGCCAAGTTGGATATGAACATCCCCAACTACTTGATATTCAATATCGAGGACCACGGCATCCAGCGCCTTACGTATACCTGTACTGCCGGTTCGCTGAAATTCAAAATCGTGAGCGATCCGCTGGCCAATCCCATGACGGTCATGACCAACCACTATGTCTATGTGGGCCGTGACCTGATAGGTATGCCAAAAGACGACTATGTGTGGAACGCACAGGACTATTGGGCAGGAATCACCGCCGAACTGAAACTGTATCGCCTGCCGGGCATGTCGCAGATGGACTATGCCAAGACGTGGGAGCAAATCGATGAGATGATTCTCAGTTCCGACGACCTGGGCATTCACCTCGGTGACCACAGTCCGTTGGCCAACGAGTTAAAGGAGGCGAAGATTGGCGATATCGCCAACCCGCGCGAGCGTGTGGCTGCTGTGTATAAGTTGGTGATGGACAAGGTGAAGTGGAACGGCAAGTATGCGCTGAGTCCGGCGCTGACCTCCGAGACGCTCAAGAAGGGCGAAGGCTCTAATGCCGACATCAATCTGCTGCTTATACAGTCGCTGCAAGACGTCGGACTCACGGCGGCTCCAGTGGTGCTCAGGACACGCGACCTGGGACAACTTCCCTACAACTTCCCCTCTATCCGCAAACTCTCGACCTACTTGGTGGGCGTTGTCATGCCAACGGGCGGAAACATGTATCTCGATGCTTCCAACAAGAACGGATGGCTGAATGTGCTGCCCGAGGTGATGCTCGTAGACAGGGCACGTATGGTGCGGAAGGATAAGAAGAGTGAGTGGGTGAACCTGCAGAAGGTGTCGAAATCGGAGCGTCACACCGTCATCGATGCCAAACTCTCCGCCGACGGCACGCTCTCGGGCAAGCAGACCACCCGCAATGAGGGAGGCGAGACCGAGGAGTCTGTCTACACCAAGAAGGGACAGGTGACCGATGGGCAAATCAGCATCTGCCCGTTCCCCGACAATATGATGGTGAATCCCTTCACGGTAGAAACGCGTAAGATGCCGGTGGATTTCCCACGTGTCAGCAGCGAACGCTTCGTCATCAACATTTCCTTGCCCGAAGGATATGTGATGGAGGGTGAACCCAGAAACACCACCGTCACTACTGCCGACAAGGGCCTCGAAGGGCGCATCCTTACTTCTTCCAGCGAAGGCCGCGTACAGATGTCATGGCAGTTCAATGTCAACAAGATTTCTCACCCCGAGAAAGACTATGCCGACCTGCGCCAGATCTTCGACATGCTCTCCAAATACACGAGCGAACAAATCATTATCAAGAAGAAGTAACTCAACTCTAATTGCAAAAACTCATCAGCAATCAGTCAAAAGTAAGTAAAGATTAGACCAAACGGTCGTGAAACAGGAAAAGCGAGGATGTTGTCGGTGTCGGCTTCATCCTCGCTTCTTTTGTGCGCAAGTGCAGTATATATGTTATTTTAACTCAGCCTCTGTAAGCAACTTCTCCACCACCTTGGGGAAATGCTGCATCTCCAGTTCATGCTCCTTGGCGGCGATGTCGTCCACGGTGTCGTCGGGCGAAAGGGGTACGGCAAACTGGGCGATAATCTCACCACCGTCGCATACCTCGCTCACATAGTGCACCGTCATGCCCGTCTCTTTCTCACCGGCTGCTTTCACCGCCTCGTGCACGTGATGGCCCCACATGCCCTTGCCGCCAAACTTGGGCAACAGAGCGGGGTGAAGGTTCACGATGCGGCGAGGGAAACGCTCGATGAGATAGGAAGGGATGAGCGGCAGGAAACCGGCCAACACGATGAAATGGATGTCGTATTCACTGAGCAGGGGGAGCAGGTAGTCGGGGTCGTTGAGTTGCGCCTTCTTCACGACCACAGAGGGCACGCCCAGCCGCTCGGCACGCACCAGGGCGTAGGCATCTTCGCGGTTGCTCACTACGAGAGCGGTGACCACTTGTGGGGAATCGGAGAAATGACGGATGAGGTTCTCGCAGTTGGAACCACTGCCCGATACGAAAATGGCGATGTTTGTCTTATTCATGCCGTTGGAATTGAAATAATTGGCGGTATTGTCCGCTCTGAATAATATGGTGGCACTTGCTCGGCGGGCCACAAACGCTCCGCAAAAATAATACAAAAATAACATAAATCAAATATTCGGGAAAAAAAATAAAATTTTGAGGTAAATATGTTACGAAGAACCCTTTTTTTCGTACCTTTGCAGACTCTATAAAACTAGATTAATAAAATGGCAGAAAACAAACAGATAAAGACCGCACTGATTTCGGTCTTCCATAAAGACGGCCTTGAGGAGTTGCTCGCTCAACTCAACAGCCAGGGTGTGAAATTCCTCTCTACAGGTGGAACGCAGCAGTTCATCGAGTCGCTCGGATATGAGTGCCAGACAGTAGAAAGCGTCACTACCTATCCCTCCATCCTCGGAGGAAGGGTGAAAACGCTGCACCCAAAGGTGTTCGGAGGCATCCTCGGACGCCGCGACAACGAGGGCGACAGAGAGCAGATGCAGCAGTATGAGATACCGGAAATCGACCTCGTCATCGTCGACCTCTATCCCTTCGAGGATACGGTGGCAAGCGGGGCTGCCGAGCAGGATATCATCGAGAAGATAGATATCGGGGGCATCTCGCTCATCCGTGCTGCAGCAAAGAATTTCAACGATGTGGTCATCGTACCCAGCAAGGCCGAATATGCCATGCTGCTCAATATCCTTCGCGAGAAGGGAGCGGTCACCTCACTGGCCGAAAGAAAGGCGTTCGCCGAGAAGGCATTCGGCGTGAGCAGCCACTACGACACCGCCATTCATTCATGGTTCATGGCTCAGTAAAATCATTCAGAACGATAAGGACATTTATTTTACGACAAACTTAAAATGGGATTCTTTTCTTTTACTCGCGAAATAGCGATGGACCTGGGAACGGCCAATACTATCATCATCAGTGATGACAAGATAGTGGTCGACGAACCCTCGGTCGTGGCTCTCGACAAACGCACCGACAAGATGCTGGCCGTTGGAGAGAAAGCCAAACTGATGTATGAGAAGACACACGACAACATACGCACCGTGAGACCCCTTCGCGACGGAGTCATCGCCGACTTCTCGGCTTGCGAGCAGATGATGAGGGGATTGATCAAGATGGTGCATACCGGAAGCCGATTCTTCTCACCATCACTCAGAATGGTCATCGGCGTGCCTTCTGGCTCTACAGAGGTGGAACTGCGTGCCGTACGCGACTCCGCGGAGCATGCCGACGGACGCGACGTATACCTCATCTTCGAACCCATGGCGGCAGCCATCGGTATCGGCATCGATGTCGAGGCGCCCGAGGGCAACATGATTGTCGACATCGGCGGCGGTAGCACCGAAATCGCTGTCATCTCGCTGGGAGGTATCGTCTCCAACAACTCCATACGTATCGCCGGCGACGACCTCACCGCCGATATACAGGACTACATGAGCCGTCAGCACAACCTGAAGGTGGGCGAGCGTATGGCAGAGCGCATCAAGATTCACGTGGGATCGGCACTCACCGACCTCGGCGACGAGGCTCCAGAAGACTATATCGTGCACGGACCCAACCGCATCACGGCACTCCCCATGGAGGTGCCCGTGTGCTACCAGGAAATCGCACACTGCCTCGACAAGACAGTGGCGAAGATAGAGAATGCCGTGCTCTCGGCTCTCGAGAAGACACCCCCCGAACTGTATGCCGACATCGTGCACAATGGCATCTACCTCACCGGAGGCGGAGCATTGCTGCGCGGACTCGACAAACGGCTCCACGACAAAATCCAGATTCCGTTCCATATCGCCGAAGACCCGCTCCACAGCGTGGCAAAAGGCGCTGGGGTGGCACTCAAAAACGTAGACAGGTATTCGTTCCTGATGAGATAAAAGCCCCGCTATGCGCAACCTCTTCGAGTTTCTAAAGAAATACAACTATTGGTTCGTATTCGTGCTGCTCGAGGTCGTGAGCCTCGTGCTGATGTTCCAATACAACAGTTATCAGGGGAGCGTGTGGTTTTCTTCGGCCAACTATATCTCAGGCATGACCTATGAGGCCGATTCGAAAATCAGTGCTTTCATGAACCAAGGGACAGTGAACAAGGAACTGACGGAGAGAAATCTTTTCCTGGAACGGGAAGTGGCCATTCTCAGGGCACAACTCACCGATGAGCGCATCAAGCACGACTCTACTTACGTAGACAGAGGGGTAGACGACATCCTCTCACAGTTCAGACTCATCCCGGCAAAGGTGGTGGGAAATTCTGTCGACAAGACCGACAATTTCATTACCATCGACAAGGGACTCTACGACGGCGTGCATGCCGATATGGGCGTGGCGTGTGGAAATGGTGTGGTGGGCGTGGTCTATATGGCATCTGGACACTATGCCGTTGTCATACCAGTGCTCAGTTCAAAGTCTAACATCAGTTGCGCCATACAAAACCGGGGATACTTCGGATACCTGCATTGGAAAGGGGGACCCATCGACGTGGCTTACGTCGACGATATCCCACGACATGCGCAGTTCGAGATGGGCGACACCATCGTCACCAGCGGATATTCCTCGATGTTCCCACCAGGAATCATGGTGGGAAAGGTGGTGAAGGAGAGCGACTCCGAAGACGGACTGTCGTACCGGCTGGAAGTGAAACTCTCGACCGACTTCGGACGATTGCGCGATGTGTGTGTCATCGACGACTCGGCGGTGCGCGAACGACTCAACCTCCTCCGACAGGCCGTCGACTCTATCAAACCTCAGCGAAACCAGTAGGATATGAACAACGACTTTATCCGACTTCCATTGCTGTTCGCCGCATTGTGTGCCCTGCAGGTGTTCGTGTTCAACCACGTGCAACTCTTCGGTGTTGCCATGCCGCTCTTCTATGTCTATTTCGTGATTGCCATGCGCAAGGGTATGGCCAAATGGGCCATGCTGGTATGGGCGTTTGTCATGGGCATCACACTCGATATCTTCGCCAATACTCCAGGGGTATGTGCAGCATCGCTCACCCTGGCGGCCATGGCGCAACCTTCTCTGCTCGAACTGTTTGTTACCCGCGAGGGTGACAGTGATTTCATACCCTCAAGACTGGCCATGGGGAAGAAACCGTTCTTCAACTACGTCGCACTGTTTGTCGTGGCTTATTGCATGGTGTTCTTTACCCTCGAGATGTTCAGTTTCTTCAATTTCCTGAAATGGCTGGAGTGCGTGTTGGGAAGCACTGTCCTCACCGTGGCTCTCATCTTGGCTGTCGACAGCCTTAGGCGTATACGCCAATGACATTCTCCGCGCAACCCGCTGCTATGACGGGTTGACGATGTAAGATTATTGATTGGACTTGTTTTTCTCTGCTCATGAAAGATTACGATCTCGACAAACGGCAATATGTCATCGCAGGAGTGGCCATAGTCATTGTGGCCATATATATCGTGCGCCTGTTTGCCTTGCAGATCATGAGCGACGATTACAAGAAAAACGCCGATAGCAACGCATTCCTCAAGAAAGTGGAATTCCCTTCAAGGGGAATCATCTCCGACAGAAACGGGAAACTGTTGGTATACAATCAGCCGTCATACGACATCATGGTCATCGTGAGCGAACAGAAGTCAAGACTCGATACCGTGGAGTTCTGCAATGCCCTCAACATCACCAAGGACTTCTTCATCAAGCGCATGAAGGAGATACAGAACACGCCGGGTTACTCCAGTTTCACACAGCAACTGTTCATGACACAACTCTCCGACCAGGAGTTCAGTGTCTTCCAGGAGAAAGCCTACAAATTCCCGGGGTTCTATATCCAGCGACGAAGCATCAGGCAGTATGAATACCCCAGTGGGGCATTGCTCCTTGGCGACGTGGCGGAAGTGTCGCCCGACGATATCAAGGAAGACGACTACTACCAGCCTGGCGACTATATCGGGAAAATAGGCGTCGAACGGTTCTATGAAAAAGAACTGAGGGGAACGAAAGGTGTGCAGGTGCTACTGCGCGATGCACGGGGGCGCATACAGGGGAGTTACCGCAACGGGGAGTTCGATACCAAACCGGTGCCGGGAAAGGCGCTTACGTTAGGGGTGGATATCGAACTGCAACAGTTGGGCGAACGGCTCATGGAGGGGAAACTGGGTGCCATCGTTGCCATCGAACCGGCAACTGGCGAGGTGCTCTGTATGGTATCGTCGCCTTCCTACGACCCGCGGATGATGATTGGCCGACAGCGTGGGAAAAACCATCTCGCTCTTTCGAAAGACCCACTCAAACCGCTGCTCAACCGTGCCATCATGGGCCAGTATCCCCCGGGCTCCACGTTCAAGACCAGTCAGGCCCTCACTTTCCTCACCGAGGAAATCATCGATTCCACCACCAAGTATCCTTGCTACAGGGGATTCGTCACCAAAGGCATGAAAGTGGGGTGCCACGGACATCCCTCGCCTCTTAACCTGATTCCTGCCATCGGTACGTCGTGCAATGGTTTCTTCTGCTGGGGACTCTACTATATGCTCACCAACAAACAGAAATACGGCACGCTCCAAAATGCCATGGACAAGTGGCGTGACTATATGGTGAGCATGGGATTCGGCTATAAACTGGGGGTCGACCTGCCCGGCGAGAAAAGGGGTATGATACCCAATGCCACCTTCTACGACAAGGCTTTCAAGAACAACTGGAATGCACTGGGGGTTATCTCCATCTCTATCGGACAGGGTGAGGTGACACTGACTCCATTGCAAATCGCCAACCTCGGTGCCACCATCGCCAACAGGGGATATTATATCACTCCCCACGTGGTGAAGGAGATAGAAGGTCAGCCCATCGATACCTTATATACAAAGAAAAAATACACTCTCGCCTCGAAGACGGCCTACGACCTCGTGGTAAGGGGAATGAGGAGGGCGGTCACCAGCGGTACGTGCCGCCGGGCCAACCGCAGCGACTATCAGGTATGCGGAAAGACGGGAACGGCACAGAACCGTGGGCGCGACCACTCGGTGTTTATGGGATTTGCGCCGATGGAGGAACCCAAGATTGCCGTCAGCGTGTATGTGGAGAATGGTGGTTTCGGCGCTACCTTCGGCGTGCCCATCGGTGCGCTCATCATGGAACAGTATATCAAGGGTGAACTGTCGGAAAGTTCGAAACGGCAGGCAGCGCAGATACAAAGTCAGCATCTCAAGTATGGAACAAAGGACAGATAGGCAGAACAGCGTGCTCAGGTCGCTCGACTGGTGGACCATAGCCATCTACGTGGCACTCCTCATCTTCGGATGGATGAGTGTCTGTGGGGCAAGTTATTCCTTCAGCGACCCTGACATCCTCAGCACCACCACGCGCTCGGGAATGCAGGTGGTGTGGATAGCCACGTCGATATGCCTGGGTTTCGTCCTCCTCATGCTCGACGACCGCTATTACGACACGTTCGCCTACGTGCTCTATGCTGCCTTGCTCCTCTTGCTCTTCCTTACCATCTTCAATCCTCATGAAATCAAGGGGTCGAGGTCGTGGATTGTCATGGGACCGCTCAGACTCCAACCGGCTGAGTTTGCCAAGTTTGCCACCGCACTGGCCATCAGCAAGTTCATGAGCACTTACGGGTTCAATATCCATCGCCTGAGAGATTTCGCGCTGTCTTGCGCCATCGTGCTCCTGCCCATGATGCTCATCATCATGCAGAAGGAGACTGGGTCGGCACTGGTCTATCTCGCCTTCTTCCTCATGTTCTACCGCGAGGGGATGCCGGGAAGCATCCTCTTCACAGGGGTGGCCATGGTGGTGTATTTCGTCGTGGGTATCCGCTATGAGCAGGTGATGCTGTGGGACACACCCACCTCAGAGGGGAAGTTTGTGGTGCTCCTGCTCATACAACTGTTCTCGGCGGCATTGGTGCGCATCTATTGCGACGACAAGGCAAAGGCTCTCAATATCCTGGGCTTCGTGCTGGGTGTCACGATGGTATTTCTCCTCTTTTCCGAATATGTCATCCCGTTCGACATCGTGTGGGTGCAACTGCTCGTATGTGCCGCGCTCATCGGCTATTACTTGTATCAGGCGCTCAGCACGCGAGTGAGCAACTATCTCTATGTGGCGCTGTTCTCGCTCGGTTCCATCATCTTCTTCTATTCGGCAAGCATTGTGCTCAACGATGTGCTGGGCGAACACCAGCGCACGCGAATCAATGTGCTGCTCGGTCTGGAGGATGACCTGGCTGGCGCGGGCTACAACGTGCACCAGAGTGTGATAGCCATCGGCTCGGGAGGACTGAAAGGGAAAGGGTTCCTCAACGGCACACAGACAAAACTGAAGTTCGTACCCGAACAGGATACCGACTTTATCTTCTGTACGGTAGGCGAGGAGGAGGGATTCGTGGGCTCGGCAGGCGTGTTGCTCTTGTTCCTTGCCCTTGTGCTGAGACTCATCAAACTGGCAGAACGGCAACCATTTAAGTTTGGAAGGGTGTATGGATACTGTGTGCTGAGTATCTTCCTCTTCCATGTGTTTATCAATGTGGGAATGGTGCTCGGACTGACACCGGTCATCGGAATACCTTTGCCTTTCTTCAGTTATGGGGGCAGTTCGTTGTGGGGATTCACCATCTTGCTGTTCATCTTCCTGCGAATCGATGCGAGTCGCAACCTGATTCGCACCTAAAAAATAGAGGCCTTAGAGTTGCTGAGGACTCTAAAATCCCTAAAGACCCTGAAGAATCCAGAAAAAACTACTGCCGGGTAATCTTCAGCCCCACATCACTCACTCCTTTCACCGAGAATACCTTCATGCCATGGGCTATGCGCACCGAGAGGGAGTCGCCGGCTTTCAATGGTAGTGTTTTCAGGGGTATCATATGCTGGTAAAGGTCCACGCCTTTGCCCTTGGGCTTTCCCCAACTGTCGTAGATGTCGATACGCAGGGTGTCGCACCTGAAACGGTTGGGGTGGGATTTCGTGGTAGAGATGATGTCTTGTTTCACAATGAGGTTCAAACTCTGGAAGGGATAGGCGGTGGAGGTCCTCACACCTATCTCTTCTACGTAGTAGCCGTCTTCTTCCAATGCCTTCACCTCGTATTCCTGGAAGTCCATCCTGTCCCAACCGTCAAGGTCAATGGCATGGAAGTGGTAAAACGACGTGCGGTTGAAGCATGCCACAAGTGCCGACACCACAAGAATGGTGACGCCTATCTTCTGCATGTCATGTCGGAGAGACAACATGTTATTGTTGTTCGGGTTTGTTTTCCTTGGAAGCACGGTCTTGGGGGCGTGGGCCTCCTTTGCCTGGGCGCTGGCGGCGGTCGCCACGCTGGCGCTCACCTTTAGCGGGAGGATTGCTGTTGTGGTCGCCCTTGTCGTTTGCCTTGTTGGGCTTGGGCTTCGCCTCTGCCTTGGCAGGAGCGGCCTCGGCCTTGGGCTCCGACGGTTTGTTGTCGTTGCCGGCCTTGGAACCTTTGGCAGGGGAGTCCTTGCCCTTGCGCTTGCGCTTTTTCTTCGCCTTGTCGAAACGGGTGATGCTCTCGCCTTCAAGAAGGTCGATGGGACGGTCGTTTGACTGATGTCCGTCTTCCTGCAGCATGAGGGGTTTTTCGCCTTGCTTGTTGAGTTCGATAATTTCTTTCGCACGGTCGGCGGTGATGGTTTCCAGGTTGGCAGCGGTGCGCTTGTCGGTGGAGTAGGTGAGAAGGCCGGCAAGGATGTCGGTCTTGAAAAGGTAGTAGTCGGCATCCTGAGTCTGCAGGATGACGTCCTTGCCGGGCAACTGGCGGCTCGCCTCAATGTAGTTGTCGACTTCGTAGTTCAGACAGCATTTCAACTTCGCGCACATGCCCGCCAGTTTCTGGGGGTTGAGCGAGATGTCCTGGAAACGGGCGGCGTTAGTGCTCACACTGATGAAGTTTTTCATCCATGTGGCGCAGCACAATTCACGGCCGCACGGACCGGTGCCGCCAATGCGGCCTGCCTCCTGACGGGCACCAATCTGCTTCATCTCGATGCGCACGTGGAAGGTCTCGGCGAGCACCTTGATAAGTTGGCGGAAGTCCACACGCTCGTCGGCGATATAATAGAAGATGGCTTTGTTGCCGTCGCCTTGGTATTCCACGTCGCCAATCTTCATGTCAAGGTTGAGGTCCTTGGCTATCTGGCGGCTCTGAATCATCGTGCCATGCTCGCGGCTCTTGGCTTCCTTGTACTTGTCCATGTCGACGGGCTTGGCCAAACGGTAGATGCGCCTGATCTCCTCCGACGACTTCAGGTTGGCTTTCTTCACTTGGAGTTTCACCAACTCGCCCGTCAGGGTGACCACACCGATGTCGTGACCGGGATTGGCCTCCACGGCCACGATGTCGCCTTTCTGAAGTGGAAGGTTGTTCACGTTGTGGTAGTAGCCTTTACGGGTATTCTTGAACTGCACCTCCACAAGGTCGGTGCTCTCCATGTTGCCAGGAACATCGGCGAGCCAGTCGTAGGTGTTGAGTTGCTTGTCTTGACGACCCACACCTTGGCGGCAGAGTCCTCTGTCGCAACTGGTGCTCATCCTGAATTTCATATTCTTGTAATCCATCTTCTTTGCTGTTTTTGGTGCCGCCAGGGGGCGGCAGGTTATTGGAGTTTCCTTCTCAGTAGCACAGATGCCTGGAGGGCTACGTCGAAGAATACAATCTTGGCATTGGCATTGCGGCCGATGTCGTATTGGGCGGTGGTATACAACTCCGACAGGCCGATGACATTGGCCTCATTGACGTAAGGGGCGTATTTCTTCACGAATTGCTCTTCTTCCATCGTCATGTACGACAAGTCGGGCTGGTGAAAGTTGTAGATAAAACTCTCACGGGTCATGCGCGCAAAATAGGCCAGCAGGCGCTTCTCTTTCTCTCGCCCGTAATTGCTTACCGTAGTCGACCAGTCGGCAAGGCCGCGCACGTCGCGCATGAACGACAGACGGTTCATCTGCATGAAGTCGGTGAGAAACTGGTGACTCTCGTTTTCCGAGTCAAGGGCATCGAGCGCTTTCACCCAACTGCCGCCCGATAGGCGGGCAATGCGGTGGGCGGAGTCGGCATCGATGCCACGGCGCGAGATAAGGGCTTCTTCTATTGCCTCGGTGTCGATACGGCGCAGGTTGAAACGCTGGGTGCGGCTCCTGATGGTTTCCAGCAATTCATCGGGGGCTTCGCTCACTAAGAGGAACACCGTCTGCGAGGGTGGCTCTTCTATCAACTTGAGCAGTTTATTTGCCGATTCGGCATTCATGCGCTCGGGATACCAGATGAGCGACACTTTATAGCCGCCCTGACTCGATTTCATGCTGAGTTTGTGCGAAATCTCATCGCTCTCCTTCACGGTGATGATGGCCTGTTGCGTCGTGGCACCCAACTTGTCGAGCCATTGCTCTATGGTGAAATATGGACCGCCTGCCAACAGTTCGTGCCATTCGCGGGTAAAGTCATCGCTCACAGGCTTGTAGTCCGACGAACTGCCTGCAGGCTTGATGGTGGGATAGGTGAAGTGCAGATCGGGGTGCGACCACTTGCGGAGCATCGCACACTGAAGGCATTTGCCGCAACTGTCGTCATCGGCGTCATGACTCTGGCAGAGCAGGTAAGAGGCGAAGGCCATTGCCAATGCCATCTTGCCACAGCCCATCGGACCGCAGAACAGCAGGGCATGGGGAAGGTGGTTGCCTTCTACCATCGCCTTCAGCCGGAGTTTGGCTTCGTCGTGACCTATTACCTCTTCGAATCTCATGCCAGTCAATGTTTGATTCGTTTCACTATCTCTCGCACCGAGTCAACGGCAGAGATGGTGTAGAAATGGATGTTTCCCACTCCGTGCTCATAGAGGTCGCGGCACTGGGCTGTGGTCCATTCCACACCTACTTGGCGCACGTCGTCGTCGGTCTTGCAGCGGAGCATCTCCTTAGCCAGTTCGTCGGGGAGGTCGCAATGGAAGGTCTTGGGAATCATCGTGACCTGCGACAACTTCGTCACTGGCTTGATGCCGGGAATGATGGGGATAGTGATGCCCATCGCGCGGGCACGTGCCACAAAATCGTAGTACTTCTGGTTGTCGAAGAACATCTGTGTCACGGCATAGCGCGCCCCCATGTCTTGCTTCGTCTTCAGATGCCCCATGTCTTGCTCCATATTGGGGGCTTCCTCGTGTTTCTCAGGATAGCAGGCCACACCAAAGGAGAAAGGTACGCCAGGGTTCTTGATGGGAGTGCCGTCGGCAAAGTAACCTTCATTGAAACGGCTCACCTGTGCTATCAAGTCGGTGGTGTGGGAGTGGCCTCCGGGGGTAGCAACGAACACCTTGTCGTCTTTGGCCTTGTCGCCACGAAGCAAGAGCAGGTTGCTGATGCCAAGGAATTGAAGGTCGAGCAACTCATACTCGATGTTCTCTATCGTCGTGCCACTGCAAATCACATGCGGAATCACGGGCAGTTGAAAGCGCTGCTGGATGGCGGCGGCAATGGCAATGGTGCCGGGACGGCGGCGGATACGGCTCCGCTCAAGGAGACCGTTCGGCAGTTCCTTGTACACATACTCACTGTGGTGGGTGGTGATGTTGATGTAGGCAGGGCCAAACTCACACAGTTTCTCGATAGTGCGGAAAAGACTCTCCGTGCCCGTACCCTTCAAAGGGGGCAGCACCTCGAACGAGAAATGGGTGGTCCCGTCGCCATGAGTCAGCAATTCGGCAATATTCATTGGCAAAAGTCTATTTGGCAACAAAGGTACGAATTTTTTTCTTATTCATGGGGATTGGCATTCAAAAACTTATCTCCAGGCATTTCCCATGCACCGAAGACCTACTGACTGCCGTACAAAAGGCACAGAAGACAATACTAAAGATGCTTGTACACCCACCCATCCAAGCACAATTCAGGGCGGAACTTTTGGCCCGCCCTGAATGTCTTTTATGAAATATGGATTGGGTGCGAAAGGTTATTTCATCCTGTCCTTCCACATTTTCGTCATGTCCTCCAACGTCTTGCCCTTGGTCTCGGGTACCAGGCGCCAGACGAAGATAGCGGCAATCACACAGATGATGCCATAGAGACCATAGGTGAACCAATGCCCGAAGTCATCACCCTCGGTGAGGTGCATGTTGAACATCGGCACAAAGGTGCTCGACACGATGAAGTTGAAAATCCACTGGAATGCTACGGCAATGGCCACGGCAGCACCACGGATGGTGTTCGGGAAAATCTCGGAGATGAGCACCCAGCAGATGGGACCCCACGAGAACATGAACGAGGCAGAGTAGACCATGATGGAGATGGCTGTCACAAGTTCCATGCCCGGGTGGCCGAAGGTGACGGCTACACCGAAGGCACCGAGAGCCATACCCAGCGAACCGTAGATGAGCAGGGGCTTGCGTCCCCATTTCTCCACGGTGAAGATGGCTACCAAGGTAAACAGAATGTTGATGACACCCATAAACACGGTCACCATCATCGGGTTCTCCATACCCATGTCACCGAAGATACGCGGAGCATAGTAGAGCACAGCGTTGATGCCCACAGCCTGCTGGAACACGGAGAGCATGATACCCACGAAGATGCACAAGGCACCGTAGGTCATCAGTTTCTCGGTCTTCACGGTCATCGTCTCCTTGATATTCTTGAGAATCTGTGTCGCTTTCTCCGAACCGTTGATCTTCGAGAGGATGCCAAGGGCTTTCTCGTCCTGACCAATACTCACCAGGTAGCGCGGCGTCTCGGGAACGAAGCAGATAAGCAGGGCGAAGAGACCTGCCGGGACAGCCTCGGAACCAAACATGTAGCGCCAACCGGTAGTAACGGTCCACTGTGCTTCGGGGGTGATGGCGGCAATGCCTTTGCCCATCTCCTCCACCATAGGCTGGATATGGTCGCCCAGAATGAAGAAGTTGACGAAATAGACCACTAACTGACCGAAGATGATGGCAAACTGGTTCCAACTCACGAGCATGCCGCGGATGTTGGAGGGAGCCACCTCGCCGATGTACATCGGGCAGATGGCAGAAGCCAGACCTACACCAACACCACCGATTACGCGGTAGATGTTGAACATGATGAGCAGCGAGTAGGTGGGCTTGCCGTACTCAAAGAACAGGAATTCGGGTTTCATTGAGCCGAGAGCCGAGATGAAGAACAGCAGACCGGCGATGATGAGCGACTTCTTACGGCCAAGGTTGGTGGCAAGCAGGCCAGAGATGGCCGAACCGATGATACAGCCGATGAGGGCCGACGCAGAGGTGAAACCATGCCATTTGTCGGTGTAAGAGAAGTCTTTCGCTTCCATGAAGAATGCTTGGAGACCTTTTTCGGCACCAGAAATCACAGCGGTGTCGTAACCGAATAGCAGACCGCCCAAGACGGCTACTAATACGATGGAGAAAAGATAGATTTTACTGCCTTGTTGCATTTGTTTGAAATTTTTGTTATGTTATTTAAGATTATGATTTCGGATGGATGACGTCATTTCACCAACACTTTCCGGGTGCTCCCGTCGGCAGACTTCACGATGTAGAAACCTTGGGGCAAGGTTCCTGCTCCACCGGCAGCGGCATCAAGGCGCTGACCGCCAACGGTGTAGATGCCGGTCGCTATGGGGGCAGGTAAGCCGAGGGCGTCGATGCCATTGTAAACGTCTGTGCCGTCGTTGAACGTGAACGAGACGGTCTTCGATTTAGTGGTATAGGCTATCTTGCTGAGTTTGATGTGCAAGAGGTTGGTGCCGTCGGTATTGGGGGTGTAGAGAATGTCGGCAGGAGAGGTGTTGTCGGCAAACCTGTTGTTGGCTACACCGCCCGAAGTATAAGGATATAGGTCTCCGCTCTCGGTAAAATCAGTGGCGGTATTGTCGGCTGGCGTTACGGTGAGGCAGGGCTCGCTGAAGATAGAGGAGTTTACCGTGTTGTTGTGCCAACGGCCGGCAATGTAGTTCACATGGTAGATGAGCAAGCCTCTCCCGGCAACACCCTTGTCCCAACCCACAGCGTTGTTGCGGTGCTCGAAAAGGTAATATTCATCGGAGTTGGCGGGATTGTAGCACACAAACACGTCACCATTGTCTGCCAAAGGTGCGAGGTCTTGCACCTTGCAGGGGTCGCTCAGTTCCTTGTAGTCGAGCCATGAGCAGAAATGACGCTCGTAGCCGGTATATGAGGCGGGAATCCAGCCGCTGCTGTTGTAACTGCCTTTGCACATCACGTCCCACGACCCCATGCCGTAGTTCATCATCGCCCCTCCGCTGTTGGCTGCCGTATCGTAGAGGTCGGGCAAGCCCATGCAGTGGGAGAACTCATGGCAGAATGTGCCGATGCCGGAATACTGGTTGGCGCTGTTCAGTTCCTCGCTGCACGCATAGGTGTTGATCATCACATCATCAAGAATGAAAGGTGGATTTCCGCCCAACTGCGACTCATGGGGCCAGATGGTATAACTCTCGCCACCATTGGCCTCGCCCTTGCCGGCGAAGAGGATGAACACTTGCTCTACCTCACCGTCACCATCCCAGTCGTAGTCCTTGTAGTCGACATCGGCATCGGCCGACTCGCAGGCAAATTTCACAAATTCTATCAGTCGGCTACGCTGGTCACCGCCATTGGCGTTCTCACCATAGTAGGTCACGCTCTCGGGGGTCTTGTAAGGGCCGACAACATCGAAGGTGAGGTCGAACACCCCGTTGCTCTGGGCAAGGAAGTAGTCGTGCACACTGCCGATGGCGCCATAGTTGTTGGTGTAGCCCTCGGTATTGGTCATGGCGAAATAGACGGCGTTGGCATCAGGGCTCCAGAAGTCCAGGTCGTCGAAACTCACCAGTATCACCAATCCGCGCTTGCTGCCAGTGAGGTTGGCCATGGGGTCGCCTACTCTTCGGGGCTGCGTCACCTGTGGCATGTTGCTGCGGATGCGGCGGAGATTAGATGGGGTGTTGCCCAACTGTGTGATGGCTGCCGTCTCGACGGCAGTGCGCGATGCCGGCGAATGGGCAAGCATCTTGGTGGCGGTGAGCCGCTCGGCGGTGACATCGGCATAGTAATAACTTCCGCCTTCTTCCACCACGGCAATGTTGTCGGTGGTAATGAAGTAGTGGAAGTTCTCATCACCCAGGAGCATGAGTTGGACCTCAGTGCCGTCGCTCTGATGATAGGTGTGCCAAACGCTCAGGGCTGGAACGGCATGGGCCATCGTCACCAACGAGGCCATGAGAAGGACAAACAGTACTCTTTTTATCATATGTTTTATGCCGCAGAGGGATGGAAAAAGGTGTCGAAAGATAATAAGGATGCATACACCCGGAAGATGGCATCGCATTACGGCAAAGGTAGTGTTTTTTTCCCGTATATTGTCGTTTTTATTTGCCTTTTTTTGAAATATAGGAAGGAATCCATAAAAAAGTGGTTATTTTCCATGGAAATGTTAGAGGTTTGTTTTAATTTTGCATGGTAAGACACCTTAGAGGTGAAAAAACACAGTTAATTATCAATCATTACCATACATGAAAAAATTATTGATTACCGTGGTCATGTCGGTATGCGTCATGGCTGTGAGCGCTATTCCTGCAAGGCGGGGCATTTGGCGCACGGTCACACTGGGTGACGGAACGCAGTTGCAGGTGGAACTGCGCGGCAATGAGTACATGCATTTCTGGCAAGCCAGCGATGGAAGATGTTTCATCAAGAATGAGAGTGGAGAATATGTACTAACGCAAAGGGAGAGTTTGCTCAGCAGGGCAGAGACCAACAAGGCCAGGGTCAGGGGAAACACCGGACAGCAGAGAAGTCATTATTCTTCCACAGAAGATGGATTGGGGGAATACGGGAAAAGTGGAATGGGGTCGGTGGGTAGCATCGGCGAAGTGACCATTCCCGTCATTCTCGTCGATTTCGCCGACAAGACCTTCAAGGAGGAGAACGACATCGAGAAGATGGACCGCTACTTCAACGAGGAGGGATATAGTGACGAAAGCCAATGTGTGGGGTCGGCTCGCGATTATTTCCTCGCACAGAGTTTCGGCATCTTCAATCCGCATTTCCCCGTGGTGGCAAAGGTCACCTTGTCGAAAGGTTATGCTGAATATGGAGGCAACGACAAAGACGGCAACGACAAGGGGGTGTTGGCAATGGTGAGGGAAGCAGTCGGACTGGCTGTGGACCAGGGGGTGGACTTCTCGCAGTACTATGTGGGAAAGAGCGTACCCTTGGTAAGCCTTATCTATGCCGGACTCGGGGAGTCGAGTGGGGGAGACGAAAACACCATCTGGCCACACCAACTCGACCTGTCGTCGTGGACTTCCACGATTTCAGGATATAGTTTCAAGTCCTATTTCGTGGGCAACGAACTGAGTTATTATGGCGGTCTCGACGGTATCGGCACCTTCTGCCATGAGTTTGGACATGGACTCGGATTGCCCGACTTCTATTGCACCAACTATAGTTATGAGGACGAGTCGCCTTTCGGCAACTGGAGCGTCATGGACACAGGATGTATGATCAACAATGGTAGGTCACCGGTGGGATACACGGCTTATGAGCGCAGTTATCTGGGATGGCTCACCATCCCTGAGATTACTTCACCGCAGGGTGTCGTCCTGGGCGACCCGGACGTGGAGGGCAGCGTGCCGGCTGTGCTTTACCGAAAACCCGGTAACGACAAGGAATATTTCATCTTCGAGAACAGGCAGCGTACCGAATGGGCTGCTGCGGAAATGGGCAGCGGACTTCTGGTCACAAGATTTGCGTATTCCAAGGACAAGTGGGGAAACAATACGCTCAACAACGTGAAAGCATCGAAAAGGGCATGCGTAATGGCTGCAGATAACGCGGCTCTCTTTTACTCAGCCTCACAGTCGAATCTCTATGGAAATGCCGTGGTCAACAAGGAAACATGGAATTACTTCAACAATACCGAATGCAGCACCGTGCCCATCTACAAGGTGATGAAACATGCCGACCGCACCATTTCTTTCAACATCATGGGGAATGACGCGGAATACACCTATAAGCCTGTAGAAGGGCAGGAGTATGAATTGGTAAGCAACGTAGACCTGCTCCAGGAAGGTGATACCGTGGTGCTGGTGAATGTGGCTGATGCCGTGGCCATGGGGAAGACACAGACCACCGAACAGCGTATTGGCGTCACTGTGAACGTGCTCAATGAAACCACCATACTCGCCGAGGAGAGCATACAGGAAGTGGTGCTCAAGAAAACCGCAAATGGCATGTGGGCATTGATGGTTGGCGACTTATACCTCACTTCTGCTGCTTCGGGCGAGAAACTTATCGCCACAGCCAAGCCGGGCAGCATGGCTGCCGCTACCATCAGCATCGAAGATGGTAATGCCGTCATCGCGTTCCAGACGAAGAACAGCAATAAGAATATCCGCTACAACGTAGAGAATACAGCCTTCACCTGCTACAAAGACCAAGGCGACAACATCCGTATCTATGCAAAGAGAAAGGATACCAATGGCATACAGCCCGTCATTTCTGGGAAACGCAAGAACAATACAGGTGTCTATACCGTTACCGGACAGTTTGTGGGTGACCACCCGCAAGGCAAAGGCATCTATATCGTGGATGGAAAGAAAGTGGTGGTAAAGTGACCATCATCATATCGGATATGAAAAAACTCCTGTCTTTTTAGGCAGGAGTTTTTTCGTAGTTGAAAGAAACAGATGTCTGTCTTTACAGACGGCTATTTCTTGATGAATTTCATACCGTTCTTGATGAACAACTGACCCGAAACAGGCTTCGACAGGCGCTGGCCACCAAGGCCGTAAATTCTGTTGTCGCTCTTGCGGCCTTCCTGACGTACAATGTCAGTGATGCCATTGAGGTCGGCGTCACCCTGGAGGATGATGAGTTTGTGGTTGCCGGGGATATCGGCAGTACCAACGATGTCGATGGCGCACTGACGGCCGGTCACACCCTCTGGCAGAGGCTCGCAAACGGGGATAACCAAGTTGTAACCAGTGATGTTGTCACCATTGTAGTAGGTGGTGTCAACCTGTACCTCGGTCACCCAGTCGGGAGTGTTTTCGAACGAAAGGTCATAGTTGCTGCTGCCACCCTCGTCAAACCAAGGCACGGTGGTACCTACAAAGGCACAACCCATGTCGTAGTTGCTGCCCTCAAGACCATCGGTGCTCACGGTCTGGCCGTCGGCCGACACGCGCAGCACATTCCAGCCGTTGAACTTGTCGGCGGGGAAGTCAGCCTCGCTCTCAAAGTTGAGGAAGTCTTTCTCTACCACGTCAATCATCTCAAACTGGCCAAGAAGTTCGATGGCGGGAGAGATAGGTGACGAGGAGTAATGATAAGCATAGCCCTGCTCGGTGAGCACAATGCCTCGTGAAATGTAGGAGTCCTCCACGTCGCTGTTCACCACACCGTAAACGCCGAGACATACACCCTCTTCGTTCACACCCTCAAACTGGATGCGCCAAACCTTGCCGGCGGGAACTGCTGCGGGAATGGGATAAACGTTGCCGAAGATGTCGGAAATCGTCTCAGTGTTCCTGAACACTACAGTTCCAAAATAAGCAGTCTTGTTCTCATTGGGACTGCCTTCAGGACCCCAGTTGGCAGATGACTCCGCAAAGTCGATGGTGTCGCCAGCGAGTGCCTCGAAGGTGGCTATCGTCTCAGTGGTGTTGTCTAAGGTGTCTACCAGCATGATGTATGCCTTCAGTGATTTGCCCTCGGGGATGGGACCGTAATCATTGTAGGTAAGACCCATCACATGAATCTCGTCGATGTAGAGGGGAGCAAGGAGAGCGTTGTACTCCTGGGCGAAGCCGTAGGCAATGTCGGGAGTATAGTCGGGCTTGGTGGAATCGTTGGCATCACCAGTACCAAACAGGAAGTCGGTGCTCAGGAAACCCCAGCCCGACAGTGTGTTGCGGGCATAGTTCTTGCCACTCAGACGGCTGCCGTGCATGTCGGTAGCAGAGAGCATGAGTCGGGTGTCGCCATACATGCTGTAGGTGGAGATGACAGAGAGGTCGTTGGTGGTGTAAGAACCACTCTTTACCCAATAGTTGTCTTCGTTCCACTGGTAAGAGGTCGTCTTGCCTTTGGTGCCAAGACCGAAGGTGTACCACATACCCATGGGGTTCCAGGTAGTGACGATGTCGCCGTTCTCGTCTTGCATCTCGGTAAGGTCGTTTCCGTTCATCGTCCAAACGTTTTGCGACTTGTCGGTCTTCATGTTCTTGAAGGTGGTCTCCACAAACGGTGGCAACACTACTTGCGAAACGATGTAGCCACTGCCGTCGGTACCCCATGCTGCGAACAGGCCACCGGGCATGGTGTAGTAAACGCCATCAGTGACAGCACGGCGCTGGTGTGAAGAAACACTGAGGTCTGCACGCTCCATCTTCTGGTTGGGCAGGTCTTTCATCTGGCTCTTCGTGATGTAGCCGTCTTTTACTGTTGGCTTCTGGGCATAGCCCGCCAAGGCACAGGTAAGTGCCAAAGAAAGGAATAAAAATTTTTTCATACGCATTATAATTAAAATGATTAGAAAATTATCTTGAGAGGATGACCCATGAACCGGAGTTGGATGCAGAGGCCAGTTTCACGCTGTTCAGGTTGAATGCCGTGGTGGCTGCATTCACATCAAACTCTTGGTTAAAGTAGTCGACAATGGCTTTGATGGCAGGAATGGTGAGAGCGGATGTCGATGTGTTCAATTCCTGTGTATTATCACCAGTAGGCTGGTCATAAGTGAGTTTGAACTTGCCACCGGAGGTGTCGAAGTGGTACAAATACTTCATGCCAGTCATCTTTTTCTTATACTCATACATGATACCCAACTTGATGCCATCGCTTGTGGGTTGCAGTTGTACCCATTTGAATGCATAGGGGTCTTTCTTGGTGCTGATAGAATTGAAATAACTTTCAGCGCCACTGGTGAGCGAACCGGCTTCTTCACTGAGTTTCCATGTTATACCGCTGCCCTGTAAAGTAGAAGCGAAATACGAGAAGGGGTTGTTGCCCTCGATGAAGAAGGCAGGGTCGTCGACCGACTCAAAAATGTCTTTGTCGGGGCGATAGACGAATTCCTGCACGGTAACGTCCTTCACTTGAATCTTGTCGCGGAAACGGAGGTAGTAGTCGTTGCCGCGCTTGGTGATGAGGAAGGTGTTGAACTTCTGGTCGATGATGGCATCACCGTCATAGGGATAGATGTTGGGCAGACCGTCGAAGTCGAGGTTCTTGGCTGCTGAATTCTCTGTCATCTCTCTGGGGTAAGTCATCTCCAACTTGCAGAGACTGTCGCCGAAGTGCACCACGTCGAATGTGGGGGCGTTCATCGGGAAGTAGGTCTTGCGGAAGTTTTTCACGTCGGTGAGGTAGTCCTCAAAGTTCACCCCCTCTTCCACGGGGGTAAGCAGGTTGTAGGTACCGCGCTTCTTGCCCTTGAGCATCATGTAAGAGGCGTCCTCGGGGGCGTCGACGATGATGAACTCATAGTCGCCGCCAACACCCGTGCCCGACTCGTTGTTGGCATTGTTGTCGGTGCCGGTAAACCAAATGTCGTAGGGGTCGCTGAAGGTATGGATGCACTTGTTGTGTGAGTTGAACGACAGCACAGGACCATTGTCGGTGAGCACTTCCCAAAGCGAAGATTCCGACCAGTAGGTGCCGTCGGTGAAGATGTTGTTCATCGACACGTCTACGGAGTAGTCCTTGTTGAAACGGCAGAGCACAAGATAGCCGTTGCCGTAGGGCCATTCGTCTTCGTTGGTGGGATACAACTGCATGGCCCAACCGTTGGGCGATGCCATCAGGCGCTTGGAATACAAGTCACTGGCCTCATTCAGACGCTCGGCAGCGGATTTGTCGAAGATGTCTTCCTCTTCCTTCACACAGGAGGTGAAAGCGAGGGCGGCGGCCAGAATCAATGAAATGCTTAATATCTTTTTCATGTCGATGTCTTATTGTTGTATACTCTTGAATTTCGTAACCCATGTCTCCAGATAGTCCATCAGCGTCATAGAGGGGTCGCCCTCATAAGGCTCGGTGAGACGATTCACCAAGCGGCCATTGAAACCAATCTTGAAAGTGCCGTCGGGGTTGGTGGCAAACTGGCGGTGCTGCACCTCATAGCGCAGGTCGTGGATGTTGATGTTCCAGTGCTCCTTCATCCATTTCTCTACCATCTCGAGTTTCTGCAGAATCACCTGGTCGCCAAACACGCCGGCGGGATGCTCCCACTGCACGTTGCCGTCCTCGTCGAGCGACACATAGTCGTCGGAGTAGCGCTTGCACACCTTGCGGTACACTTTCTCCTCACCGTTGTCGTGCTGACGGTAGTAGCCCACGGTGTCGAGATTGGCACCTATGGCACGCTTGCGGTATTCGTCAATGGTCATGTCTACCTCTTCCCATTCGAAGGCGGCAGCACGCATCATGGCATCCCAGGTCAGCGAATCGTTGGTGATATAATTGGCGAGAACCTCTACCCAGTCCTCACCGGCAGCACTGGCGGCGTAGGGCGACACAAAGCCACGGCCGGCAGCCATCGAGTCGGGAAGGTTGGTCCATGTCGAGGCATCGTAGAAACTGCGCGAAATCATGTTGAAGTCGGAGGGGCGCAGGTGGGTCTGGTCAAGGATGTGGCCAAACTCGTGGTGCATCGTCTTGAAGAAATACTCGTTCATCATGTCGATGTCGCCAGGGTTGAGGTTGTTCACGTTGTAGAGCGAAATCTTCAAACCACCCTCTGCCACACCCAGGATTTCTGTTCCCTGACTGGGGTTCAGGTTCTTAGAGCCGATGACATGGATGATGCGGGGACTGTTCTCTTTCAAGAACCGGTCGGTACCGTGCTTCTCGTATACGTCATACCAGAGGTATTTCGCCAGCACGGCCAATTGCACGCTCTTCGAATAGTCGGCAGGAGTGAGGTTCTTCGTCATGTCGGAACCGATGTCTTCCATGCGGTAGATAAACTTCACGTTGTAAGGCTCCAGGAAACTGACCTTCAGGAAGGTGTCGAGGGGGAAGGAGTATTTGGTCTTGTCGAGTGGATAGTCGTTGGTGTCGAAGATGCTGGGACCAAGGTCATCTTCCGAACAGGAGACGAACCCGGTGCCTACCATCATCAAGGCACAGAAAAAAAGTATGTTCAGTCTGTTTCTCATTGCTGTGTCCTCCTTTAGTTGGTCTTGAATTCTTTAGTGTCTATCAGTACGATGTTGGCATTCGAAGCGGACGGCATCGCAGGACGCGAACTGGCCATGCCGGCAGAGATAGCCTCCCAGGGCACCTCGATGGCGCGGCGTGGGTCGTTCACAGGAAGCAGGTATTCCTCGCTGTACGGACCTACAATGTGCTTGTATTCCAATCCCCAACGCTTCAGGTCGAAGAAACGGAGGCCCTCAAACGAGGTCTCCCAACGACGCCATTCGTTCAGGCAGTTCATATAAGGAGTGGCCTCATGGGGAATCACATAACTGCTGCTCACGCCTTGGGTGAAGTCCCAGTTCTCGAAACAGTTGTCATGAGAGGCATCCGAATACCATGACTCGATAACCGACTTGTTGGCTTCGTTCACGTAGGCACCGTAGGTGGCTTTGTCTGCCTCGGGAAGTTTCTCTATACTGATGTTCCAGTAGTTGCTCAGGTCTTCGCAGGCAGCGTCATACTGCTTCAGCATAATCTTGGCCTCAGCACGCTCCAACAGCAACTCGTTGGCGGTGAACGCACGATGGAGGATATGGGCATAGCCAATCTGGGCAATCTTGTCGGTGAACTCAAACTGTTCGCTGATCTTACCCGAGCGGTAACCGTAGTCGGAAGAACTGGAGCCGAACATGCCGGCAACACCGGTCAGTGGGCAGATGTAGTAACTGCGCCAGAAGGCGTGGCGGCCACTGGTGATGAGGAACACCTCACGGGCTGCAGGACCGGCACAGGAATAGCGGTAGCCTACAGAGCGACGGGCAAGCACTGAGTGGGTGGAGATGAGCAACAGGTTGTTGTTCTGGTTGGGGTTTTGCCAAGCATTGGCAAAATCATCGCCATAGAAGGCTTCTCCTAGTGAGGAGTAGTCGAACATCATGTCCTTGAGTGTGCTGTAGTCGGTGCCCAGCACAGCATTGGCATGCTCAACCACTTTCTGCCATTCACGCTTGTAGAGGTAGAAACGGGCGGCAAAGGCATGGGCGGCCTTGTTGTTGAAGTGCCATTTGGGCTTCTCGAAGATTTGCTCGTCGAGGTTGGCAAGGCCTTCTTCCAGGTCGGCCTGAATCTTGTCGTAGACCTCGGCCACATTGCCGCGGTCGTATTCCTTCTGCACCACGTCCTCGGAAACGGTGACGTAGGGCACGCCGATGTCGTGCTTGCTGGCCTCTGCATCCTTGTAGGGCTGGCAGAAAACGCTTACCAGACAGAAGTGGTCGTAGGCACGGATGAGCAGGGCCTCGGCACGGGCGGCCTTCAGGCGGGGTGTCATGCCCGTGGGGTTATCGGCGCTCTTGTTCTTTTCTGCCACTTCGTCGATGGCCTGAAGGACGGCATTCACTGAGGCCACGCTGCTGTAGTATCCTTCCCATATCTGACCAGGCTGGTCGCTGTCGGAGTAAGTGGCCATCGTGGCGGGCTCAAACTTGTAGAGTTGGTCGTCGGCACGGTCGTAGGAGGGATAGTTGTAGTGGGAGAGAATCTGAGGGTCCCAACTCTTCGTAGGAAAGTGTGGGGACTGGTTGTCGATGAAGTTGTCGCTCGACAACTCGCAAACCCACATGTAGTTGCCCCAAGGATACGAACTGGTCAGCAGTTTGATGATCTTGTCCTCAGAGTCGATTTCAGTGCGGTCGTCGGCAGGATGGTCGAGGAAACTCTCGCTGCATGATGAGATGGAGAGCGCCACAAGCGCCGACATGATGATATATTTTACTGATTTCATATCTATGGTTGCTTTTTAATGGATTCTGAATGATTAGATGCCGAGACGGACAGTCAGTGTAAACTGCTTGGAGAGAGGAGAGGCCACACCACCGGCATTCACAAATTCCGGGTCTTGACCGTTGAGTTTCTTGTCGGCATAGAGCAACACCAGGTTCGTGGCATCGAGTTTCAGTGAGGCAGTGCTCAAACCGAGTTTATGCAGGAAACTGGGGTTGAAGTCGTAGGTGAGCGACACGTCTTTCAGACGGATGAAACCACCGTCGGCCACACGGGCTGTAGAGTAGTTGTAGGCATTGTATGCATAACTCAGCGTGTAGTCGTTGGAGCGCTGGCGCACACTGGCAATGGCGGGGATGGTGGTCTTTGCCTCGTCACCGGGAATCACCCAGCGGTTCTTGAACTCCTTGGGCATGGCGGCCTGGTCGGAATAGCCGGAGGCGAACACCGGGTCAAGACGTATCTTGTTGCCGAACGAATAGGTGACAAACACGTTCAGACGCCAGTTCTTCCAGCGAATCATGTTGTTCATACCACCAGTGGTGGTGGGCTCCGTCGGACCTTCGTATTTCAGGAAGTCAAGTTTGTCGTATTCCTGGAAGTTGATGTCGGTGGTAGTAACCTCACCCTGCTCGTTGGTGATGGTGGGGATTCCTTCGTCGTTCAGACCCATGAAGGGGATGGAGAACAGCGAGCGGTGGGGGTAACCCTTGCGGTAGGAACCGTTCTGGCGAACAAGGTCGATGACGCGGGTCTGGGCGAGCAAGTCGGTAATCTCGGTCTTGCAGTAGGCGAAGGTGAGGTCGGTAGTCCACGAGAAATTATCATTGCGGATGTTCTGGGTGGTCAGCGTGGCCTCCACACCATGTGATTTCATCGATGCCACATTGGCAAACTTACGGATTTCACCACCGGCACCTGGGGTGTTGGTATAACCCATCAGGTCGAAGTTGTCGCGCCAGTAGAAGTCGGTCACCAGATTGATGCGGTTGCCAATGAAACCAAGGTCAATACCCACGTTGAACTCATGCTTCTTCTCGTAGGTCAACTCGCTGTTGCCCAGTGAGGAGAGGTAGATGGCACTCTCCTGCTGGTCGCCCCAGGGACGCCAGATGATTTCCGGACGGAAAATGGGGAGAGCGTTGGAGGCTGTGGTCTGTTCGCCGTTGAGAGAGTACGACAGACGGAGGGTGGCGTGAGAGAAGGCGTTCTTGGTCTTCTCTTGCCAGTTCTGGAACCATTTCTCCTCATGGGCGTTCCAAGAGGTGGAGACGTTCCAGGTGGGGAGCCAGCGCGACTTGCGGGCCTTGCCCAACTGGTTGGAGCCGTCGTAACGGCCGGTGAGGTTCAACACATAGCGGCCCTTGTAGGAGTAGTTGAGGTTGGCAACGTAGGCCAAGCGGCGGTTCCACGACTGACCGAAGGAGTCGAAGGTGGTACCTTCCTCAATGGCTTGCTTCGTGCGGTCCTTGTTCATGTGAACCAGCCTACTCATCTCGTAGTCTACACCCATCACGGTGAACTCAGCGGCATCGTAGTCGGCACGGTTGGCTTCCATACCCACCAGGGCATTGAAGATGTGGGTGTCGTTCCATACCTTATTATAATTGATGGTAGCACGGAAGTCGAGTTGCTTCACCTTGTTGCGGTTCAGTGTGTAGATACCTCCCTCGGGCATCACGGAGATAGGAAGTGAGTTGGGGATGTCGGGGTCGGTGTACAGATAGGTGTTGTTGTACATGATGTTGGGGTTGTCGACACCGGCACGGTAGGCCTCAGCCTGGTTGGAGTGGTTGAGCACAAAGTGCTCGCGGTTGGAGTGGTTGATGCGGTAGGCACCCAGGGCCTTCAGTTCAAGGCCGAGGATGGGCTTCCACGACAATTCGCCCTGGAACTTCAGGTCCATCACATCCACATCGATATAGTTGTTGTCCAACTCGTCGAAAATGTTGAATGCAGCGTAGTTGCGGGTATAGGTGTCGTAGGGGTCCAGGGTGCGTGAGGTGTTCATACAGAAACTGAACGGGTTGATGTCGAAATTACGGTTCACGGCACCACTCACCACGTCGGTGCTCTGGTTGAGCGTACCGGGTGCACGCTGGTCGCGGAACGAACCGGTGGTGCGCATGGTCAGTGTCACTTGCTTCGACAGGTTGAACGAGGCGTTCATGTTGGCGGTGTAGCGCTGCACCTTGCTGTCCTTATACCATCCCGGGTCAACGAGAGCGGAGAGCGAAGCGTAGAGGTTGGCTTTCTCCGTACCCGTAGAGATACTCACCGAGTGGTTCATCATCACGTTGTTGTTGAACAAAAGGTCGAACCAGTCGGTATTTCTGAACTCTGCTTCCTGCAGGTATTTGTTCATTGCGGCCTGGGTGAAGGGAAGACTGAAACCACTCTCGGCATTCCACTGGTCCATCATGTGGTACATGCGGCCGTAAAGGCCCGACGACGAACCATTGGCAAGGGCGGAGAACTCCAGCCAACCCTTGGCTTCCATCTCCTTGTAGATACCCATCTGCTCCTGTGAGTTGCTGATGTTGTATTCGGCGTAACTGGGCTTCATGCGGTAGGTGAACTCACCGGTGTAGTTGATGCTGCTGCTGCCCGAACGGCCTTTCTTCGTGGTGATGACCACCACACCGGCCATGGCGCGCGCACCATAAATGGAGGTGGCACTACCGTCCTTGAGCACCTGGAAACTCTCAATGTCGTCGGCATTCAAACCGGCAATGGCATTGGAAATCAGCGTGGCAGCATCACCCGACGATAAGTCGTCGGCCGACACGTTCACGGCATCTTCCATAATCACGCCATCGACCACCCACAGCGGTGAACTGCTGCCGTAGATGGAGGTGGCACCACGTACGCGAATCTTAGGAGCCGTACCGAAGGTTCCCGACACGTTCTGCACCGTCACACCAGATACACGACCTTCAAGCGAACGGGTGACGTCGGCCACACCGTCGAGTTTCGCCTTGTCGGCATCAATCTTTGTGGTGGCACCGGTAAACAGACGCTTGTCCATCTGCTGCATACCAGTAATCACCACCTCGTCGATGAGGTTGGCATCGGAAGTCATTCTCACTACGATGTCCTTGCCACCTTTCACGGTCATCTTCTTCATACCGATATAGGTGACCTCAAGAGTGGGCTTGGCTGTACTGGTGCTCAGGCTGAACTTACCGTCAATATCGGTCACCACACCGGTGTTGGTGTCTTTTACCTTCACCGTGGCGCCGATGATGGGCTCACCGTCTTCGGCCGATAACACGGTACCGTTGACAGTGTGCTGAGCAACTGCTATTCCAATTGACATGAAAAAGCAGGCCAAAATCAAGCATAGTCTTTTTTCCATAAAAAGTGTGTTTATCTATTATTGTTCGTTTCCAAAATGCACATATATGCAGTTTGCAAAATTAACTAATTTTCTTGCAAACTGCAAACAAAACCATAAAAAAGTGAAAATATTCCGAGGTTTAACATTTTTGTATAGCAAAAGGGCACTTTTTTTTAACATTTCACTACATGACATGCGGGAAAAAGCAGCCCCCAAACCGCCACTTTTTCTTACTAAAATGAATGAATATTCCGTATTTTTATGCATGATTGCTCGCTTCTGCATCGGCCTGTGAAGTTTTTTTCAACAAACGGCGTAAAACTTGATTTTTTTATGTATTTTTGCAAAAATGCTACCCGGCTTCTTCATCCACCACTGCGGAGACCGGCAACTGAAACTATTGACTATGAGAAAAACTACTTTTCTGCTCACTTGGCTTTTTCTGCAACTGGTGCTCGCATCTGGAGCGCAGACCATTCTGCACCGCGCCAGTGTCAATGTGCAACTCACGGCTGAAAATGCCATTGTCACCGAGGTGCGCGACATCACGCCAGGAGGAATCGACGAGGGGTTCATACCCATTAGCGACAACCACATGGTGAAAAAGTTCATCATGAACGTGGGCTTCGACAGTGAGAACTATTTCCAACGGCTGGAATGGTGGAAGTCGTCGGTGTCCTCTAAAGAGAAACAAGGAAAATGCGGGCGGAAATGGGTCGACGACCACCATGCACGCTTCTGTTGGGGAATCGACCCGGTCAACCGCAGGAAGTATTTCATCTCTTATCCGTTGGTCAACTTGCTTCACAACGACGGGAAGAACGATGTGCTCGACTATGATTTCCTTGACCTCACAGGACAGGCTCCCGCACAGATGGCGGAGGTGAGGCTATATCTCAAGGAGGGGGCGCTGTCGGAAAAAGACCTGGACCTTTCACGGTCGTCGGAGCAAATGAACTACAGTTTCAGTGATGGGCAACTCGTCGTCACGCAGAAAGCAGACGGAAAAGTCTCCAATATGCCCCTGCACCTGGCTTTCAGGTCTGGGCTGTTCGACGGGATACCATCGTCGTCGGAGATGCCACCTACTGCCCGTGTGATGTCCGGCAATACCGGAGATTGGGCGGAAGGAGACCTCGCCATGGCATTCTCCATCCCCGAAGAGGAACTGCACTCGCCCATGATGAACGACAACAGGCCCAAGACGGAGTCGGGTGGGAGCACGCTCATGGAGTATATCTATGCCTATCCAAAGACCACTGCTGTCATCGGGTGTCTCCTCGTGGTGCTTCTGGCACTGCTCTACCGTGGCATCAATATTCTCAGGCTGAAGGCGAAGGCAAGAAAGGAGGGCATAGGCAACACTGCTGCCACCTCACTGCGCACGGTGGCTATTGGCGTGATGGCCTTGTGGGCTGCCAATGGTTATGCTCAATTGTATAATGATGATATCCATGTGATAATCAATGACTTGGGAAATGCGCGCATCTGCGAGTCAAGGCGGGTGTCTATCTATCAGGGCACCGAGGGATTCATCAAGATGTACGACCTGCAGGGGCGCGACATCGGTGAACTGGCGGTCACTGATGAACAGGGAAGGGAGTTCAAGAACATCACACCGTGGAAGGTAAATGCTACGTTCGAGGAGAAAGCCTACAAATGTGGCATCTATAAGGCTGATGAGGGCGATGAACTGTGCTGGGGCATCGGTGAATATGGCAACCACATCCACCATATCCGCTATACGCTCACACGCCTCGTCAAGGCCTATGACGATTACGATGGCTTCATCTTCACTTTCTATCAGGCGGCAAATCCATACGCCAAGCACATGAGGGTGACCATCGAGGGCGACGGGAAGACATTCACGCCGGAGAACACCCGCGTGTGGTCGTTCAGACACTATGGCACTATCTATGTCAAAGACGGGAAGGTGGAGGTGGAGACCACACAGCCGTTCGAGGATACTGAAGAGAAGATGACGGTCATGGTGCAGTTCAACAAGGGAATGTTTCACCCAACAACCACGGTGAAGAAATCGTTCTACGAGGCAGTGAAGAGAAAGGCACTGAGGGGAAGCGAATACCTCGACACGGAGGAAATGGACCGGCAGAACGGCAAGTCGTCGCTCTCGGGACTGGGCTCCAGCGGAAGCAGTTTCTGGGATGGACTGGCATGGGTGCTGCTCTTAATCCTCGGACCTGTTATCGTGATAGCCACACCGATTCTCACCAAGCAGCGGTGTGATAAAGACAAACTGATGTTCGGACTCTTCGGAAACCTCAAGGGTAGGGTAGACCACTGGTTCAGGGGTATACCACTGGGCGACGACCTCAACAAAGTGGCGGGTACGTTCTTCGCCGTGAAGGGAAGCAAAGACCTCGATGCACTGCGGAGGGCATACATCCTGCGCATGGTCTACAACAACCGGCTCTCCGTGGTGAAGGTGGCCGACAATAAGGGTAAAATCCATAAACGCTTCCTCGTGGCGGATGTGGAAGGAAAGCACATGTTTCACGACTATGCTTACTACCTGCAAAAACTGCTCTACAAGGCAGCAGGACCCGACCATGTGCTCGATCCCAACGAACTGAAGGATTTTGTGCACAAGGATACGCTCTCGCTGAGGGATATGGCACGCAAGATGAGAAGCGAACTCGAGAAAAATACCAATATGAGTCTGTATGGGCTCACCAGTAAGCAAACAGGAGAGGTGTTCGGACTGAAAAAGTTCCTCGAAGACTTCACCTTGGCAGGAGAGCATACCATCGAGGAGGTAAAACTATGGAAAGACTATCTGGTATATGCCACCGTCTTCGGCATCGCCGACCAGGTGGCGGAAGATATGAAAAAGGCAATGCCCGACTTCAGCCAACTGGGTAAACTCAAGGATGTGCTCTGCGACTCTGATGTGTTTGCAAGTACAGCGGCGCTGTCAACGCTGGCCAACTCCGCCGTCAGTTATGCAGCCAGTTACAAGACACCTCAGGAGTTGGCGGCAGAGCGGGCAGCAGCCAGGGAAAGTTCACACGACTACCACAGCAGTTCGGGCGGTGGGGGCAGTTCCTCCTACAGCGGTGGCGGCGGAAGCGGCGGCGGTGGCGGAAGCGGCTACCGGTAATACCCCAAGTGCCAGAGAATGCCAGGGAAATCATAGGATTCACGAAGGAAAATCCCCCATACTTGCTCGTTGCCGAGAGAGTATGGGGGATTGTTTGTGCCAAAATGGCTGATTGGTGTTATTTCACCTGGATGACCAAATACTTGCTGGTGCTCCAGAACTGGTTGGGGTCAAGGATACGGAGTGTGTAGTTCTTGTTGGCATCGGCTTCCAGACGGTAGGAACTGGCTGGATGGGAGGTAAGCACTTTCGCCGACTTAGAGTAGAGGGGAATGGTGCGCTCGGTGCGGATGTCTATCTTCGTGAAGTAGTTCTTGTTGAAGTCCTTACGCAACACCTCGTTCTTCTCAAGAATGCGCTGCTGCTTCAACTCGCTCTTCGTGCCAAACACATAGTAGGCGGTGTTCAATTGCTTGTCTTGCTCACTGATGGTCTTCGACTTCTGGGAACTCTCTGTCTGCAGTTCGGTCACGTCTTGATGGAGGTCATCTATGCGCTGGTCCAACTGAGTGATGTGGATGTCCTTGGCCTCAAGAGCAGCCTGGAGTTCGCTCAACTGACGGTCCTTCTCGGTAATTTGACGCTGGAAACTTGCAATGGTGTTCTCCAACGTCTGCTTCAACTCGTTGCCCTTGATGGTGCTTTCGTTGAGTTGAGCGCGCAATTTCTCTATCATTTCGCGATTGGTCTTCATCTTGTTCTGGATAAACTCGATGTCGCTCTTGATCTTTGCGGCCTTGTCTGTGCCCTCGCCATTCTTGGCAAGCGTCACACGACCTTCAGCCTCGGTAATCAAGCGGAAGCCTTCCTGAATCTGATTCAGCGTCGTCATAATCTCGTTGATCTCGCTGTCACGGCCTTCTATCACCTGCTGAAGCGAGTCTACCAATGCGCTCTGGTCGGGAACAACGGCTACTGGCTCTTTCTTCTCTTCCTGGCAGCCAACGACCAACAGCGCACAAAGGGCTAAAAACAATACTTTCTTCATTTTATTCTTCGTTTTTGAGATGGGTTCAATCTTCTTGCTCTCGTTGATGCTTATGGGATGGGGCATCACAGCCCGCTACTACAATCACTATCTCGCCACGGGGGGGAGTGGAGGTGAAATGGGCAACCAACTCCGACAGCGTACCGCGGCGGCACTCCTCGTGCAACTTGCTGATCTCACGGGCCACACATGCTCGGCGGTCGGCACCCAGCACTTCCGACAACTGGGTTAACGTCTTTACCAAGCGGTAGGGCGACTCGTAGAAGACCATTGTGCGCTGCTCGTTGGCCAATGATGCCAGACGGGTCTGACGGCCTTTCTTCTGCGGAAGGAATCCCTCAAAACAGAAACGGTCGTCGGGAAGGCCAGAACTCACCAGCGCAGGGACAAATGCCGTGGCGCCAGGAAGGCACTGCACCTCTATGCCGGCAGACACCGCTTCTCTCACCAGGAAAAAACCGGGGTCGCTGATGCCCGGAGTGCCGGCATCGCTCACCAAGGCTATCGTCTGACCCGACCGCAGACGCTCCACTATACCGCCAGTAGTGCCGTGCTCATTGAATTTGTGGTGAGAGAGCAACTGGTTGTGGATGTCGTAGTGCTTCAGCAACAGACCGGTTGTCCGGGTGTCTTCAGCCAGAATCAAGTCCGACTCCTTCAGCACCCTCAAGGCCCTGAGCGTGATGTCTTCCAGGTTGCCTACAGGGGTGGGAACGATATACAATATGCCCATAATTGGGGGCAAATATACACCAATTCATAGAAATGGCAAAATAATTCCGCCAATTTTACATTTTAGTAACATTTTGCACTCTATCGTTGGTTAGTTCGCATAATCTTCGTAATTTTGCAATCACCATGACCGACAATGCTATTGGGGAACTGCACCGGCCCGGAAGAATAGAAGTGGTGTGCGGATCGATGTTCTCGGGGAAAACCGAAGAACTCATCCGGCGTGTCAAGCGCGCTGTGTTTGCCAAACAGCGGGTGGAAATCTTCAAACCCGCTATCGACACAAGATACTCTGACGAGGAGGTGGTGAGCCACGACCGCAACTCCATCGTCAGCACTCCTGTTGATACTTCGGGAACCATCTTGCTGCTCTCGTCAGACATCGACGTGGTGGGCATCGATGAGGCGCAATTCCTCGACGACGGGCTGGTGGATGTATGCAACCAACTGGCCAACAGGGGGGTGAGGGTTATCATCGCCGGACTCGACATGGACTTCCGGGGCAAGCCTTTCGGTCCGATGCCGGCATTGTGTGCCATCGCCGACGAGGTGACCAAGGTGCATGCCATCTGTGTGAGATGTGGGGCTCTGGCATACGTCAGCCATCGCTTGGTAAACGACGATAAACGTGTGCTCTTGGGAGAGAAAGCACAATACGAACCGCTCTGCCGCGAATGCTACCGCAAGGCGGTGGAGGGGTGAGAAAAATGAAACAGTTTTCGCCTGAATATTATTTATGTTAGAAGGAAAGATTACATTCGACAAACTCGCACGGTGGACCATCATCACAGTGGTCATCATTGGCATCTTCTTTCTTTTCAAATTGCTGGGAAAAGTGCTCCTGCCATTCTTTGTGGGATGGCTCTTGGCCTACCTGCTCTATCCTGCCGTGAAGTTTGTGCAATACCGGCTCCATGTGCCTACACGCCCGTTGGCCATCGTCGTCACCCTGCTTGGGGTAACCATCATCCTCGCAGGGGTGTTCTATTTCATCATTCCTCCCATGATAGAGCAATTCGAAAGACTGGGGGTCGTGCTGATGAAATACCTCAACCAGCAGTCGGCAAAAGGCGACTTCTCTGCCATGATACACGAGTGGCTCAACCAGAACCGTGAGCGCGTGATGGAGTTCTTCCAAAGCCGCGACTTCATCGAAACACTGAAGATCACTATGCCAAGGCTCTTCTCCTTCGTGGGGAAAACGGCAAACATCGTCATCAGCATCGTGGCGTCGTGTATCGCCTTGCTGTATATGTTCTTCATCCTCCTCGACTACGAATACCTCACCAACAACTGGGTGAAAATCTTCCCGAAAAAATCGAGGCCGTTCTGGATTTCGCTCATGGACGACGTAGAGCGCGAACTCAACAACTACATCCGCGGACAGGGACTTGTGGCGCTCTGCATGGGCATCATGTTTTGTATCGGATTCACCATCATCGATTTCCCCATGGCCATAGGCATGGGAATACTCATCGGCATCATGGACCTCGTGCCCTACCTGCATACTTTTGCGCTCATCCCCACTGCATTCCTTGCCTTGCTCAAGGCGGCTGACACCGGACAGAATTTCTGGGTCATCTTCGGAATGGCTGTGCTCGTGTTCATCATCGTGCAAATCATCACCGACATGGTCACCACACCGAAAATCATGGGGTCGGCAATGGGGCTAAACCCCGCCATCCTCTTGTTGTCGCTGTCGGTGTGGGGTGCGTTGCTTGGCTTCGTCGGGCTCATCATCGCCTTGCCGCTTACCACGTTGCTCATCGCCTATTACCAGCGATATGTCACCAAGGAAGAAGAGGTTGAAGGGCCGCCCGACGAACCTGTCGACGACGGAAGTCCGCTGCCCGACGGTCCCGTGTCGCCCGAAATGTCCTCACCAAGAGCGCTTCTCGCCATGAAAGAGGAGTGAAATGAAGCCGTTTTGGAGTGGTTTTGACCATCTTTCTATAAAAAGTGGAAAATAAATTTGGCAGTTATTGAAAAATATACTACCTTTGCACTCGCTTTTAATGTAACGGAGATCCGCTAGCTCAGTTGGTAGAGCACAACACTTTTAATGTTGGGGTCTTGGGTTCGAGCCCCAAGCGGATCACTAAAAGAAAGCGTAGAAATAAAAATCCCTGATACTCGGCTGAGTATCAGGGATTTTTTTTATTGTGCCCCTCTTTATTTGAGGGTGTAGAAAACACTGATTGTTACCAAATCTGCGCACGCTTCTTCTTCGGGAGAAAAAGACGGTCGCCACGCTTCACCTTGAAAGCGTCATACCAGGCATCGATATGGGGAAGGGCAGCATTGACGCGGGCTTTGTTGGGCGAGTGGGTGTCTACGGTGATGAGGTATTCCACATACTCCGGACGGGCATTGCAGGCCCATACCCTTGCCCAGGAGAGGAAGAAGCGCTGCTCGGGTGTGAAACCATCGACAGTGCCCAACGGCTGTTGCTTCATGGCATTCTGAAAGGCACGGAAGGCGATATTCAGACCACCGTTGTCGCCGATGTTCTCTCCAAGGGTCTGCTTGCCGTTGATGTACTTGCCGGGAACGGCCTCCACCTTGTTGAAGTATTCTTCAAGCACTTTCGTGCGTGCCTCGTAGTTCTTCTTGTCTTGCTCTGTCCACCAGTTGTGCTGGTTGCCGTGTTTGTCGAACTGGCTTCCCTGGTCGTCGAAACCGTGGCTCATCTCATGGCCTATCACGCCGCCAATGGCACCATAGTTCACGGCATCGTCGGCATTGGGGTCGAAGAAGGGTGGCTGGAGGATGGCTGCGGGGAAGCAAATCTCGTTGGTGGTGGGGTTGTAGTAGGCATTGATGGTTTGTGGGGTCATCAGCCACTCGGTCTTGTCAACGGGCTGGTTCACCTTGCGGCGTATCACATCCATTGTCATGAACTCGGAGATATTGGCAAGGTTCTCGTATAGCGACAGGCTCTCGTCTACCTGCAGACCGTCATAGTCTTTCCATTTGTCGGGATAGCCGATTTTCACGATGAAGTTGTCGAGTTTGTCCTTGGCCTGGGCTTTTGTCTCGGCACTCATCCAAGTGGCTTCCTCGATTCGCTGCGAGAGGGCGGTCTGCAGGTTGCGCACCAACTGGAGCATACGTTGCTTGCTCGACTCGGGGAAATGCTTCTCCACATAGAGTTTGCCGATGGCCTCACCCAGCACGCCGCTCACCAATGACACGGCACGCTTCCAGCGCGGACGGTCTTGCTGCACACCGCTCAACACCGAACTCAGTTTGAATGACTCAGCACGGAAATCATCGCTCAGGATGCTGGCAGCACCGCTGATAACCTTCGCCTCGGCATAGGCCTTCAGGTCGTCGAGTGGGGTGTCGGCAAGTATTTTTTCCACTTCATGGATGGGTTCGGGCTGGCCAACGTCCACAGCATCGAAGGCAGGGAAACCGCTGGCGAGAAAGACGTTGCCCCAGTCGATGCCGGGGAAGTCGCATACCAGTTGGTTGTAACTCATCTTGTGGTAGTTGGCGTCAATGTCGCGCAACTGCACCCGGCTGTAACTGGCTTTGGCGATGCGGGTCTCTATGGCCATCACGGCAGCGGTCTTGCGGGTGGCGGCATCTTCGTCGTTACCGGCCATCACAAAGTAGCGGTGGAGCATGTTCTGGTAGGCTTCACGGATACGGAGGGTTTGCTCATCGTCGTTCAGGTAATAGTCACGGGTGCCCAGACCGATACCGCCCTGACTCACCCCTACGATGTTCTGGTCGGCATTGCGCTGGTCGGCACCTATACCGATGCCATACATCATCGTATTTTCACCACGGCGGTCGAGTTGGGCTGTCACGAGTTGGTATTCGCGGCGGTCCTTGATGGCTGCGATGCGGTCGAGGGTGGGCTTCAGGGGCTGCCATCCCTCACGGTTCAGGCGCACGCTGTCCATCATCAGGTTGTAAAGGGAACCTATCTTCTGGCCAAGCGACCCTTTCTCCTGTGGGGTGGAGGCATATTCCATAATCAGGGCACGGATGTCTTCCTGGCTCTTCTCGTAGAGTTCGGTGAAGGCGTCGTTTTCGGAATGTTCGTCGTCGAGGGGGTGGGTGGCCATCCAGCCTCCAGCGGCATACTGGAAGAAGTCGTCGCCAGGACGAACGGTGGTGTCAAGGTTCTTGGGGTCAATGCCCGAAGAACCTGTTGTCTGTGCATTAACGGAAATAACCGTGAATGCCAAGGCTGCAAATAAGAAAAGTTTTCTCATATCAATGTACTCTTATGCTGATTTGAATTTTTTATCCAAAATGTGTTTTCCGGCTGCAAAAATAACTAAAAAACTCGATTCCATGTTCAAAGTGTTGTAGAATTTATGTTTTATTGTTCATAATCACCTAAAAGGGTAAATACGCAGTGCATACGTCGCTTTGATTCCCCTTTCCTTTCCGTAAGTGGAGCGAGTACAAAAACAAAAACCTATATAAAAAACGAAAGCCCTGCAATTGCTTGCAGGACCTTCGATTTCATGTGTGCCCGGGGGGACTCGAACCCCCGACATTCAGAACCACAATCTGACGCTCTAACCAACTGAACTACGGGCACCATGTTCCGCTTTTGGTTAAAAAGCGGGTGCAAAGATAATCGAATTAATTCTAATCGCCAAATTTTTAGACGGTTTTTTAATCCGTAGCCTTTTATTTCTGAGCATCGGCAGCAGGAGCGGCGGCAGGGGCTGCATCAGCAGCAGGAGCAGCCTGACCTTGAGCGGGAGTAGCCTGACCTTGAGCGGGAGTAGCCTGACCTTGAGCGGGGGCAGCCTGACCTTCAGCAGCAGGAGCAGCAGCCTGGCCTTCAGCAGCCTGTGGGGTAACACCGAAGTTCTGCTGTGTGGCAGGGTTGGTCAACGGGTTGGTTGTAGTGGCCTCAACGGCGCTTTGCTCAGTTATGGCAGTGGGTGCGAAGTAAGCGCAGAGCACGCTGAGCACTACCATGGCGATGGCAAGTCCCCATGTGGCTTTCTCGATGAAGTCGGTAGTCTTGCGTACACCGGCGAGTTGGTTGCCGGCAGAGAAGTTCGACGACAGTCCACCACCTTTTGACTCTTGAATAAGTACTATACCAATCATCAGCAGCGAGGCGATGACGATAAGAATTACGAATAAATAGTAAAACATCTTTTTCCTTTATTTTTTATTGTTGTTTGTAATCAATTTTTCCAAAAAACGAATTTGGTCTGCAAAGTAAGCACTTTTTTTTGGATAATTCAAATTTAATCGCTTAATAATTTCCAAAGCCTTCGAATATCTGCCTTGTTTGACGTAAATTCGGGCTAAAGTTTCGGTAAAATAGCCTTCTTCAGCATTTTTTCCTGGTTCTTCTGCTGGAGGCGCATATTCGGGCTGGTCTTTCAGTGTCATCTTCCCGCCCTCGTCGTTGATGAACTTGTCGATGAGGCTTTGGCCACGCATCTCGCGGCCTTCTTGCTGCGGGTCTCCCTCTTCTTCCCGCAAAAGGTATGCCACGTAGTCGACCGTGGCGTCTGTGGCTGTGGGCAAACGCTTCCTCGGGGCGGTAGGAGGGGCTGGAGCGTCGGGAACCGTGTTGAGGAAGTTGTCGATGAGGGTAAGCGTGCGGTCGGTCGGACTGGCAGGCGCCTTCTTGCGACGGTGGGGCTGGGGCTTCAGTTGATAGTGCCCGGCTTCCACCAGGTCGAAGAGTTTGGTGCGGTCGGTGATGTAGATGGCAGCGCGGCGCAACTCATCGTCGAAAGAGGAGTCGTGCAGCAGATACAGGTTCTTGAGCATCAGCAGGCGTGCTGTCTGGTAATAGGGATGCTGCGCGATGAGCGAGCGGAGATCGTAAAGGGTCTCCTTGTTCATCAGTTCGGGATGCTCGATGAGTTGTCTCAGGTCCATAACTTTACCAGTTGGCCACAGTGGCGTTGAATATCTGTTCGGTAATGTCTTCTACCATCTCTGTCACCAGCGTTTCCTGTACGGAGTTGAGCGACTGCCGGCTGTCGTAGGAGGCGGTGGCAGTGAAACTTTCCTCGAAGTCTTCGTCGTGGTTCACGTTGTTGGTGAAACGCACGACAACAGTCATGGAGAGTTCGGTAAGCGAAGAGTAGCCCTCGCTCGACACACTCTTGTTGCGCTGGTTGTATTGGGTAATCTCGCCTTCTATCTTCAGGTCGCCATTGCGCTTCACCTGCACCAGACGGGTGTGGTTGGCGAAGATGTCTTTCAACTGGTTGTTGAAGATGGTCTGCATCGGTCCCCATACGTAACTGGAACGGATGGGGAAATCGGCGATGGTGATGGTCTTCGTCTTGGTGTAGTCGATGCTGGAACTGTTGAACTTATACTGCACACTGCACGCCATCGACACAAGGGCGATGGCGAGCATGGCAACGGCAGCGGCAACCTTGTTCTTAGGTGATTCCATATTGTTTGAGTTTGCGGTACAGGGAGCGGTCGGACATGCCAAGGGCTAAGGCGGCAAGTTTGCGGTTGCCGTTGTTACGCTCCAGGGCTTTCAGTATCTTGTTTTTCTCCACTTCCTTCATGTTCAGGCTCTCGGGCTCGGATTCCGAAATCTCCTCTGCCACAGCGTCTTCCACGGAGGGCGACTCATGGCGCTCGGCTTCGAGGTGCATGGAATATTGTGTGCTCAGGGCCTGTCCCTGACTGGCAATGGTGTTGTTCTCGTCGATGAGTTTGCGCAGGCCGTTGAGTTCGCGGCGCAGGTCCTTCACGTTGTTGCCAAGGTCGAGGAGCATCTTGAAGACAGCCTCGCGCTCGTTCTCGTAACTGTGGCTCCCACCTACAGGGGTGATGGTGGCTGGGAGAGTGGTGTTGCCGTCGTCGGGGATGAAGTGGCGGATGGTCTCGGCATCAATCTCGCGCTTCTCACTGAGCACCGACATCTGTTCGGTGATGTTCTTCAGTTGACGCACGTTGCCGGGCCATTTGTAGGAGAGCATACGCTGCTGGGCAGCCTCGTCGAGCGTGATGCGGGGAAGACGGTATTTCTCGGCTATCTGCATGGCAAACAGGCGGAAGAGCAGCAGGATGTCGTTGCCGCGTTCGCGGAGCGGGGGCATTTGAATAGGGATGGTGTTCAGACGGTAGTAGAGGTCTTCGCGGAAACGGCCCTCGCTGACAGCCTTGCGGATATTCACGTTGGTGGCGGCCACCACGCGTACATCGGTCTTCATCACCTGCTGACCGCCCACACGGATGTATTCGCCGCTCTCGAGCACGCGCAACAGGCGGGCTTGGGTGGCAATGGGCAGTTCGCCCACTTCGTCGAGGAAGATGGTCCCCTTGTCGGCATTGCCAAAGTAACCCTTGCTCTCGTTCACGGCATCGGTGAACGCGCCTTTCTCATGACCGAAGAGTTCGCTGTCGATGGTTCCCTCGGGAATGGCTCCGCAGTTCACTGCAAAGTATTTCTGGCGCCGGCGGGGGGAATGGTCGTGGATGAGACGGGGAATGATTTCCTTTCCCACGCCACTCTCACCCTCGATGAGTACCGACAGGTCGGTGTCGGCCACCTGCAGGGCGATGTTCAGAGCACGGTTCAGCGCATCGCAGTTGCCCACGATGTTGTAGTTGCGCTTGATGTCTTGAAGGTTGTATGCTTTCATCGGGTGACAAAATTACATATTTTTACTGAGAAAACTGCAATTTTGGCAGATTTTTTTACGAAACTTCTTTAGTGCTGCTCGTGCTTCTTGGGAATGGTGAAACGCACCTTCTCGCTCTCGTCACGTTTCTCGTGGTAGAGTTTCTTCAGGGGATTGGCAAGAGGGGCGTCATAGTCGCGGCGATGGCGCACGGCATCGATGGCGAGGTAGATGGCGTAGCGAAGGGCACTCTCATCGGCTGTTCCCTTGCCGGCAATCTCATACTGCGGACCGAAACCTGGCGAGGTGACGACGATGGGCTGACCGGCAGTCAGTGTCACGTCGGCCTCTCTCGACAACAGGCGGAAGGGGGCCATGGCCTGGTCGTGATACATGGTGAGGATGGCGTCGAACTTCGTATGCTCAAACTGGCTGAAGAAGGCGTCGGCAGGGTAGGGGCCGAAGGCGCCCACACCAGCGGCGTGCAGGTCGTCGATGGCGGGCTTGAGGAGTGTCTCTTCCTCGGTGCCTGACTGTGGGTTGACCTGAAGCAGGGCGATGCGGGGGTTGGAAAGGCGGAAATCGCGACGCAGGGCATCGTGGAGCATGGTGGCCTTCTCCACGATGAGTTCCTTGGTCAGTAACCGGAGGGCATCGGCAAGTGACATGTCACCGGTGACAGAGGCGATGCGCAACTCGTCGCTCACATGCACCACCAGCGGCGTGCTTTGTGGCTTCTCCTGTGGGGTGTCGCCGGTCGTATCGTCAGCCGAATTCGTCATGGCATTTGCGGGCAGTGTCACCACAGCGTCGACAAGACCTGCTTTGGCATCGTCGAAGGCGCGTGTGAGGGCTTTATGGGCGGCCATGGCAGAGGCTGCCGTGGGAGAGCCCAGTTCCACCTTCACCTCGTCGTCGAAGCAGGTGAGCATGTTGAGTTTGTCGGCGTGGGCGTCTTCTGCCTTGTTGATGATGCTGAAGTTGGCTTGAATGCCCAATGTCTTGCGGTGGTAGGCGGCTATCTTTGGAGAGCCGTAGATGATGGGGGTGCACAACTCAAGCATGGTGGGGTCGGAGAAAGTCTTGAAAATAGTCTCGTAACCGATACCATTGGTGTCGCCGTGGGTGATAGCAATGCGGATTTTATTCTCTTCCATATCAGTGTCTTTGAAAAATGGTGATTATATTGATGGCAGCCGGATAGGTAGCCGTATATTATTTGATGTGGTCTATAAGGTTTTGAAGGACTTTCTCTCTTATGCCTGCCCACGTTCGGTGGCAATCTTCTTTGCCGTGCTCAGCAGACCGCAGGCGGCAAAGATGTCCTGTCCGCGACTGGCACGGATGGTGGTGAAGATGCCGTGCTGGGTAAGATAGTCGCGCAACTGCTCCATGCGCTCTTCACTGGCTTCGCGGAGGTCGCTGCCGGGAATGTGATGGAAGCGGATGAGGTTGATGCGGCATTCCAGTCCTCGGAGCAACCGCAGAATTTCCTTTGCATGGGTGATGGTGTCGTTCAGACCGCCAAAGACGATGTACTCGAACGAGAGACGGCGCTGATGGGTGAAGTCGTACTCGCGCAACAGCGACACCACGTCGGCGATGGGCATCGCACGCTCGGCGGGCATCAACATCGCACGCTGCTCATGGAGGGGGGAGTGGAGGCTGATGGCCACATGGCATTCGCTCTCGTCGAGGAAGCGGCGCAACTTGCTTTTTATGCCCACGCTGCTCACGGTGATACGCTTCGGACTCCATGCCCATCCGTAGGGGGCGGTGAGGATTTCCGTGGCTCGGAGCACGTTGTCGAGGTTGTCCATCGGTTCTCCTTGTCCCATGAACACGATGTTGGTGAGGGTGTCGCGCTCGGGAAGGGCGTAGATTTGATTGAGGATGTCGCCGGCGGTGAGGTTGCCCTCAAACCCTTGGCGACCGGTCTGGCAGAACAGACATCCCATCTTGCATCCCACCTGCGACGACACACAGAGCGTGGCACGCTCGCCATCGGGGATATAGACGGTCTCCACCGTCTTCCCGTTGCTGGTGGGGAAGAGGTATTTCACCGTACCGTCTACCGAGCGCTGGCAGTCGGTGGGAGGCATGAGGCCCACCTCATAACTCTCCGACAATTTCTCACGGTTGGCCTTCGAGATATTGGACATCTCGTCTACCGTAGCGACAGCGTTTCGGTAAAGCCAACTGGCTATTTGCCCCCCTGTGAAGGGGGGCATACCCATTTGCACGGCGACTTGCTTCAGTTCGGCAAGCGTCATGCCTATCAGTGTCTGTTTCTTACAGTCCATTGTTTCCGTTTGCAAAGGTACGATTAAGCGAGTGGAAAGCAAAAAAAATCGCAGATTTTTTTGCTTTCCCGAGCGTGAGTCCCTTCGCCGCGAAGCGGCAAAGTACGATTAAGCGAGCGGAAATCAAAACAAAAATCGCAGATTTTTTTGCTTTCCCGAGCGTGAGTACCTTCGCCGCGAAGCGGCAAAGTACGATTATGCGAGCGGAAATCAAAACAAAATACGCAGATTTTTTTGCTTTCCCGAGCGAAGTACCTTCGCCGCTTCGCGACAAGGGGGGACATGGCGATGTCTTATTTCAATTTGAAGGGAATGGGTAGGGTGTACTTCACTCTCTTGCATTTCCCGTTCTCTTTCGCTGGTATCCATTTGGGCATGAGTCTTACCACACGCAATGCCTCGTCATCTAATGGCTTGTCGAGGCTTCGTGTCACCTTGGGGTTGATGACGTTGCCGTCATAATTGATGGTGAATGTAACTACTACTCGGCCCTGGGCACACCCCTCATAGCCGTCAGGATAGCGCACGTTCTGGTCCAGAAAATCGAGAAGGGCCTGCTCGCCGCCGGGGAAGGAGGCCTGCTGCTCGTAGTCTACAAAGATTTGGCTGCCAGGTGCCAGAATCTTGGGGTCTGAACCGCGGGTTTCGTCAAGGCCTGTCATCTGGCTCTCGCAAGCCATAAAGGCAAATGCAATACTTACAGCAGCCAGAATCGCCAACTGCCGCAAGCCTTTCAGGGCCTTGTTGGTTTTTATTTGATTCTCCATAAGTCCAAAAATTGATGCCTACAACTTGAAGGTCACAGGCAGATGATATCTTACTTTCACTGGCTTGCCGGAGGCTTTTTCCTTAGCAGGGTTCCAAGCAGGCATCAGGCGGATGACGCGAAGTGCCTCGCGGTCGAGCAGTGGATGACTGGAATGCTCCACACGCGACTCGGAGATGGCCCCATCCACATCAACGATGAACCCCACCAGCACGCGTCCCTCAATCTTCGCCTTTTCTGCCTCCTTGGGATATTTGATGTTTTCGTTGAGAAACTGCGACAAGGCTGCCATGCCACCGGGATAGGTGGGTGGCTCTACAGTGTCAGGAATATCGGAGTTCTCACCATAGATGGCTTCAGTGGACTCCTCGGCAACGGGCTCCACCTCAACAGCCGTGGTGTCGGGCATCATGGGCACAATGCCCTCGGTCATTTCTATTGTCGGGGCATCAGTGCCTACAGTCACATCTCCACCAAGTTCGGTAGGGGTGGTCTTATGGGTCTTGCAGGCGCTGAGGGCTGCCAGTCCCACGCTCACACCCACCACCGCCACAGCCTTGCCCAACTGTCGGCGCATATTGAGTTGACGCTCTAAATACCGCACCTCGGCCTCGCACTTCGGACAGGTGCCGGCGCAGTCGCCTTCATGGTGGCACTCAGCGGGGGTATAGTCGATGTCGTTGGCTCTGGCCACCTGCATACGCACCTCCTTCAGGGTCTTGCATATCTTTTTTCCTCTTTTCATGATAGTTTTCTCCTTATTATATATACGCAATCACATGCGATTTATTATATCATGGCTTCTAAATTACTGCTTTTTTCATAAACGATGAATGTTTGGTTGGGAAAAACAGAAAAATTAGATAAAATTAGTTCTTTACGGTATGTCTTTAACATGTTTTCGGACAGAAAAGAAGGACTTTTCTTTTTCTTGTCCAATTAGCGGCTCTTGGTCTTATGGAATTTCGTTATTTTTGGGTTGTTTTTTTGGAACTGAGCAGAAATTATTGCTATATTTGCAATGTCATCAGACAAATAACGAAAAAAACAATAATAACAATTTAAACTTTAAAAATATGAAAGCGACAAGATTTAGCATGGTAGCATTGGTATTTGTAGTAGCACTGACTTCGTGCTTTGCCAAAGATAAGATGATTACTCCTGAGCAACTCCCCGCAGCAGCCAGGACGTTTATCACAACTAACTTCCCTGACAACCCCGTCCTCTTCGCACAAAAAGATTCCGAGTTCATGAAAACAAGGTATGAGGTGCGACTCAAGGATGGTACTGAGATCGACTTCGACAAAAAAGGTGAATGGGATAAAGTGGACTGCAAGTTGAAGGCTGTGCCTGCCGCCCTCGTGCCACAACCCATCGCTACTTATGTGGAGACCAACTTCCCCGGTGTGCAGATCGTGAAAATCGACAAGGAACGCCATGGATATGATATAGAACTCTCCAACGACCTCGACTTGAAATTCAATCACAGTGGAATGCTTATTGGTATGGATGACTGAAATTATTCATCGTTTTTGTCATAGCCCTTTCCAAGGAAACGGGCAAGGTGGCACTGCAGCAGATGCAGTGCCACTCTTTTGAGGCATAAATCTCAATTCTCAAACCTCAGAACCCTTCCCTTTTCCACGAAAAAACGATAAAAAGCACCACCTCTTCACGGATTCTCATTTTTTTGTTGTAATTTTGGACTTTGCAAACAACTTTAAGCAATATGAGAGGAAAAATCGACTGCTTCCTGCCGTGCGACAACATGGACGTGGCAGAGATGACAGTGAGCCAGTTGCGCACCGACAAGACCATACATCATATCTACCTGCTCGTGGGTGAAGGACAGCAGCCCGAAGGCGACTGCCCGGCAGACTGTACCCTGCTGCCCGTCAACAGGTTGCAGTCTACGGCTGCCGTAGTAGCCATGCAACAACATACAGAGGCCGACTTCGTGATGCTCTTCACGAAGAGCACTCCCGTCACCCTCGGCATGTATGCCGCCGAACGGCTCCTTAGGGTGGCCAAGGATGCAGGGGCGGCACTCGTCTATGCCGACCACTATTCCATGGAAAACGGCAAGGCGGTGAAGCATCCTGTTATCGACTACCAACCGGGCAGCATCCGCGACGACTTCGACTTCGGGTCGATACTCCTCATACGCTCGGAACTGCTGCACGAATACTTGCGACAGGAGAAACTGCCGCAATACCAGTTTGCGGGCATCTACGACCTGCGCCTCTTCATCAGCCGCAAGGGAACCCTCTTGCACTTGAACGAATACCTGTATACCGAACAGGAACTCGACCTCAGGGCAAGTGGAGAGAAACAGTTCGACTATGTGAACCCACGCAACCGTGAGGTGCAGGTAGAGATGGAGAAGGCTGCCACCAACCACCTGAGGGAGATTGGGGCACTGGTGGACACCAACAGTTATGCCACGCCCGACTTCAAGGAACAGGATTTCAAGTACGAGGCATCGGTCATCATACCTGTATACAACAGGGAGAAGACCATCTGCGATGCGGTGGATTCTGCACTGTCGCAGAAAACCTCGTTCGACTACAACGTCATCGTCGTCGACAACCATTCCACCGACCGCACTACACAACTGCTGAAAGCATACGACAACCCACGCCTCGTGCACATCATCCCCGACCGCACCGACTTGGGCATCGGCGGATGCTGGAACACCGCTGTCGTCGACGACCGCTGCGGACGCTTCGCCGTGCAACTCGACAGCGATGACCTCTACTCTTCGCCTCAAACGCTGCAACGCATCGTCGACGCGTTCTACAAACAGCGGGCTGCAATGGTGGTGGGGGCATACAGAATGTGTGACTTCGACCTCAACACGCTGCCGCCGGGAATCATCGACCATCGTGAGTGGACCGAAGACAATGGGTGCAACAACGCGCTGCGCATCAACGGACTGGGAGCACCACGCGCATTCTTCACACCACTGCTAAGACAGATTCTCTTGCCCAATACCAGTTATGGCGAAGACTATGCCATGGGACTGGCTTTCAGCCGCAGATACCGCATCGGACGTATCTACGACGAACTGTACCTCTGCCGCCGGTGGGGAGGAAATAGCGACGCCGCACTCTCCATAGAGCGAGTGAACGCCAACAACACCTACAAGGACCAACTGCGCACCCTTGAGATAGCCGCACGCCAACGCATGGCCAGCGGAAAGGGAAACTATATGGAGGACAATTCGCTCGTGAGGTTCTTCAACCGACAACTTGAACTGTGGCCTGATGCCCGACAGCGCTACCGCGACCTGAATGCCGTGGAGACACGGCAACTGCAGAACGACGACAACACCATCTCGCTCGTGGCACAGTGGAATCCCGCTCGCATCGTCTCCACGGGGGCGAAAGTGTCGAAACAGGATATCAGCGAGCGCCCGTGTTTCCTCTGTGCGAAAAACCGGCCAGAGGAACAAATCGTCAAGCCCTTCGACGCAAAACTGGATATCCTCGTGAATCCATTCCCCATACTCAACTCTCATTTTACTATAACCGCGCGACGGCACCAGCCTCAGCAGATAGCCGACAACTATTCGGAGATACATAAGTTGCTCGAGACAAATCCCGAAATCACAGTGTTCTACAACGGACCACGATGCGGGGCCTCGGCTCCCGACCACTTGCACCTGCAGGCGGGCACGACAGGACAACTGCCGCTGCAAACGGCATGGCCACGGCTATGCCGCAACCTGCAGCCATTGGTGACCATCGATGAGGGCAACGGCATCTATGTCATCGACGACTATCCCTGTCATGCGTTGCTCATCAGAAGCCAGGACAGGACGAACGACGAACGGCTGTTCAGGAAACTCTATCAGGCCCTGGATGGCGAGGTGAAGGATGCGGAACGACAGAGGGGAGAGGAACCCATGATGAACATCGTGAGTTGGAGAACAAAGGAGGAGTTCCTCTCTGTGGTCTTCCCACGGCGGCGCCACCGCCCGGCATGCTACTACGACGAGGGCGACAGGCAGATGCTTGTCAGTCCGGGGGCTCTCGACATGGCAGGACTCCTCATCACGCCACGGCGCGACGATTTCGACCGCATCAGTGCCGAGAGTGCCATCGGTATACTCAGGGAAGTGGCTATCAGCGACGATGATATGGCTGCCGTGATAGACTTGCTGAAAGGAAAAACGGCAGAGAAACGAAACGAAAAGAACAGCGCGAAAGAACCACAGGTGGCTGTGGGTATAGTGAGCGGAAAGACCATCAGGTTCTCTCTCAATATGCCGTACATGGCAAAAGGGGAGAGCATCGAGGGTGAACAGGTGGTGGAGTTCTCTGAAGGAGGCATTGCATGGGGCGGAAGGCAGTACCGCGAACTGTCATTTGTTCCGAAGAATGCGCAGGCTTCGTTCTCGCTCCACGATGTCACCATAGGCATCGACTTCCATTGGGAGCGGAAAGAAGTGCAGACCTTCAGAGGGGCTCTGCGGCTGGTGGTGGAGGCCGACAAGGTGTGTGCCATCAACCTGCTGCCGGTAGAGGAATACCTCACCAGCGTCATCTCCAGCGAGATGAAGGCAACGGCATCCGACGAACTGCTCAAGGCGCATGCCGTCATCTCACGGAGTTGGCTCCTTGCACAGATGGAACGACGCAACAACCTGAAGAAGTCGGGAGAGAATTTCTTCTCCTTCGTCAAGAAAGACGACGAACTCATCAAATGGTACGACCGCGAAGACCATACCATCTTCGACGTCTGCGCCGACGACCACTGTCAGCGCTACCAGGGCATCACCAGAGCGGTGGGACGGAAGGCGGCGGCAGCCGTGGAGGCCACAAGAGGACAGGTGCTCGTCTTCGACGGCGACATCTGCGATGCACGTTTCAGCAAGTGCTGTGGAGGAGTGACGGAGGAGTTCCAGTATTGTTGGGATAACCTCGCGAAACCTTACCTGAGGTCGGTGCCCGACAGGGCAGAGGGAGGACTAATAGACTTGAGGGTGGAGCAGAACGCCAGAAAATGGATTCTTGACAGTCCGGAGGCTTACTGCAACACTTCTGATGCCAATGTGCTCCAACAGGTGCTCAACGACTACGACACCGAAACCTCCGATTTCTATCGATGGAGGGTTGTGCTCAGTCAGGAGGAGGTGGCACGCCTCGTGGCCGACAAACTGAAAATAGATTTCGGCGGCATCAAGGCACTCACCGTGGTGGAGCGCGGCCGAAGTGGACGTATCTCGAAACTGCGCATAGAGGGTACTGAGCACACCCTCACCATAGGGAAGGAACTGGAGATAAGACGCGCGCTCAGCGAGACTCACCTGCTCAGTTCGGCTTTCGTCGTCGATACTGAGGGTGAGACCGACGGACTGCCCGCACGGTTCATCCTGCACGGTGCAGGATGGGGACACGGCGTGGGACTCTGTCAGATAGGCGCGGCAATGATGGGAGAGAAGGGATTCTCCTACGACCAGATACTGCTTCACTACTACCGTGGAGCGCAGATAAAGAAACTTTACAGGTAAGCATGATGGAAAAAAAGAGAAACCCGTGGGCATGGATTCCCACGCTATATTTCGCCGAAGGTCTGCCCAATGTGGTGGTAATGACCGTGGCAGTGGTGATGTACATGGAAATGGGCATGACCGACACCGAGATAGCCCTCTATACGAGTTGGCTCGGACTGCCGTGGGTCATCAAGCCGCTGTGGAGTCCGTTCGTTGACCTGTTCAAGACCAAACGATGGTGGGTGCTCACCATGCAACTGCTCCTGGGAGCGGCGTTTGCAGGAGTGGCATTCACGGTGAACACGTCATTCTGGTTCCAGGGCACGATGTTCTTCTTCTTCCTCATGGCCTTCTCCAGTGCCACGCACGACATCGCTGCCGACGGCTTCTATATGCTCGACCTCGATAGTCACGACCAGTCGTGGTTCGTGGGCATCCGCAACACATTCTACCGCATCGCTGTCATCTTCGGACAGGGGGTGCTGGTGTGGTTGGCAGGAGTGTTGCAGGAGATATTCCCCGACAGCAAGGCTTTCACATGGAGCCTCATCTTCTTCGGACTCTCTGCCATATTCATAGCCATCTGGCTCTATCATCGCTTTGCCATGCCAAGACCAGTAGACCGGAAGAACGATGGGCTTACGGCAAGTGATGTGGCACGCGGACTGTGGCAGATGCTCACCTCGTTCTTCACCAAGGTGCCCGTCAAGCAAATAGTCTTCGTATTGCTCTTCCTGCTGCTCTATCGTTTCCCTGAAGCCATGCTCACCAAAATGGCCAGCACGTTCTTGCTGCGGCCGATGGAGGAGGGGGGACTGGGCCTCACCAAGGAGGCTTTCGGATTGGCTTACGGCACGGTAGGACTCATCGGACTGCTCTTGGGCGGCATCGTGGGTGGCATGCTGGCAAGCCGCGACGGACTGAAACGATGGCTGTGGCCCTTCGTCTGCGCCATCACACTGCCCGATATCGTATATGTGTATCTCAGTTTCGCGCAGCCGGGAAACTTGTTCCTCATCAGTTCATGTCTGTTCATCGAGCAGTTCGGCTATGGGCTGGGATTCACCGCACTGACGCTCTACATGCTTTATTACAGCCAGGGTGAGTTCAAGACTTCGCACTATGCCATCTGCACGGGGTTGTCGTACCTCGGACTGATGCTCCCCGGCATGGTGTCGGGATGGATAAAGGATGCGGTGGGCTACTCCACCTTCTTCATCATCGTCATGTTCCTTTGCATCATCACCTTTGCCGTGACAGCCTTCATCAAAATCGACCCTGAGTTCGGAAAGAAAAAAGAATAAGTTCATCCTCAAGAGAAAATGCAAAAGAGAATAAACCGATTCCACGCTTCGTTGCCTCTGCTTTGCTTCGCGAGGGGTATGGTGGTGATGCTCATGGCTGTATCCCTGGTGATGTTCAATCGGCTGGGTATGGGCAATGGAGTGGCAACACTTGTCACATCGCTCTTCTTGCTGCCGTTGGCACTGCGACCCTTCCTCTCTCCTGTGATGGAAACTATGGGGCAACGCAAATGGTGGATGGTGCTCTCACTCGTGCTCTTTGGCGTGACCATGTATGTCGTGGCGGAGAATATGACTCTTTTCCCTGACAACTGGAAGATGTGGGTGGCCTTTGCGGTGGCATCTATCGCCGGGGCTTGTTTTGATGCTGCTGCCGCGGAAAACAATAGGGAACTCTTGGAAAAGAGGAACTATGGCGTACTGAAAGCCATGGTGCCCTGCAAACTGATGGCTGTGGTCATCGTCATGGGGGTGATGATGTTGCTGGCAGGCAACATGGAGGTGGTGTCGAGAAATATCGAGGAGTCGTGGACCCTGGCATTCAAGGTGGCGACAGCCATCGTGCTCATCATCGCTTTCCTGCTTTGGGCTGCCGTGGGCAAGATGAGTGATACGGGGAGAAATGTTGCCGTCGTGGAAGCATGGCAACAGCGCAAGACAGCGATGGCGGATTGGTGGAAAGCCGACAGGAGATGGCTCTTCGCGCTCTTCGTCTTGTTCTTTCCACTGCATGAGTTCTTCTTGTGGAGAGGCACCTTGCTCTTCCTCGTCGACAAAGGCAGCATCGGCGGACTCTCGTTCAGTCCACAGGAGATGGGATTTGCCTTCTGTACCGTGGCAACAATCATCGCCATGGCAGGATATGTGATGGGGGTGGAATGTGTGAGGAAAAACGGACTGAGGAAATGGTGTCTGGTGATGGCTCTGGCTTTCACCCTGCCCGATGCCATATATGTGTTCTTGGCCTATACCATGCCCAGTGAACTGTGGCTCGTCACCGTCTGCCTGTCAGTGGAGCAGTGGTGCTGCGGATTCGGCATAGTGGCATTCATATTATATATAATGTATGGCAACGGGGAAGTGTGCGAAAAGGTGCATCTCGACATGTGCTGGTCGCTGGTCATCGCCTCAATCATCATATCGGGATGTCTCACCGGTGTTATGCAAGACTATCTCGGCTATCGCCGCTTCTTCATCGCGGTGATGGCAATGGCCATCATAGCACTGTGCATAGCAGGTTGGATGGCAATCAAGCGAAAGGAATAATAGCGCAATAAAGACGCCAAAAAAGGTAAGGTCTCTTTAAATCCCTTTTATTTTTCATTTGGGCAAAGCCCAGTGTCCCTGAATCTCCTGACAATATCCCCATAATCCTCTATGCGGCGGTCGCGGAGAAAGGGCCACCAGCGACGTACTTGCTCGCTGTGGTCGAGGTCGACATCCACTACGGCGGTAGCCTCGTCATCGGCATTGGCACGGTAGAGCAACTCGCCCTGTGGACCAGCCACAAAACTGCTTCCCCAGAACATGATGCCACGGGTCTGGCCCGAGGGGTCTGGCTCATGCCCCACACGGTTGACGGCTACCACAGGAAGACCGTTGGCTACGGCATGGCCGCGCTGCACGGTGGTCCATGCCTCACGCTGACGTTGCTGTTCCTCGGGGGTGTCGCTGCTCTCATAGCCGATGGCGGTGGGGTAGATGAGCAGGTCGGCACCGGCAAGGGCCATCAGTCGCGCTGCCTCGGGATACCATTGGTCCCAGCATACCATCACGCCCAAACGGCCCACGCTGGTGTCGATGGGATGGAAACCGAGGTCGCCGGGGGTGAAGTAGAACTTCTCATAATAGGCAGGGTCGTCGGGGATGTGCATCTTGCGATATCGGCCGGCCATGTTGCCGTCGCTGTCGAACACCACGGCGGTGTTGTGGTAGAGACCGGGGGCACGACGCTCGAAAAGTGAGGTCACCAGCACCACATGGCACTCCTTGGCCAATGCACCGTAAAATGCAGTCGAAGGGCCGGGGACAGGTTCTGCCTGGTCAAACTCTCCCACATCCTCGGTTTGGCAGAAATAGAGCGAGTTGTGCAACTCCTGGAGGACGATGAGTTGTGCTCCCTGCTGGGAGAGGGAGGTGATGCTTGCGGCAAGGCGGCGCATGTTGTCGGCGGTGTCGGCGGTGTTGTGCTGTTGCACAATACCTATTTTCAGTTGTTTCATAGACAGGATAGCAACAAAATGGTTTCAGATGTTCACGGGGTTGGGCTTCACCAGCACACCATCGGGATATTGCATGGTGAGGCAGTGGAGCGAACCATGCTGGCGTATCACCGTGGTGGCGTCGATACGGATGACCTCGCGGCCGGGGAATGCCTGGGCAATGGTGGCGGCGGCCATGTCGTCGTTGCGGGGCTGACGGTAGGTGGGCACTATCACAGCACCATTAATCACCAAAAAGTTGGCGTAGGTGGCGGGCAAACGGGTGCCGTCGTCATAAATGGGAGTGGGCATGGGAAGGCGGAGCAGACGGTAGGGCTTGCCGTCGATGGTGCGCAAAGCCTGAAGTTGTTGCTCCAAGGCGAGGAAATCGGCATATTGGGGGTCGCCGGTATCATCGCACCCCACGTAGAGCAGGGTGTGGTCGGGGGCGCAGCGCACAATGGTGTCGATATGGCCGTCGGTGTCGTCGCCCAACAGCGAGCCGTGGTCGAGCCATACCACACGGTCTACACACAGCATCGACTTCAGACGCTCCTCTATCTCGGCTTGGGTGAGCGACGGGTTGTGATGGGGAGCCAGAAGGCACATGCTGGTGGTGAAAAGGGTGCCAAGGCCGTCGGTTTCTATCGAACCGCCTTCGAGCACGAAATCAGAGTGGTCGGTAAGGGGGACATGAAACAGGCCATGGTTGGCTACCTCGCCGGTGATGGCATCGTCGAGGTCGGAAGGGAACTTCTCGCCCCAACCATTGAACTTGAAGTTGAGCAACAGGGGAACTTCTCCGTCAGGAGTGGGGTGGAGGAGGGTGATGGCACCATGGTCGCGCGCCCATGTGTCATTGGTGTCGCACCAGCAGAAGAGCACACGGTGCATCTCCTCGGCGGTGAGATGCTGTGAGAGCAACACGCGCAGTTCCCACACGTCGGGACAGACCACAAGCAGATGCTCATGGCTGGCAATGGCTTTCGCCAACTGCAAGAATGTCTCGGTAATCTCGTCAAGACAGTCTTTCCAGTCGGTGCCGGCATGGGGCCAGGTAAGTTGTACCCCACTTTGGTAATGCCATTCGGCGGGAAAATAGGTGTCGTTTGGCATGATGCGTCAGTCTTCTAAATGCAAAATTAGATAAAATCCAGCATTTTTTTGTGGGTATGAACAAGAAAAATGGTCTTGTTTTCAAAAAAAAGAACAAAATGACAGATAGAGATGTCGTTTTTCTTATGAAAATTGTCTTTTTTGTGCATTTCTATAAGACTTTATTCATATTTTTATTATTTTTGTCGCTTGTCAATGACAACATCAAACGACTAACCACCATGGCAATGAGAAATGATACATTGGAGAGAATGGTGTGCTGTGCCGCACTCATAATACTCACCCTCGTGGGATGCAAGAAGAGCAAGACGCCAGAACCTGCTGACGAAGACCAACAGGCAACGTCTTTCTATTATTGGGAAGAATCAAAGACCGACAATACTTCCACTACCACAAGCGACACCAAGAAGGCGAGGGAAAAGAAAAAGGCTACGTTCAACGCCATGGAGATTCCTGCCAGGATGAACGCCACAGCAGAACTGCTGCTCAAGCGCGAAGGCTATTTCGTGTCGTACAACAAAGACCGTAAGATACCCAACTGGGTGGCTTGGCATCTCACCAAAGCACACACCAATGGCAACAACTACCGCGACAACATGGAGTTTACGGAAGACATGGACGTGCCTTACCCAAGGGCTACCGACGACGACTACTATGATTCGCGTTACGACAGAGGACATATGTGTCCCTCAGGCGACAACAAATGGGACCGAAGGGCGCAGATGCAGTCGTTTCTCTTCTCCAATATCTGCCCGCAAAACCACTGGCTGAACAAGGGCGACTGGAACGACCTCGAAATACAGTGCCGCTATTGGGCAAGAAGCATAGGCGATATCTACATCGTCACAGGACCCATTTTTTACAATGGGGTGAGAAAGACCATCGGAAAGAATAAAGTGGCGGTGCCCGATGCTTTCTTCAAGGTCATCCTCGACGACAGGGGGAAGTCGAAAGCCATAGGCTTCGTCTATCCCAATAGCGGAAAACACAGAAAGATGACCGACTGCATCAAGTCTGTAGACGAAGTGGAAAAACTTACGGGCATCGATTTCTTTCCCAGACTCGATGACAAGGTGGAAAACATTATCGAGGCAGCCAGCATCGAGACGATGAACCAGGAATGGCAGGTCTATAAGGCGCGCTCGAGGGGAAACACCGGAAAGTAAAGGGGCGGCCTGGGCTCATAGCCCACCTCGCCTACTCTGCCCATCCCGCCCATTCTGCCCATATAGCCCATCCCGCCCATCTTCTCCTTCCAACTTGATAAAAAAAGTTAATTCCTTGCCCGAGAATAGCGGATTCTCCCTAAATCTCACTAACTTTGCAAACTAATGTTTTTGGAACCAAAAGCAGACAAGCGTGAAAATAAAAGAAGTGCTCCATGCCCTTGAACAGTTCGCGCCTCTGCCCCTGCAGGAAGACTACGATAATGCCGGCCTGCAAGTGGGACTGACAGAGACGGATGCATCAGGGGCATTATTGTGTCTTGACGTGACCGAAGAGGTCATCGATGAGGCCGTGCAACTGGGCTGCAACCTCATCGTGTCGCACCACCCGCTCATCTTCCGAGGACTCAAACAGGTGTCGGATGCCAATATGGTGCAACGCTGTGTGATGAAAGCGGTGAAAAACAATATCGCCATCATCTCGATGCACACCAACCTCGATAATGCTAAAGGTGGGGTGAACTTCAAGATAGCGGAGAAAATGATGCTCCACGACATCCAGTTCCTTGCGCCAAAAAACGTCATGGGCGTTGAGAGTGGCAGTGGGGTGGTGGGCATGCTGCCACAACCCATGAGAGCGGCCGACTTCATGAAGATGCTGAAAGATACGTTCAACGTGGCTTGCGTACAGGCCAACCAACTCCTGCAGCGCGACATCCAACGGGTGGCTCTCTGCGGTGGGGCAGGGGCATTCCTCCTCGATGATGCCATTGCACAAGGGGCCGACGCCTTCGTCACCGGGGAGATGCACTACCACGACTTCTTCGGACATGACCAGGAAATACAGGTCTGCGTCATCGGACACTACCAAAGCGAACAATTCACCAGCGAAATATTGCAATCCATCATCAAGGAAAAATGTGAGGGCGTCGGGTGCTACCTGACAAAACTCAATACCAACCCGATTATCTATTTATAATTATGACTCAACTTGCGCAAGCGAAGGAATTCCCTTTAACTTCCGTAAGCGGAGCGAATGCGAAACTTAAGTAATATGGCAAAAAAAGATCCTACAGACTTACCAGTTGAGAAGAAACTGGAAACTCTCTTCGAACTGCAGTCCACACTTTCGCAGATCGATGAGAAGAGAGCGCTCAGAGGCGAACTGCCCCTGGAGGTGCAAGACCTGGAAGACGAAATCACAGGTCTGCGCACACGCATCGAGAAAATAGAGAACGAAATCTCTGAGTTCCAGAACGCCATCACCCAGAGAAAGGGTGATATCGCCGAGGCAGAGGCCAGCGTGGCAAGATACAATGAGCAACTCAACGAGGTGAAGAACAACAGGGAGTATGACACGCTGAGCAAGGAGATAGAATACCAGACGCTCGAAATCGAACTCTGCAACAAGAAAATCCGAGAGGCTCAGACAAGGATAGAAGAGAGGCAGGAAGTGCTCAAGCAAAACCAGGAACTTGTGGAAGACCGCACGCAGATACTCGAGGAGAAAAAAGGTGAACTCGATGAAATCATGCAGGAAACCAAGGAAGAAGAGGACAAACTCAAGAGCAAGGCTGCCGACCTGGAGGTGAAAATCGAACCTCGTCTGCTCACCAGTTTCAAGCGCATCCGTAAGAACGCCCGCAACGGTCTGGGTGTGGTGTATGTGCAGCGCGACGCTTGCGGTGGATGCTTCAACAAAATCCCGCCACAGCGACAACTCGACATCAAGATGCACAAGAAAATCATCGTGTGCGAGTATTGCGGCCGTATCCTCATCGACCCCGAATTGGCCGGCGTGAAAATCACAACAGAGGAAAAGCCCAAAAAGCGTTCAACACGCAGCAGAAGAAAAAGCGAGAATACAGAAGAAAACTAAACCCGGGATTGTCTCCCGATAGAAGTGTCTCTTCACAAAACTTTTAAAAAATCATAATCCGCTTGGATTATGATTTTTTTTCTATATTTTTGTGGTGAAAAAACAAGTCAAGGAGAAAACAGCACTATTCCATACGCAATTCTCGCAAGCGGAGGAAATGATGGAATAAAAATGGTTTATGCCATCTTGATAAGACATCATGCCAAATCAATGGGTAATGATGTGGGCATACTCCCCATCAACTCCCTTTTAATTGACACAAGTGAAGCGAATGTGATACTTAACCTATATTTCTCTAACTAAAACAATCAAGTTTATGAAAGACTTAAAAATGTACATCAACGGCAAGTTCGTTGAAAGCAAGTCGGGCAAATGGATCAAAGTCCTCAACCCCTCTACCGAAGAGGTAATCAGCCGTCAACCGGAAGGTACCGTGGAAGAGGTGGACGAAGTACTCGACGCTGCTAAGGCAGCACAGAAAGCCTGGGCAAAGACACCGGCAATAGAGAGGGCGGCTTACCTGAAGAAAATGGCCGACGGCATCAGGAAAAGACAAAACGAGTTCGTCGACATCATCATGCGCGAACAAGGAAAGACACGCAACTGGGCTACCGTAGAGGTGGCAGTCACCGCCGACTACTTCGACTACATGGCCACGTTCGCACGACAGATAGAGGGCGAGATAATTCCCAGCGACAGAAGGGGCGAAAACATCATGCTCTTCAAAGAACCCATCGGCGTGGTGGCTGGCATCTTGCCATGGAACTTCCCCTTCTTCCTCATCGCACGAAAGGCGGGCGCTGCACTCATCACAGGATGTACCATCGTCATCAAACCCTCACAACTCACACCGGAAAACTGCTGCGAGTTCGCCAAGGTGGTGGATGAGACAGGGCTGCCCGCTGGCGTCTTCAACGTCATCACAGGAAAAGGCTCGGTGGTGGGCAACGCATTGGCAGCAAGCCCGAAAATCGGCATCGTCAGCGTCACCGGAAGCGTGGGGGCTGGAGAGAGCATCATGAAGGCTGCCGCCGACAATATCACAAAGGTGTCGCTCGAACTGGGAGGAAAGGCTCCCGCCATCGTGTTCCCAGATGCCGACCTTGAGGCTGCCGCACAATGGGTGGTGGACTCGAGAATAGGAAACAACGGACAGATCTGCAACAATGCAGAGCGAGTGTATGTGCATAAGGATATCAAGAAGGAGTTCACCGACATCCTCGTCAAGAAGATGAAGGCTGTGAAGGTGGGCGACCCTTGCGCCGACGACAGCGTCGACATGGGACCTCTCGTGGAGCAACGCGCGCTCGAGAGCGTGGAGGCAAAGGTGGCCAACGCCATCAAACAGGGAGCAAAACTGCTCTGCGGCGGAAACAGAGTGGGGGAGAAGGGCTACTTCTATGCCGCTACCGTGCTCGATGACGTGAAGCAGGACTTCGACATCGTGCACGAGGAGACTTTCGGACCGGTCATCCCTCTCGTGGAGTTCGACAATATCGACCAGGTCATCGCATGGGCCAACGACGTGGAATACGGACTGGCGTCGTCGGTGTACACCAAGAGCATCGACATCGCTGCCAAGGTGTGCAGAGAACTGGAATTCGGAGAGGTGTATATCAACCGCGAGCACTTCGAGGCCATGCAGGGATTCCATGCCGGAATGAAAAAGAGTGGCATCGGTGGGGCCGACGGAAAACATGGCGTGGAAGAATACCTCGTCACGAAAGTGGTATACCTCGACACACACTACGAGTAAAATACCACACATCAACAAAACAGAGGCGCCCAAAAGGCGCCTCTGTGCTTTTTCTGTACAATTCTCAATCGGGCAAAGTCCAGACTAAAGTCCCCTCGATTTCCATATCTTCTCCTTCGCCGCGTTAATCTCCTGGAACTTCTTCTCGGCAGCCTTGCGCACATCGTCACCAAGGGCCGACACACGGTCGGGATGGTGCTCAAGGGCCAACTTGCGGTAGGCCTTCTTCACTTCGTCGTCGGTGGCGGTGGGAGATACACCAAGAACCTTGTAGGCTTCTTCCAACGTGCCTTCAGAACTGCTTCCACGCTCCAGGTTGACCATCATATCGACATCACTGCGCGACAACCCCATGTTCTGGGCTATCTCGTAGAGGGCATTCAGTTCCGACTGGGGAACAGTGCCGTCCGACTTGGCCAGGTCGACGAGAAAGTTGAGCAACTGCAAACGCTCACTGTAATTCAACGCACCGGCAATCTGCTGGCACACCTGACGGATACGCTGTTGGAAGAGATAAGGCGATTTCTTCTGCTCCTCCAATAAGCGGAGGATAATCTGATTGCCTTGCTCCACCGACGACTCTCCGAAATTCACACGGAGAAACCTGCGTACATACTCCATCTCAGAGTGCATCACCTTGCCGTCGGCACGAATCACATAGGAAGCCAATACCAACAGAGAAAAAAGAAAACTGTTGCGGCGACCAGTATCATATCGGCTGCCGGTATCGCTGGATTGGGCGTAGTCCTCCGACTGGTACGAGGAACTCTCACTGCCATCGATGATGCCGTCGATGATGCTGCCAAGAAAATAACCTAAAAAGATACCGAGTGGGGGAGCGAACATGAAACCAAGGGCTCCACCTATCCATTTGAAAATACCCATATCTTGTTCTTAATGTGTCAAATGTTACTTTTGTAAAATGTTTTCGTATGTCGGGATAGACTCCAAAAATAAATATTTTTGATTGTCATAGTCCATCTTGCAACAATAGTGCTCCACTCCATTGCTCACCAGGAGATAGTCGACATGCAACAGCAGGTTGTAGGCGGATACCTGGTCGAACACCTTCTGGGTGACAGGGATGTGGGGTGCCTTGTATTCCACTATCATCAGAGGCTCGGCCTGCTTGCCGTAAACAACAGTGTCGCAACGAAGCCGCTTTTGGCCAACTTGCAACTCCACCTCGTTGGCAAGCAGAGCCATCGGGTAACCAAGGTGGGCAGTCAGGTAGTTGACAAAATGCTGGCGCACCCACTCCTCTGGAGTAAGCGACACATAACGGCGACGGAGTGGGTCGAATACCACGCGCTTGCCGCCACGCTCCATAATCCTGATCCCGAAAGAGGGGAGAGTTAAGTCAACCATCACTCAAAATAGGTTATTGTATAATGTGGCGAAGATAAGATGCGTCTCGGCATAAAAAATGAATAAGTTCATTTTGTTCTGCGCTCGACTTTCATTACTTTGCCACAACGTGGCTAAGATAAGATGCGTCTCGGCATAAAAAATGAACAAGTTCATTTTGTTCTGCGCTCGACTTTCATTATCTTTGCAAAGATAATAAAAACATGTGCATTTCGGGGACGTTTCACCCATTTTGTGCAATTTAATTAGCATCACTCACTCATTATGGCTGGGAAAACTACCTACGAGACGCTGATGGCCGACCTCAAGCAGCGAAAATTCAAACCCATCTACTTCATCATGGGCGAAGAACCTTATTATATAGATAAGGTGACGCAGTATCTCGAGAACAACGTACTCACACCCGAGGAGAGAGACTTCAACCAAACTGTTGTCTATGGCCTCGACACCAACGCATCGCAAGTCGCCGACATGGCAAAGCGTTTCCCCATGATGGCACAATACCAGGTGGTCATCGTGAAAGAGGCACAAAACATGAAAGGGTGGGACAAACTGAAATACTATTTCGAGAAACCATCACCATCTACCATCCTCGTCATCAGTTATAAGGGGAAACTCAGCAACCGACTGTCCTTCATGAAGGAGGCAGCGGCTAAGGGAGTCATCTTCGACAGCGCAAAGAAAAAGGATTGGGAAATTCCGGCATTCGTCGAAAAATACCTGAAGGAGAAAAACGCTACCATCCAACCAAAGGCAAAACAGATGGTGGCCGACGCCGTGGGCAACGACCTCTCACGACTGGCTTCCGAACTCGACAAGACACTCATCGACATTGATGACAAAAGGGTGGTGACACCGGAAATCGTAGAAAGCAAAATAGGCATCAGCAAAGACTATAACTTCTTCGAACTGCGCGACGCCATCATCAGAAGGGATGTGTTTAAGGCAAATAGGATAGTAAAATATATTGACAGCAATCCCAAGACGGCTTCACTCTATGCGTTCCTTCCCGGACTCTTCAAGTTCTTCCAAGACCTGATGATCTTACACTATGCTGCCGATAAAAGCGAAAGGGGAGTGATGGCTGCACTCAATCTTTCATCTTCTTATATCGCAAAAAACTTCATTACTGCCAGAGATTCTTTCAATGGATGGAAAACAATGCAAATCATTCACCAAATCAGAGTCACCGACGCAAAAAGTAAGGGTATAGACAACCCAAATACCACCCCAGGAGACCTGCTGAAAGAACTCGTATACTTCATTCTGCACTAAAATTACAGAAAAAATACCTCCTGAATTCCTGGAACGCTCCATTCTCATGGGGCGTTTTTTCGGCCTAAAATGCAAGCAAACAACTCCTTCCGCCATTTTCTGCCCTCCAAAACTCCAATTTTCAGACGAAAACAAGACCGTCGTCAACAAAATTCGAAAAACAGCCAAAAATCGACTCAATCGACCAGGAAAACCATCACGTTTGCAATTTTTAACATTCGAATTTGCAAACAAGAATTGTAAAAATCAACAATTTAAAAACATAAATTCTTATTTGTTGTTAACATAAGTAAATCAACAAATGTAAATGCAAACCAATCAACAAATCCAAATTATCAAAGTTAACAAACATAAATGAATAAATATACTTTATGCATATACCATAGTAACCTACACAACCCCAACGTGTTACGTCATTTCGTTTTACGACTTTTTAACCCTAAACACATAGAAAACACGTATTTTAGTGAATTTGTCTTAAAAACGGCGACGCCGTTCTGTATAATGAATTTAATCCCAATATTTTGCATTTTTCCGTTCGATTTTTCCCTTGTAAACATTTTCTGCAAGGAAAGCATGATTTACATTTGTAAACCATTGTGTCTCTTTAAAAATGTGAATTGTTGATAAAATTAAATTTAAAAACGCAAATTCACATAATTGAAATTTTTCCTTAAAAAGTTTGCAAAATTCAAAAAAAGGATTTACCTTTGTAAAATCTTAGTGAAATGAGTCAAAACAAGGCATAAACAGGTATCTTCTCTTATGAAAGATAGAATCAAACTCATCATGGAGTCACAGCATATGACCCAGCAGGCCTTCTCTAAATTCACCGGCATCTCCGCTGCAGTGTTGAGTGGCATCTTCACAGGACGTACGAAGCCCACGATCAACCAGGTGGAGGCCATCCGTAAGAAGATTCCCAATATCAGCCTCGCATGGTTGCTTTTCGGTGAAGGCTCAATGTATGACACTGAGAGACAGGACGTCCTGGAAATCCAGCATGAAGCACCTGCTCCCACCCTATCGGAGGGAAATGGAGAAACTCATGAGGGAAAGACGAAGAAAAACAATGGTCAAGGATTAACTGATAAGGAAAACACCATTTCTGGACAGAAAAAAATTGACATACTGAAACGCAGGATCACCGAGATAAGGGTGTTCTACGATGACAACACTTATGAGGCATTCGTGCCCAAAACAACTTAGACAGTACACATATTCTATTAATATACATTTCCAATCAATCAATTATTTTATTGGGCGTAGGCTTTGTGATATAGCCTCTTACGTCGATGTTTTCAAAAATGGATAACATTTCTTCGGATTACGGGCATCGCTTGAAGGTGAGTGCCCGTATTTTTTTGTGCTTTTCCTTCTTTATTCACTTGCTTTGTAGTAATTTTGTGGCATGATGAAAAAATACTTGTTAGACTTGAAAGTAGTGTCTGTGGAACAACTCGGTGAGCGGCATGTGCTCATCAAACTGACCCACGACACTCAACTCCCGGAGATGATTCCAGGACAGTTCGCCGAACTACGTGTCGACGGCTCACAGAGTACCTTCCTGAGACGCCCCATTTCCATCAATTTTGTCGACGAACAACGCAATGAGGTGTGGATGCTGGTAGCCATGGTGGGTGATGGCACTCGCCAATTGGGAAGCCTGCGAAGAGGCAATTTTCTTAACTGCATGATACCCCTGGGCAACGGTTTTTCCCTGCCCCATACCACCGACGTCCGTCCCTTACTCGTGGGGGGTGGAGTAGGGGTGGCTCCACTGCTGTTCCTGGGACAGCGCCTGCACCAGATGGGATGCCAACCCACTTTCCTGTTGGGAGCCCGGCGAAGCGAGGACCTGCTTGAACTGTCCCTCTTCCAGCAGTACGGCAGGGTGCTGCTCACCACAGAGGACGGGTCGGCAGGCGAAAAGGGCTTTGTCACGCAGCATTCCATCCTTGCCGACGAACATTTCGATCATATCTATACCTGTGGACCCAAGCCCATGATGATGGCAGTGGCGAGATATGCCAAGGCCAACGGCATCGACTGTGAGGTGTCGCTCGAAAACAAGATGGCATGCGGACTGGGTGCTTGCCTGTGTTGCGTAGAGAATACCAAAGAGGGGAATATATGTGTTTGTAAAGACGGACCAGTGTTAAATATTAATCAATTGTTATGGCCAATCTAAATGTAAATATTTCTGACTTGTCGCTGAAGAATCCGGTCATGACCGCTTCCGGCACATTTGGCTATGGACTGGAGTTCTCCGATTTCATCGACCTGCGACGTCTGGGAGGCATCATCGTAAAAGGTACCACTCTCCACCCCCGGCAGGGAAACGACTACCCGAGAATGGCAGAGACGGCTTCGGGGATGCTCAACTGCGTGGGACTGCAAAACAAGGGCGTCGATTATTTCTGTGAGCATATCTACCCATTGATAAAGGATATCGATACCAATATGATTGTCAATGTGAGCGGCTCGACGGTCGACGACTATGCTGAGTGTGCCGCGAGAATCGATGCGCTAAATAACATCCCTGCTATCGAACTCAACATCTCTTGTCCTAACGTCAGACAAGGCGGAATGGCTTTCGGTGTGACCACCAAGGGGGCGGCAGCCGTGGTGAAGGCCGTGCGGCAGCGCTACCACAAGACGCTCATCGTGAAACTCTCACCCAATGTCACGGATATAGCGGAGATAGCAAGGGTGTGCGAAGCGGAGGGAGCCGATAGCGTGTCGCTCATCAATACCCTTATGGGAATGGCGGTAGATATCGAACGAAGGCAGTCGCTGCTCAGCATCGGCACAGGAGGGCTCAGCGGACCCGCCGTGAAGCCAGTGGCACTGAGAATGGTGTCGCAGGTGGCAAAGGCAGTGAAGATTCCTGTAGTAGGCCTGGGAGGCATCTCCAACGCCACTGATGCCATCGAGTTCCTCATGGTAGGGGCTACCGCCATCGAGGTGGGTACGGCCAATTTCCTCGACCCCACCGTGACGGTGAAGATCATCGACGGCATCAATGCATGGCTCGACAGTCATGGATGCAGCAGCGTGAAGGAAATAATAGGGGTGATTTGACGCGTTGAACGCCTGACATCATCTGTATAGATGCATATACGTAACAAAAATTTGAGGGCAGCAAAAATGCTGCCCTCAACCAACACAAAAACTAAACTAGACTTAACTAAATTAATGGGGATTTTCCCAAACCCCAACTAATCAAGTGCAAATATATAGCAATTTCAAAAAAAATTGGCATATTTGCGATGATTTTTTGTCGGATTGGGAAATTTTAACATTTCCGATGTATCCCCTATTAAAAATTACATCTTGATAGTCTTGTCAAGCAGAATGTAGTCGGCCATGACCATGGCGGTCATGGCTTCCACAATGGGAACGGCCCTGGGCAGCACACAGGGGTCGTGCCGACCACGTGCCTTCACTGTGGTGGGATTGCCCTCCATGTCTACGGTGTCTTGTTCCATGAGGATTGTGGGAACGGGCTTGAAGGCCACACGGAAAAAGATGTCTTCGCCATTGCTCACACCACCTTGGATACCTCCGCTATGGTTGGTGGCAGTGCTCACACGACCGTCTTTCGACACAAACACGTCGTTGAGTTCGCTGCCACGGCATGAGGCACAGGCAAATCCGTCGCCATATTCAAAGCCTTTCACAGCGTTGATGCTCAGTATCGCGCCACCCAAGGCGGCATGCAACTTGCCAAATTCCGGCTCACCCATACCTATGGGACAACCGCTCACCACACAGGTGATGATACCGCCAATGGTGTCGCCTTGCGATTTCACCTCACGTATCAGACCGGCCATCTCCTCGGCTTTCACCGGGTCGGGACATCTCAGCGCATTGCGCTCCGCCTCTTCCAGGTTGTAGCGGTGGTAGTCGCGGTCGAGCATGATGTCGCCCACCTGCGATGTGTAGGCCCGTACGGTAATGCCCAGTTTTCTGAGCATCAGTTTTGCGAATGCCCCTCCCACGCACCGGCTGATGGTTGTTCGCGCCGATGTACGGCCACCTCCTCGATGGTCTCTAATACCGTATTTTTGTTGGTATGTGAAGTCGGCATGCGAGGGTCTGAAGACGCATCTCAGACTCTCGTAGTCTTGTGAGTGGTGGTTGGTGTTGCGTACCAGGAAGCCGATGGGCGCACCAGTGGTCTTGCCTTCAAACACACCGCTGAGCAACTCCACCTTGTCGGCTTCGTCGCGGGAGGTGGTGAGGTCGCTCTGTCCCGGACGCCTCCGGTCGAGTTCATGCTGGATAAACGCCATGTCCACTTCCACACCGGCTGGCATGCCGTCTATCACACCGCCCACTGCTGGCCCATGGCTCTCGCCATAAGTGGTGAGGGTAAAGAGGTTTCCAAAAGTATTTCTCATTGTCGTTGGGTTTTCAGCATCCGCCACAACCGCTGCCACAGTCGCCGCCGCTGCATCCGCCGCAGTCACCACCGCCGCATCCGCCACATCCCTCTCCACTGAGGAATTTTGCCATGCGCTCCATCTCTTCGTTGGTGGCAAGACGGCTCTCCACCACCGTTCCCTTGAAGTTCAGGTCGAGTCCGGCGTAAGGATGGTTCAGGTCCACGGTCACTTCTTTCTCACCGATTTCCAGGATACGGCCGTTGAAACGGTTGCCGTCCTCGTTCATCAATGGGATGATGGCTCCTTCATACACCACCTTCGTGTCGAGTTTGCCGTCGGGCATGAAGATGCTCTTCTCCAGGTCTACCACGCGGTCGTCCTCGTAGTCGCCATAGGCATCGTCCTTGTTGATCACAAAGTCGAAGGTGTCGCCCTTGTTCAGGTCGAAAAGGGCTTTCTCAAACTCAGGCAGTGTGATACCCATGCCTGTGATAAACCAGAAGGGCTGGCCTTCGGGAGTTTCTTCTATCATCTGTTTCTCGCCGTCGGCGTCGGCATAGAGTTGGTAGTTCACCGAAATGTATTTGTTGTCCATAAAAATATAGGGGTTTGATTGTTGTCCTTGAAGCCTCGATGGCAAAGGTAGTGCAAACCGAGCGGAAAGCAAAACAAAAACAGAAGTTTTTTTGTCGCATACGGCTTTGCCGGTTAACGGAGGCAGATGGTGCTCCCGCTTATGGTTGCATCATCAGTCTGATTTCATCGTAGGTCGTGCCGGGAGGGCACAATGCTTTTATTTCCGAGAAAGAACCCTCACTGCCCACGGTGTCGATGGCCTTGCGTATGGCATGCTGGCGCTCGGGCGAGATGATTTCGTCGATAGTGATGTCGCCCGTTTCTAGGTAACGGATAAGATGACCGATGATGGTACTCATGGCGAGGCACCGCTTCACGGCAATCTCTTCGGGCTGCAGCCCTTCCTTGCGCATCCTCAGGGTGATGGCCCACGACTTCTCTTTGGGCTCCTTCGGCTTCTTCGGCTTTTCCTGACGTTTTCTCACGCTGCGTCCCGTCTCCTCTTCCATGGCCATCATGTTGAGCATGGCCCGTTGTTTCTCCCGTAGGTAGTGCTCGATGGTGAATCCTTTGATGGCAATCTGGTAAAGAAGGGTTTGTCGGGCACCATAACTCTGCTTGAAGTCGGTGAGGATGTTGCCCAACCGTTTCATGGCTCGTTTGTTGTTGCTCTTCACCTCTTCCGACATCCTCAGGGGTTTCTCGAAGAGTTGGTCGAGGTGTTGGCCGAAGTATTCGGCACCTTTGCTCACCCGTTGCAGGAAGGCATCGGAGTGCAACGTCTCCATGCTGCTTTGCCGGATGGTGGAGAGCCAACGTTCTGCTATGTCCATCACCTCTTTCCGCATTTGCTCAAGGGTCTGCTTGTGCAACAGTTCCAATTGGGCATGACTTCGTGAGAAGTACTCCACAAACACGCGCGTGAGATGTTCCTGATGGGTCACCAACTCGCTGAAGTCGAACAGTTCTGTGAGCAAGTGCCTGAAATATTCTTCCTTGAGTTGTGGCAGTCGGGCAATGCTCTGGCGGGCATGCGCTTCCTGTTGGGCAATGTACGAGTCTACACGATGGTCGGAGAGGATGGCCGACCGTGGGATGGGCGACGAGAGCACCATGCCCTCGAGGCTGCGGCAACGGCTCAGCGCCACATACACCTGTCCTGGCGCAAACGACATGTTGGCGTCGATGATGGCGTGATCGAAGGTAAGACCCTGGCTCTTGTGGATGGTAATGGCCCATGCCAGCCTCAAGGGGAATTGCGTGAACTCCCCCTCCACCTTTGTCTCTATCTCCTGTGTCTCTGTATTGAGGGTGTAGCGGGTGTTCTCCCACGTCAGGGGCTCCACTTCGATGCAACTGTCGTCGTCCTGACACTGCACCGTCACCTTCGTTGGCTCCAGGCCCACCACACGTCCTATCTTGCCGTTGTAGTAGAGGTGTTCGCCGGAGGGGTCGTTCTTCACAAACATCACCTGGGTGCCTGTCTTCAGCACCAGTTTCTCGCTGGTGGGATATGAGGTGGCGGGAAACGCACCCTCCACCTCGGCGTTATACACATGGGGTGTTGTGGTGAGTCGGGCGAGTTCCCTGTCGTTGTATTGGTCGGCCAACCGGTTGTGCGTGGTGAGCCTGATATATGCCTCTTCCGCCCTGGGGGTGAAATGTGGAAGACAGCGGGTGTTCAGGCGTGCGAGGTCTTCGTCGCTGGGCTGTCCTTCGCGGATATGGTTCAGGATGTCGATGAAAGCCTCGTCTTGCTGGCGATACACCTTGTCGAGTTGTATCGTCACGTAGTCGGTCTGTGCCAGTGCTTTCGAACTGAAGAAATAGGGGGTGTCGTAATAGGGTTTGAGCAACTGTTCGTCGGCAGGTGTCACCACGGGGGTGAGTTGTTGCAGGTCGCCGATCATCAGCAGTTGCACACCGCCGAAGGGAAGGAAGTGGTTGCGGTAGCGGCGCAGCACGTTGTCCACGGCATCGAGCAGGTCGCCGCGCACCATCGAAATCTCATCGATAATGAGCAGGTCGATGGAGGCGATGACACGCCGCTTGTCACGGCTGAAGTCGAATTTCGCCTTGTACGTGGTGTTGGGAACGTATGGCGATAAGGGGAGTTGGAAAAACGAGTGAATCGTCATGCCGCCAGCATTGATGGCGGCCACACCGGTGGGGGCTACGACTATCGACCGCTTCTTCGACCGTTCCACCACAGTCTTCAGAAAAGTGGTCTTTCCCGTTCCTGCTTTTCCCGTGAGAAAGATGGTCTTCCCCGTATGTTCCACAAAGTTCCAGGCAATACGCAGTTGTTCGTTCCGTTCCATTTGACAAAGGTACGATTAAGCGAGCGGAAATCCAAATTTTATTTGGAATTTCCCGAGCGTGAGTACCTTCGCCGCACAGCGGCAAAGTACGATTAAGCGAGCGGAAATCCAAATTTTATTTGGAATTTCCCGAGCGTGAGTACCTTCGCCGCACAGCGGCAAAGTACGAATAAGCGAGCGCAATGCGAAAGAAAAGACAAAGTTTTTCTTTCCATTGCCGAGCGCAAGTACCTTCGGCGAAGTCAAAGGTATACGATTAAGCGAGCGGAAAGCCAAAAAACCGAAGAGTTTTTTTGCATTCCCGAACTCTGCCCAAGACAAAAAAAGAGAGACACCCTGCGGTGTCCCTCTATACGGTTTAGTTGTCTTTTTGTATTATTTGTTCAATCCACGGTTGTTGAGTGTGGCGTTGAGCAGTCTGAGATACTTGTGATACTGTGTCTTGGTGAGAATACTGCGGGTAGCAGAGAGGTTCTTCTTCAAGGCATTTTGCATCATAGCCTGGCGAGAGTCCTCCTCAGCAGAGGCAATGCACATCAGGTCGGCAGAGAACACGTCCATTGCGTCCTCCATGAAACCGTACTGGTCACGGCTCAGGTTCAGGGCCTGTCCCAACTTGTTCACGTTCACTTCCATCATGTAAGCCTTGGTGAAGTTTGTGGCGTTGTTATCCTCGTTTCCTGCAAATGCCACTGTCATGCTCATCATGACGATTACGCTAAAAAACAATCTTTTCATCTTTTTACCTTTCTTTTAATTAAACAATCTCAGAGCCCTCATGGCTCTCTTTCTACTCAATAAATTTGTGTTATCCTTTTAGCCTTTTGCTGCCGTTTTAGGTCGCATTGGCTGGTGCAAAGATAGGACGTTTCATCCCCATCATCAAGGTTTTTTATGCTTTGTTTGCGCCAAAATCCCCTTTTTTTGACCTACGTCAAAAAAACATTGCTTTCGCGCAAAAACCTCCTTTGAGGAGAAAATATTTGCTGAATTGATTATTTTTCGCTTATTTTGCAATCATTATTTTGATAGTATCTTCCTTATGAGAAAATCGTTCATATTGCTTATTTTATTGGTCCAAGCCCTTGGCGTGATGGCTCAGCAGGCCGACTATTCAAAGATGTCTTCGATGGTAAGGCAGGCGGTATTGGAAAACCGCACCATGATGCGCAGGATGCCGTCGGCAGGCCAACGCGAGATGTGTGCTTTCGTACGCGTGACAAGCCATGCCGACAGCCTCTTCTCACGCCATGGCTGCCGCAGCCTGGCACGTTTCGGCAATATCCACATCGCCAGCATCCCCTTGCGCAGCCTCGCCGCCCTCTCGCTGTCGCCCGAGGTGTTGCGCATAGAAGCGCGCCAGGGCAACTCCTTGCACATGGACACCACCGTGGTGCTCCTGGGCGGCACGAAGGTGCATGCCGGGGAGCGGCTTCCGCAGGCGTTCACCGGCCGTGGCGTGGTGGTGGGCATAGAGGATATCGGCTTCGACCTCACCCATCCCAATTTCTACAACACCGACCTCACCGAATACCGCATCAAGCGGTTCTGGGATTTCCTTTCCACCGACACCGTGGGCAGCAGTCTCTATGTGGGGGCGGAGTACACCACCGAAGAGGCGCTGAAGGCTTACGCCCATTCGCGCGACGGCCTCATCATCTCGCATGGCACCCACACCTTGGGAAGTGCGGCGGGCAGCGGCTACAACTCTCCTTATCGGGGCATGGCTCCCGCCAGCGACATCTGCCTGGTGAGCAATGCCGTGTCCGAGGATGTCGCGCTTATCGACTCTGCCGACCTCTATAAGTTCACCTACGCCACCGATGCTTTGGGTTTCAAGTATATCTTCGACTACGCCGCATCGGTAGGTAAACCGTGTGTGATTTCGTTCAGCGAAGGCTCGTCGATGGATTTCCGCGGCGACGACCAACTCTACTATGAGGTGCTCGATAGCCTCGTAGGCCCAGGACGAATCTTCGTGTCCTCAGCGGGGAATGCCGGCCAGCAGGTCAATCATGTGAGGAAACCCGTTGGACTGGAATCGGCAAGGGTGAGTGTGGTGACAAGTGCGTCGGCGGCTTTTTTCTCTATAAGGGCCAAAAGCGATGACTATCGGTTGCGTCTCATCTTCGAAGGACCGGAGAAAGGACATACCGAATACATCCTTGAGCCTTCGGCCATCTACCAACGGCCCGACTCGCTCCTCACCGACACCCTTGAGGCGGGCGGAAAACCTTATTATATATCCGCTACCCGCTACCCCTCTTGCTTCAATGCTTCCGACGATGTGGTGGAGGTGGTGCTCAAAACCGACAAGCGGTTGGGGGCTGATTATTATGTTGGGGTCGACCTGATAGGCAGTGATACGGAGATAGAGATGTTTCGTGGGTCGGGGTATCTCGGGGCGGAAAACAAGTCGCTGGCTAGCAATGCCTATTCCATCCACTCCCCGTCGAGCGCACCGGCAGCCATCTGTGTGGGGGCAACGGGCTACCGCACGCAGTTCGTCAACTACCTCGGCGACCCGCATGTCTACGATATGGGGGAGCATGGTGAGCGCAGTGCCTATTCCTCTGTCGGACCCACCTACGACGAGCGGGTGAAGCCCGACGTGATGGCTCCGGGCACCAACGTCATCTCTTCTTATAGTTCGTATTACCTTGAGGCTTGTCCCGAGGCCTCCGACATCGCTTCCGATGTGGAGCACTTCGAGTTCAATGGCCGCACCTACGCCTGGAATGCCAATAGCGGCACGTCGATGTCGTCGCCGGTGGTGGCGGGCATCATCGCCTTGTGGCTCGAGGCTAAACCTACCCTCAGCCGCGACGACGTGATGGAGGTCATCCGCGAGACGAGCCACCATTACGACTCCTCGCTCGATTATCCCAACAATCTCTATGGCTATGGCGAAATCGATGCTTACAGGGGATTGCTCTATATCCTTGGATTGTCTAAAGTAGAGGAAATTTCCGACAGCCAGCCCAGAGCCGTCACGTTCTCCCTCTCGAATGAGGGGCTGCTCCGGCTCTTCTTCCCACATGAAGGGGTGGAGCCGTTCTCTGTGAGAGTGTTCTCTACCTCGGGCACACAGTTGATGTCTGCCAAGGTGCAGCCCTTTGGTGGCAGCGCCTCTCTCGACCTCAGCCATCTGCCCCATGGCATCTATGCCATCCAGGTCTCTGCTTCCGACCCTTCTCTCACCGGCTCCACCCTCATCCGCCGCTGACAGTCATCTTCTCTGTCATGGCGTGTCAAAATGTAGATATGGGGCTCTCCTCTATCTTTCCTTTAAAATATAATAATCGGCACCACTACCTTCAGTGAGAAACAGCGACCCATGTTGCAGATGCCCTGACGGCCTGTCACAGGGTTCACGCCAGCGTATTTCAGACGGCTGAGGTGACTCTGGTAGGCACGGTTGGTCAGGTTGTCGGCATTCAGGCTCACTGAGCATAGGTTGCGGTGATGCCACAGGATGTCGGTACCCACGGTGAGGTTGAGGAGGGTATACGAGGGAGTGACGGTCTCCGTATCGTCGGCGGTGTAGGCGTGGCTTTGGCGTAGGGTGCACTCCATCCCTATCTTCACGAAAGTGTTGTTGAGCACATGGCCGTCGCGCACCAGGTCGTAACTCAACTCCGACACCCAGCGGGTAGCGGGTGTGCGGGGCAGGAAGCGGCGGTCGGCAGGCTGATGGCGCTGACGGGCATCCACCACCGACAGGCTGTTCTCGAAGTGCAGACGCTCCACGGGGTGGATGTCGATGGTGGCCTCGCCGCCGAGCAGCCGGGCATCGCCTTGGGTGAACTTATAGGTGGGCAGTCCGTCTGTCTCCACACCAGGTTGCCTACTGGCAAAGATGTAGTTGTCGATGAAGTTGGCAAACAGGGCTACTTGTGCCGACACGATGGGCGAGGTGAAGTCCCACCCTAAGTCGGCTTGCCAACTGTATTCTGGCCGTAGGTCGGCATTACCCACTTCGTAGCGGAAGGTGCCCTCGTGTTCGCCGTTCGACCCCAACTCGCTCAGGTTGGGTGCACGGAAACCTCGTGCTACGTTCAGTTTCACGTGCATGTTGCTGCCCAGTTCCCTTACCACGCCCACGCTGCCTGTCACCGCGCGGAAGGTGCGTGAGAATTGCTCGAAGTGGTCTTCCAGGGCGAAGGAGTGCACGTGGCGCATGTCGGCGCGCAGACCACCGCTCATACTCCACCCGTTGTTTTTGTATCCGGCAGTGACGTACGCACCGATGTCGTTGAGCGCATAGGCGGGGATGAGCACTTCCTCTCCTTTGTTCAACGACCGCTGATACATTCCGGCGATGCCGGCGTTCACCTTCAGCCCATTGGCGTTCTGCAGGGCGTAGCGCATGTCGTAACTGAGGGTGTGCAACATGAAGTCGAGACCGCTCTCGTCGGGTGTTTCCAGTTCTTCAAACTCCTGCCTGCGGTTGTTCTGATAGCCCACCAGCATCTTCAGCGTGCCCGAGCCGATGTAGACGGAGTTGTCGAGTGTCGCCTTGTAGTGGTGTATTTGTTGGTAGGGGAAGCCATGGTGATAGGTGGTCAGGTCGTGGTGAGTGGCAGTTGCCTCACTTTCTTCGCCGTCGATGAGCACGGGCTTTACGAAGGCTCCCGTCTCATCGCGCTCGCCTTCGGTCATCGTGGGGATGAGGTGGTAGTAACTCAACTGCAGGTGACTGAAGCCCCAGCGGCGGTTTACGCCCAACATGCCGCTGAGGGCACGCTCGGCAAACTGCGTGCCGAGCACATATCCGTCGCGCTTGTTCTTGTAGGCATGGGCGGCTTTCTGACTGAAGCGGGTGTCCCACACGATACCTTTCTTGTTGCCGCCCATGTTCAGCGAGTAGCCCCATAGTCCGTTGTTTGTCTGGTATTCGGCGGATACCGACCCGCGTATCTGTCCGGAGGGCAGGGCCGGACGGCTGTGGAAAATCACCACGCCGGCCATGGCGTCGGAACCGTAGGTAAGCGAGGCAGGACCTTTCAGTATCTCTATGCTGTTCACGTTTTGTGCATCGAGTTCTATGCCGTGCTCGTCGCCCCATTGCTGTCCTTCCTGGCGTATGCCGTCTACCACGGTCACGATGCGGTTGTAGCCCAGTCCGCGTATCACGGGTTTCGAGATACCGCTGCCAGTGGTCACCTGGGCCATGCCGGGACGGCGTGCGATGGCATCGATGATGTTTGTCGACGAGGTGTTGAGCAGGTCGCGCTGTGCAACGATGGCCACAGGGGTGGGCGAGTCTTTCAGCAGTTGTCCGCCGGTGATGCCTGTCACCACCACCTCGTTGATCATGGCATTGCTCTCTTTCATCACGAAGTCGAGTTGTCGGGTGCGGCTCAGGTCCACCTCCTTGATGATGGTCTGATGCCCCACATAACTCACCTGCAGCGTCACGGTCTTCTGGGGCAGCGACTCAAATTGGTAATGCCCGTTGATGTCGGTGATGGTGGTCTGGTTCAGTTCGGCAATATAGAGGGTTACGCCTATCAGTGGCTCGTTGTCCACGGCATCAGTCACCTTGCCGCTGAGTGATGATGGTGGTATGGGTGTATCTGCCATGGCACACCACGGGGTGAGTGCCAACAGCAGCAATATGATGGTTTTCATTGTAATGGTCTTTTTTATTGATGGTTCTATTTCACTGACCGTCAAGTAGAGCCGGGGTGTTCCCGTCTCCTCGCAGCCAGTACAGCACATGCTGTAGGGACGCAGTCGCTGCGTCCGATAGAAGAATGCACCGCGAAGCGGTAATCTTACATTTTCAATAAAAAAGAATAAGGTGGTGCCCTGCACGACTTGTTGTTGGCATAGCCGCTGACCAAAAAGGCTGTCGTCTGCAAAGGCAGGTCCTTCCCCTTGGCTGAAAAAAGGGCTATCAACAACAAGACGGCGGCGATGAAAGGCAGACTCAGCATCTGGCATAGCACACAACTGTCCATACAGTAGTCGGCCGATGCCAGATGGCTGTGGTGTACATGGTGGGCACAGTCGGCACATGCCGCCTCCTCCACCATTCCCTGCTCGTGCACATGTACCAGCGAGAGCAGCAGCATCGGCACAAACACGGCCAACAGCAGGCGTGCATACCATTTCCGTCGCATCATGATTCCTTTCACGCTGCGAAGGTAATACGATGCCGTCAAAAAACCAAATTTTTCTTGTGCTTTCTTGCCTTCAACAATAGGGAATAAGGGTGTGTCCCCACTTTCTTTTAAGCAGAGATATGCCTATTTGGCGAAGTCCTGTCCACACGCCTTATGGTAATTGGCTGTATATTTCATCTGTCACAGGCTCGCACCATTCGTTGCTCGCTCCCTCTTGCACATCCTTGTGGTAGGTCAGGTGCTGGAACCAGGAATCCTTGGCGGCTCCGTGCCAGTGTTTCACCTCGGCAGGAATGGCGATGATGGTGCCGGGAGTCATCTCCTGCGGTTCTTTGCCCCACTCCTGATACCAGCCGCGGCCGGCTACGCAAATCAATACCTGCACCTGTTTGTGGTGAATATGCCAGTTGTTGCGGCAACGGGGCTCGAAAGTCACGTTCATCACGCCACCGCCAACGTCGGCGAGATAACTCTGCCCGATGAAATATGTGCCATATGGATTCGGTTCGCCCTTGGCCCATTTGGTGTTCAGCGTATAGCCCTCCTCACAGAGCCAGCGGCAGAGTTCATCCACTGCCTGCTGCGAGTTGCCCATGTTCACCGCGCCCTTCTTGTGGGCAGCGAGTTGGGGTGCCACGCCTTCGAGACCACTCAGCGCAGCAACGGTCACTATCTCGCGGTCGGCAGGTGTCAGACCCTCGCCGGCGAAGATGTCGCCGAAGAGGTGTGACTTCAGGTAGTAGTCGTCCTGCGGGCAGAAAGTGTAGTCGAAGGGCTGTCCAGAAAGTTGCGTCTGGTTCTTCACACCCAGTTCGTAGGCCTTGCGGGCATCGTCCCACTCGGCAGGGCGAGTCCAGGGCTTGCCCTCTTGCCAGTTCGCCTGTTTGTTTTCCAATACTTTATTCAGTACACCCAGCGCGTTCAAACTCCGTGGAAATCCCGTGTAGGCGTAGAGTTGCGAGAATGCTTCTTTCAGTTCGTTGATGGTTACGCCACCATCGAGTGCCTGCCGTACGGCAGGTTCCAGTCGTTCCATATCACCCTGTGCCATTAGGCAGGCACATGCTGCCAAACCCTTCTGACGCTCTGTCAGCGTCTGTGCTTGTATTGTTGCCATTGTTAATAATGCGATTAAAAATATTACTGTTCTTTTCATTGCGGTTCTATGTTACTTGTTTCTTTTTGCTGCAACCCATACGGGTTCCTCGCTCATGACGGGCTTGTTGACAGCCATCACGCCAGAGAGATTGTGCGGCACGTAAGGTTCTTCCAGATAGCGGAGGTCATCTCCTGAAAGATGGATGTCGAGTGCCTTTACGGCTCCCTCGATGTGGTGCTGTTTGGTGGCCCCGACAATGGGCGACTCCACCTTCGTCAGCAGCCAGGCCAGCGCTATCTGGGTCATCTCCACACCATAGCGGTGGGCCAGTTCCACCACACGTTCCACGATACGGTTGTCCTGCTCGGCGGTGGCATCGTATTTGAAGTGCATGAACGAGTCTTCCTGCTGTCGCTTCGATGTATCGCCCGGGCGCTTTGCCAGTTTGCCCGAAGCCAGAGCGCTGTAGGGCGTCTGTGCTATGTTGTCCTCGCGGCACAGGGGCTGCATCTCACGCTCCTCTTCGCGCATAATCAGATTGTAGTGGTTCTGCACCGAGACGAATTTCTTCCAGCCCCTCTGTTCGGCCAGCGCATTCATCTTCGCCAACTGATAGGCATACACGTTGGCAATGCCGATGTAGCGTGCCTTGCCCTGGTCTACGGCCTCGTTCATGCCCTCAAGGATTTCCTCGGCAGGCGTCTTGTAGTCCCAGATATGATAGATGTAGAGGTCCACATAGTCCATGCCGAGGTGCTGCAGGCTCAGGTCGATGTTGTTCAGCACATGCTGTCGCCCGTCGATACCTTTCTCGATGTCCTCGTCGGTTCGCGGCAGGAATTTTGTGGCCACCACCACGTCCTCACGCCGGGCCATGTCTCTCAGGGCTCGTCCTACATACTGTTCCGATGTGCCCAACTGGTAGGCAATCGCCGTGTCGAAGAAGTTCACGCCCAGTTCGAGCGAACGGCGGATAATCTCGCGTGTAGGCTCCTCGCCAATCGTCCATGAGTGTTGTCCGATGGTCGGGTCGCCGAATCCCATGCACCCCAGGCAGATGCGCGACACCTGCAGGTCGGAGTTTCCGAGTTTAACGTATTCCATCATATCATTGTTTCTTTAGGTGTTCTTCTTTTTTTACCTGCTTACTTTCTTCCCGTCGGCGATGAATATTCCGTGTTTCGGAGCATGCTGCAGACGCTGACCGGAGAGCGAGTAGTAACCGCCTGTAGCAGCGCTCTTTGTGGCAGGAGTATTGATGGCTGTCACGGCGCTATAGTTGATAGCCGTGAGCCAGTTCTGAATCAGTGTGCTGCGGTTGGAGCGGTTGGAGTTGTTGATCCACAGGTTCTCGCTGAAATAGTTGCCGTCGGGCACCAGACGCTTGCAGTCGCTCACCACACCGCTGATGCCGCTGCTGGCACTCGACACAATCAGTCCAACGTTTTTGCCTGCCATTTCCGCACCATGATGAAAGAGGTAGGTCTGTAAAATGGCTGCCATCTGACTCCACCATAAGGGCGTGACGATGATGATGTTCTGATAGGGCGTGAGGTCGGTGATGCTCACGGGGTCGATGGCGGGATAACTTGCGGCATCATTGGGCGCTGCCTGTATCGCGTTCAGCAACTGCGTGCCGATGGCATAATTGTTGGCCTCATACTTCTGCGTCTTGTCGGCAGGCTCTATGCGCATCACGTCGGCCTCAATCTGCGAGGTCAGCGTCTGCACAATCTCGTGGCAGTTGTTCGTATAACTGTAATACACCACGAGTGTCTTGCCTGCACCCTGTGGAGTTGGGGTGTTCTGAGCCGTTATGTCGCTGTCTTCCGAACAGTATGTCAGCAGCATTGCTGCCAATAACATGAGAATTTGTCTTTTCATTGTCTCTGTGTTTGAATTAGAATCACGCTGCAAAGCGTTACATTATTTTCTTCATGCATTTATTGCTACCGTTTGAAGACCTTGTTCATTGTCTCTGGTGTCAGCGGCTGGAGGTCTTGCAACTTCAGATGCTTCACCATGTGGAGCGTGCCCTGTTTGTACTTCAGGAAGTGGGCGGTCTGGATGTGGTGCTGATAGGCCTGCTGCGAGGCGTAGATCTCGAGGATGCGAATCTGGGTGGAGTCTTCCTTGGTCTGCGTGGGAAACAGGCAGACGACACCGGGCTCCTCGGCGAGACTCGCTTTTTGTATCTCGGCAGCAGCGGCGAGGTATTCCTTCAGATACTGGGGATGAACCTCTATTTCTGCCAAGCGGAAGAGCATGCCGTCGGCAGTGCGGCCTTCGGCTGTCGGCTTCTCGGCAGCCTGCCCCATAAGCCACTGCGCATTCTTGTGGAGTATCATCTCGCTGAACGGCGCAAAGTCGGGCTCTGTGGATAGATATTGCTTCATGCGGGCGAGACTTTGGGTGAGCACCTGCGGAGCAACATAGGGATAGTCGGATCCGTAGAGCAGGTGGTCGGGCGTAGTGATGGCGAGCAGCATGCGGATGGTCTCTGGGCTATGTGCACCGGCAAGGTCGTAATACAACGCACGGAGGTTGGCATCAAAGTCAATCTCGCCCACCATCTTGTTTGCCTGCATCACAGGTGTCAGCGACTTCATACGGGGGATGGCCAGCGGCAGGTAGGCACCGCAATGGGGCACGACAACCTTCAGTTGCGGATAGCGGGCCAGTACGTTACGGCTAATCATGTTCGTCACAGCACGGGTGGTCTCCGCGAGGTATTCCTGCATGGCGAGCGGTGTTTGCGCCATTACCTGCTTGTTTACAGGCTCAGGACAATGGGGGTGCAGGATGATGACTGCCCGCCGCTCATTCAATACAGAGAAAAGTGTGTCGAGTTCGGGTGCACCAAGATACTGACCGCCAACATTTGTCGCCAGTTTGATACCGTCTGCCTTCAGCACATCGAGTGCGTACTTCGCCTCTTCAATGGCTTTAGTGACATCGGGCAGCGGGAGGGCGGCACAAAACAGGAACCTGCCTGGGTGCTCCTCCTTGATACGGGCGGCAGTCTCGTTGGTTTGCCTCACTACTTCTGGTGATGACGGCTGAGGGGCAGCCAGTGTCAGTACAGAAGTCTGCACACCCGCCTCGTCCATCCATCGCAGATGCTCCGTCACGTCGTACTTAGGCAGGGGGAATCCCTCGTCCATCAGTCGCCCTTCGCTCTCCAATGCCGACACAAACTCAGGAGTGATGATGTGACTGTGCACATCCATCACGCCCTGAGCAAGTGCGGTTGTCGCAAGAAGTGTTGCCAACAATGTTATCCGTAATCTCATACCATTAATAGATTATTCCATCGAGTGCTCCCATCCGCCACGGGTGTCGATGCCCGTAGCATCGGCCAATTGTTCCAGACGGGCAATTTCCTCTGCTGTCAACACAATCTTGGAGGCCTCGGCAGCCTCGACGACGTGGCGCTCCTTAGTGGCTCCGATAATGGGCAGTGTACCCTTGGCAATGGCCCAGGCAATGCCTATCTGCGAACAGGATGCGCCGTATTTCTGTCCTATGGCGGTCATCTCGTTGGTCAGCGCCTCCAACTGCGGCAGCACGGGGTTGTATTTCTTGCCACGGTCACTCTCGGCGGGCAGCGGGTTCTCCTTGTTATATTTGCCGCTGAGCGCGCCTTGTTCCAGCACCATATAGGCCCAGAACTCGATGCCGTTCTGCTTGCAGTAGTCCAGCACACCGCCCTTCTCACTCGAGCGGTAGAGCAGCGAGAAGTGGTTCTGCACGGCAGATACCTTGAAGCCGGCCTCGCCAAGAATCTCATTGGCACGACGTATTTCGGCAATGTTGTGGTTCGACACGCCCACGCGCTTCACCTTGCCCGACTGCAGCAGGGGAATCAGTCCTGGCGTCCAGCGCTCCACGTCCATCGGGTTGTGAATCCAGTAGATGTCGATGTAGTCCAGGCCCATACGTTCCAGCGATGCTTCGGCCATTTTCTCTACCGAGTTGCCATACACCTCTGCCAACTGCGGTGTGAACTTCGTGCTGATCTCTACTTCCTCACGGCGGTAGTCACTGGCCAGCGTGGCGAGAATCTTTTCCGACTCGCCCATGCCATAGACGGTGGCAGTGTCCCAGAGGTTCAACCCTGCCTTCATCGCAGCGTCGAAAACAGGTTTCAGGTTCTCAACGTTGGTATTGCTTCCAAACACGGAGTCTCCTCCAAATGCTCCTGCGCCCCAGGCCCAGGTTCCTAATGCAATCTTGCTCATATATTTTCTGTTTTTAAGTTGGTGTGACGACTGTCCAGGCTTTCAATTGCTGAGGCACCGCCTGTTCTCGTGGTCGATTCTCATTTCGATTGCAAATTTACGGTAATTATTGTCTTGATATGCTAAATATTTTACGGATTGACCTACCATTTTTACGGAATCTGCAATAAAAAGTGGTATATTTGCACTTGAATATGGAGAAAATATTGCAAGTAAACAGTCCCAATGACTATGCCCGGTATGTCGGTGCCGAACAGTTGCACGATGATATCTGCGTGGTCCACTACGATGAACTGGATGCCTGTCGCCATGCGCTCTGCAACTATGGTGTCTACGGTCTTTTCCTCGTCGAGGAGAGCCCCTACACCATCCGCTACGGACAAGGCCAGTACCGCTTCTCGTCGGGCTCGCTGATGTGTGTGGCTCCCGGACAGATGGGTGGCGTCACCGACAACGGTGAGATTATCCATATCCGTGGATGGGTGCTGATGTTCTCGCCCCAACTGATTGCGGGCACAGCATTGGAGAAACATATTGGCGACTACCACTTCTTCTCCTACTACGACAGTGAGGCACTGCAGATGCTGCCCGATGAACAGCGTACGCTGGCCATGTGTATGAAGATGATTCGCCACGAACTGCAGACCCATGCCGACGACCCGCGCCTGAAGAACATCGTGGTGACATACCTCCAGTTGATTCTGGAATACTCTGCGCGATTCTACAACCGCCAGTTTCAGACCGAGGCCCAGAGCCAGACCAACGATTTGCTTATCCGTTTCGACACCTTGCTGAAAAACTACTATGATAAACAGCATTACCGTGAGCATGGCTTGCCCACTGTGCGCTACTGTGCCCAGGAGTTGTTTCTCTCACCCAACTATTTCGGCGACCTCATCCGTCAGATGACGGGCGACAACGCCTCTTCTGCCATCCGACGTTTCATCATGCAGCGCGCCCAGCAACTGCTCAACGCTGGCCATACCATAGCCGAAACAGCAGAAATGCTGGGGTTCGATTATCCCCAGCATTTCACGCGTACGTTCAAACGCCACTTCGGCATCTCGCCCAGCGAGTACCAGAAAAAACGATAGGCTGATGTGACGACAGTTTGCGATGGCAGTTTCTCTATTTTTGAGAATTCTGGCTTAAATATAGAACGGAGTATCTTCTCATTAAGGTACTCCGTTCTTTTAACTATCTTGCCAGGTCACTTTTGATGACAGAATACAAATGAACTTTCTGTACACCCTGGAAGTGAAGGCTTTTCCGGTAGAATTTCAATTAATCATCCCATAGACGACTGAGGTGGTCGTCCAAATGGTTACTATTGAAATTGCGGATTGCTTTCTCCTCTTCTTCATCAAAAAACAGTGCCTGGTTGGCGCCTACGCTGGGATCGCTTGCACCACTTGGGTCATGAATGCTGCAGAAATTGCTTGTCTCCACCAAATAGACCATGGGTTGGATATAATATGATTTCTTCATGGGTTTCTCTCTTTTTATTGTATGATCATTTTCTTTCCTTTCACAATGTAAATGCCTTTTGAGAGGCCGCTGACATCCAGCATACCATCTCTATATGAGGCATCTCGCACCTTGACACCATTGATGGAATAGATTTCTACCTGAGTGTCTTCCGACAGGAAGGGAGATACGATAGACGTGGGGATGTCGTCATGCGAACCAATGATCAGACTTGAAACATTGGCCGAAGATGATTCGTCATCCTCATAACGCTTTGCAAAATACGCACGGAATGGCGGAACGGTATAACCTGCCACTTTTGTAAAGGCATTGCCCTCCGCATTCAGATAATAGATGTCTTCGTCAATCTGCTTGGTGCAGTAGGTACCTCTGAAGGAATAGACACTTGACGAGGAAACCAGTTTTCTCGAAGTATCATACTCGGCGTTCTCTCCTGAGAAAGTGATGGTCTTACCCGACAAGTCTGATTCGGGACCCCAATGTGCTCCCGGTATGGCGACGATATAGGGTATGTGTGCCTTGAATTGGTCGGCATAGTCAAAATACACTTTCCCGCTCTCCGTATCTTGGTCGCTGTATCTTTTCACCCAGAAATCATGGTCGTAGTCCTTAGAATGATGGAACCATGTGATTTCCTTCTCATCGGCATAGGCTGCAGTGACATCGAAAGGCAGTACGATGGCCTCCCATCCGCCTTTGCCGTTGGTGTACTTGCTTGGCACATACGAATAACTCATCTTCTTGGCAGTGAAATTGATGGGTGAATAGAAGTCTTTCGAAGCGTCGATGCTGATGTTGTCTGCCACACCTGATTTGATGACATTGTATCCATTAAGCGAGGCGGGCACCACGTCATCAGCGCCAAACAGATAGACTGTGTTGGCATTGGCATTGGGGGTTACACTTGTGATACCTGAAGCAGAGAAATCCACGGCGACGGCGTCGCTGGGTACAGCATATACGCCATTGCTTGGCACTGGAGAAGCCACTTCACTCATGTCGGCTTTGTAAGTGATGACGCCTTTGTTCAATTGATAGGTCTTTAGTTTGTCGTGAGTATAAGTAGGACTATTGCTTGCGAGGGACATCATATCAAATCGGTAATAGCCGCCTATCACATCTTCAGCCATGAATGTGACCTCTTTCGTTCCACCGGGGGGAATAATCACTTGTTGGACATCGTATTTGAGCACGTTATAATAACCATCAATAGCCGAAGACCTTCTGAAGTAGAACCATAGCGACTGTGAGAATGGATACTTGTTTGAGGGATTCTTCAATTTCAATGTCACTTTGATGTCGTTGCCGTAGATTTTCTTGACATCGGCATTGAGAGTCGATGGGTCAACATGGGCAATTTCAGCATCCGTGATTTCCAGGTCCAACATCTCGGTGTTTTCAAGATATATATGCTGATATTTCCCTATTACATTAGTTCCCTTGTTGTCTGTCGCAATCCAGATATTATAAGTGCCTGCTGCCTTTGGGTAAAAAGTATAACGCACATTCTGACAGCCACCTTGATGTATACTGGTACATGCTCTCCAAGGACTACCGCTGATCTCGTCGGCAGTATTCATAAACATGTATAAAACCCCTTTGAAATCTGCTTCCTTACATTCTACGACCAAGTCTATATTTTGTTTGTTACCCACCATGTCATCTCCATTGAATGTCACTTCACGGATGGTCAACTTTGATTGAATGGGCTCGTGGCTACTATATGATACAGAGGTGACTTGGGTGCCATCCCATTCTATCATTCCGAATTCATCGTCTTGATGATTGCACTCAAACCACTCTTCTTTATTGTCGGTATATCTATAGATGGGAATGATTTGGTAGGTGCCGGCTGGCAAATTCTTGAAATATCTATCATACAAATCTACTGAAAAACCGTTATAGTGATTGTTGCCCAAGGTTACTTCGAACGGTCTCCAATAGAATGGAATCAATTCGTCTTCCGTATTCTTATAGGCAAGGCCAAGATCAAAAGTGTTCGTTTCGCCAGTTCTATTGTAGTACCTGCAGGTTAAATAGGTTTTGCCGGAGGCCGTGAACATGGCTTCTACACCTTTGTTTTCAAAGACAATGGGGTCATCATCCACCTGTGGCGCTGCACAGATGAGAGCGACCTGACCTGAAGTATAACCGGCACTTGACGCAAATCCATCATCTTCATGATGTTCATTGGGGTCCATTACTGAGAGACGGAAATATCCATTTCCACCTCCTCCCCATCCCCAGTTCACATGGTAGAGGCTCTCACCATCAAAGCCATCTATAATAAACTCGTGCCCTCCTGATGTATTACTGGCACCATAAATAATGGGTCTGGAATGCGACAATTCATTGTAAAGAATTCTGTCCCATTCATCAATCGTATACAGGTCTTTGGATACATACTTGGCTTTCTCGTCAAATCCGAAATACTCCATGAGAGAAGAGGCTATCATTCCATCATACGCCGGGGTCTCTCCTGAATAATATCCATAATCTGCTTCACAACATACCCCACAATAATACATCAAGTCTGCAACGGCTTTCCTCTGTGCTTCAGTGGCATCTGCACCTTTGTTGGGATAGGTGTCGAGCATATTGTCCCAATCCAGGATGGTTCCTGCGGGGATGGCGGGTATCTCGGTCTTTTTGGTACTGGTCGTGTATCCGGGGATTTCTTTGAGTGTGGCATTGACGGTTGTTTTCCTATAGTAGTACAACAACTGAGCCATGGCGGTAGGCACACACCCCGTCACCCATTCTGTTCTGTCGTTATAAGGTTCGCGTTGGTTCCATTCCGAAGTGCATAATTGCCCAACGGGCACACGGGCCTCCTCCAAATTATCGTTGGTCTTATGTTTGATTCGCATAGAGGGGTGTGCCGAAAGGTATTTGATTTGTTCTGAGTAGGACTGAAGCCATTTTTTCAGGTTGTCGGGCATGTTTTCTGGGTCGATGGACCCTGTGTCACTGTAACCCAAAATTTCAGGCGCTAAGTCATCGCCCGACACAATCATGAAACCTTGTTGGTTGCCATGGTTGAAAATGTAATAGCCAGGGCTTTCTGACTGTGCTTCACCAAGGATAGCCTTCATCTCATCCTGACTGACCATTTTCAGTTCTTTGTCAAAATGCAAGCCTTTCTGAATCGCAAAAGAATGGGCTTTTTCTTTCGCTAAATTTTTCTTGATGGGTGCTGCGTTGGAATAGGTAAAACAAATAGCAGCCCACAATAGGAAAAGGTACTTTTTCATATATTATAATGTGTTGGTGTGTTTTTGGCTAGTTAAGTCAAGTAGTTTAATCTTCACAAAAGTAGGGAAATACCAGCAATAGTAATAACAATTAAACTATTTTAACCCACTTTTCTGCGCTTTGGGCCATATTTTTCGGGAAAAATGGAAAATCTTTTCTGTTTACTAACCGTTAACACTCTATTATAATTTATATGGAGAATGCTGATTCGCGTCAACAAACAGCGGTGATTAATGAATAGAACAACTGCTAACCGCCTCACCATAGCCGAAACAGCAGAAATGCCAGGGATAATCACTCCCTGGCATTCCACGTGTAAGTTTTAACCGCTAAACTAACGAATAGCGGGAAAATGTGCATCGCTTTTGCCACATTCGCCCGCCAAAATCGTTGTTTTCGCTTATCCGTAAGTCTCTATCAGGTACTTCACAAACTGCGGGTCGCTGAAGTTGATGGTGCCAGTGTCGTGTTGGTTCATCTGGGCGATTTGCGCCATATCGGCATCGCTCAGGGTGAAGTCGAAGATGTCAAAGTTTTGCGCCATACGCTCTTTGTGACTGCTTTTGGGGATGGCGACGATGCCGCGCTGGGTGAGCCAGCGGAGGGCAACCTGGGCAGCAGACTTATTGTATTTTTCCCCGATGGCAGCCAGTGTCTCGCTCTTCACAATGCCGTCAACGCCTTGTCCGCCGAGCGGTCCCCATGCCATCATTTTCGTACCGAATTCTGCGTGGATAGTCTCGATGCCGGTCTGCTGGATGAGGGTGTTGCACTGCAACTGGTTCACCATCGGCTTCACCTCCACATAGTGGGCGAAGTCGAAGAAACGTCCTGCCTGGAAGTTCGACACGCCGATGGCACGCACCTTGCCGGCGCGATAGGCTTTCTCCATCGCCCGCCATGTGCCGAACACGTCGCCGTAGGCCTGGTGGATGAGCAGCAGGTCGATGTACTCTGTCTGCAACTTGCGCAGACTCTCGTCGATGCTCTTGGCTGCCTTCTCCTCACCGTTGTTCGAAATCCACACCTTTGTCACGAGAAACAGATCCTCGCGCTTGATGCCGCTCTTGCGCCAGGCATTGCCCACGCCTTCCTCATTCTGGTAGGCTTGTGCGGTATCTATCAGTCGGTAACCCACGTTCAGCGCATCCGTCACGCACCGCTCACACTCATCAGGACTCACCAGAAACACGCCGTAGCCCAATGTCGGCATCTCAACACCATTGTATAACTTGATGTACTCCATAGTGCTTGTTTTTATAATGATGCTATAAGGATTTCCTTGATATCCTGTTCCGACAGGGGTACGTAGGCATTCTCCAGTCCTTCGTTCACGGCGATGTGATGGGCCATCTCGTCGATGCGGCTGTCATCTATGCCAACCTCGCGCAGGTGCATGGGGATGTTGATGCTCTCGAAGAAAGCGTAAGTTGCGTCGATAGCCTTTTCCGCGATTTCCTGCTTGGGCAGTGTGGCATCGATGCCGAACACGTTGACACCGTATTTCACGAAGCGGTCGATGGTGCGGTCGCTGAGGATATGGCGCATCCAACGCGGGGTGATGATGGCCAGACCCTCGCCGTGGGTGATGTCATAATAGGCGCTCAGGGCATGCTCGATGCCGTGACAGGGCCAGCCCGAAGGACTGTTGCCAAGTGCATATATGCCATTGCAGCCGAGGGTGCAGGTGAACATCATCTCTGCCCGTGCGCGATAGTCCTCCGGATTCTCCAGACAAGCCTTGGCATTCACCATCAGGCTCTTCAGGCCGGCCTCGCAGAATCCGTCATTCAGCAATGTGGAGTCCTCGCAGAAATACTGTTCCATGATATGGTTCATGGCGTCGGCGCATCCTGCCGCCGTCTGTTTCTTCGATACGGTGAACGTATAGCGGGGGTCAAGGAACGAGCATACAGGGAAGAGCAGCGGATCCATGTAGCCTATCTTGTCGTTGGTCTCCGTGCGTGAGATGACACCGCCGCAGTCGTATTCGCTGCCGGTAGCAGCCAAGGTCAGGATATCGACGATGGGCAATGCTGCCTGCGCCTTCACCTTGTAGGAAATCAAGTCCCACGGGTCGCCGTCGTATTTTGCTCCTGCAGCGATGGCCTTTGAGCAGTCGAGTACTGAGCCGCCGCCCACAGCCAGAATGACGTCGATGTCGTTTTCCTTGCAGAGGCGTACGCCATCGAGCACGCTGGGGTTGTATTTCGGGTTGGGCTGGATGCCGGAAAGTTCAGTTATCTCGAAGTCCTTCAACATTTCCTTCACGCGGTCGTAGAGACCGATCTTCTTGATGCTGCCACTGCCGTAGGTCAGCAACACACGCTTGCCGATTGCCGCCATCACCGCAGGCAGTTTCTCTATGGCATTCTCGCCAAACACAAGGCGAGTGGGGGTCATGTAATCAAAGTTTTGCATAGTCCTTATTATTTACAGTTAATATCCTAATCCTTTTAGCCACTTCTCAACCTTGCCTTTTTCTGAACGCACCTCGTGGCCGTAGATGCTGAACCCCTTCAGTACGTTGGCACCGGGGAAGGCTGCCTTCACATCCTCCACACAGTTGGCGAGGCCTGAGCCCTCATGGGTAGTAAAGGGGATGACGGTCTTGCCCTTCAGGTCATTGGCATGTTTCTTGAAAAACGTGAACATCACCTGAGGATAGGTGCCCCACCATACAGGACCTCCGATGAACACGGTGTCATACGGGCTCAAGTCCACGTCGCCCTCATACTCAGGCAGTTCGCCGTTCTTCGTTTCCTCCTTGGCAAGGTTTATCAGCGGTGTATAGGCCATGCCGTCATACTTGTGCGTCACAATCTCAAACTGCTCGGCACCCGTCAACTCGCTAATATAGTCGGCCACAATCTTCGTGTTGCCCACCTCTATGTTTCCTACTGCGTAGTTGTCTCCTGCATGCGAGAAGAACACTACCAATGTTTTTCTTTCTTTTACCATATCTGTTGACTCGTTTGATGATGCTTCTGTTGGTTGTTGCTTTGTGCCGCTGCACGCTGTCGATGCGAGTAGTGCTAAAGCGGCTGTGATAATACTCTTGATATTCATATTCTTTTGTTTTTATCCTAATTGATACTCGCCCGTACGGATGGCTGCAATCACGCCGCCATCGATGAGCAGGTCGGTTCCGGTGATAAATTTGGCATGCTCGCCTAAGAGGAAAGCGGCAACCTCGGCTATCTCGTCGCTGGTGCCCGTGCGCTGGGCGGCAGAGGCGTCAATCATACGCTGGTAGCCCTCGCCGTTGGCATTGAACTCATCGTAGGCCAGCGGGGTGACGATGACACCCGGTGAGATGGTGTTGATGCGTGCACGACGGCTGCGCCAACTCGTGGCGGCGGCACGCTGCGCCTGTAAGTGGTTCATGCGCTTGGCTATCATGTAGGCAAAACCACTGTTCTGCATGGCTACTTCCTGAATGAATTTCACGTCTTTCAGCCCCTCGGTTGGGGTGTTCACCAGTTGCAGTTCGATATCGTTGGGGATCGGGTACATATAGGCTGCCTGACTCGAGATGATGAGTCCTGCACCGCCCTCGGCCATCACCTTGCCGAATGCATCCACGGCATAGCCTGTGCCCACCATGTCGAGGTCGACGATATGCTCAGGATTGGCTTGATTGGGCGAAGCACCTGCCGTGTCGATGAAGTACATTACCTGACCAAGTTCTGCCGCCTTCTTGGCAAATGCCTCGACGCTGTCTTTCTGCAAAGCATTCACCACCATCGTCTCCACGTCGTAGCCGCTGCGGCGGAAATCGTCGCCCACACGCTCCAATGCCTTCTTGCTGATGTCGCCCAGCAGAATTTTCTTACCTGCTGCGATACGACGCACGATAGCCGTTCCCATACTTCCGGCACCCAAGAGTGCCACTACTTCCTTCACGTTGTTTCTGTCGAAAATCATTGCCTTTCCTCCTCTTTTTTATATGTTTTTGATGAATTTAGCAGGATTACCGCCCACAATGGTGTTGGGCGCTACGTCTTTGGTGACAACGGCTCCTGCTGCCACAACGGCATTCTCGCCGATAGTGACACCCGGCAGGATAATGGCTCCCACGCCAATCCAGGCGTTGCGGCCGATGTGTACGGGCTTGCAACGCAGCACCATGCGGTTCTGGAAGTCGTGGTTATCGGTGACGATACGCACATTGGGTCCAATCATCACCCCGTCGTCGATAGTAATGCCGCCAGCAGCCATGCAGGTCAGCGAGTGGTTCACGAACACGCCCTTGCCAATCTTCATCTGGCAGGCAAAGTCCACCTGCAGCGGTGGCATCAGATAACTCGTCGGGTCGAGATGGCCGTCAAACAGTTTTTCCTCCAGCGGGCGAATCTGCTCTGGCATAGGAGCAGTGGTGTTGATCTTGAAACAGATGTTGGCGCAGTCGGTCATATACCTGATGGCCTCTGCATACTCGGGCGTTGCCATATCGACGTCGGCCCCTGAACGTAATTGCTCGAAAATATCCATAGTCTTATTTGTTTTATGTATTCAAACTGCTAAGTTACGATGAAGCGAGAGCAATACAAACTCGTTTGCAATTACCGAGCGTGAGCATCTTCGTAATCGAACTTTTCGATTGCAAAGGTAGGGTGATTTTTCAATACTTCGGTTGCACAAATTGCATCACTATTTTCACTTTTTGCCGAAAACAATCGCTTATATAATAAATAATGTGTATCTTCGCAAGTAAAAGACAAAGGTTTGAACGTCGATTTCCTATATTCCACTGACTTTCAAGGGATGAATGCCCGTGAGTTGAGTCATACCTGCATGCATCTGCTCTGCATGGATGGCGAGGGGAGTTTTGTGTTCAATGAGCGGTGCTACCACATCGTGAAGAACGACCTGGTGGTGATTCCCATGCCTCACAGAGTGAAGAACCTGGCTGCGCATACCGACCTGCAGGTGGAGTGGTTTGCTGCCGACTATAAGTTCCTGCAGAACCTGCTGCCGTCAAACAACTATAGCATCGGGGGGAGCATCTCGTTGAATCAGAATCCCGTCATCTCGCTCACAGAGGAACACGCCGACCATATTCTTGCTGATTTCCATCGGCTTCGCGACCGCATAGGCGACCGACACTTGTCGTTCTACCGCGAACTGATGGGGAGTCTCTGCCTGACGATGATGTACGACATCTTCGAGTCGCATGCCCGGCAAGAAGCCACCGACTCCCATACCGACCGCACTGCCTATATCGTAAAACAACTGATGCAACTGCTTGCTACCGGCATCAGCCGCACGGAACGTCATGTGAGTTATTATGCCGGGCGGTTGAACGTGTCGCCAAAGTATCTCTCTTCCACCATCAAGCGTGTGACGGGTCACAGTGTCACCTCGTATATCGACCGCCACGCCATACCTATACTAAAAGACTATCTGGGTGACGAACGTCTGTCGCTCACCCAGATAGCCGAATTGATGAATTTCACGTCGCTTTCGTATTTCAGCCGCTACTGCACCAAGCATCTCGGCCTGTCGCCCAGCGAATACCGCCAGAGCCTGCAGCCGAAGTCATTGTAGATCCTCGTGGAAAAGATGTTGCTTGGTTTGCACATCCTGCGGATGGATTACAATATGCGATTTCTGTTTTTTACCATCCCCACAGGTCGTATTGAACATCTACACCTGCCAGCATGAACCAGTTGGCCAGTATCTGCTCATAGAGCCTTAGCAGATAGACCGGAACTTCCACATCTTCGCTGAACATGTTGGTCTCTCCTGCAGATGAGGCATCTGAACCCTTGATGTAATCATACACCTCCACGATGTCTTCGCCAGTGATTCCGGAGTCGATAATCATCTCGATGACATCGTAGATGGTGAGGTCAACCTTAGCCAGTGTGTCCTCTATCTTCTGAAGCAGTTCAAAGAAATCGGTGCCGCGGGCTGCCATGTAGGCATGAGCCTCGTTGGAACCAAACATCTTGCGCAGGTCGATGCCCATGCTCTCAAGGAACTTGACAACCTTCATCAAGTTGAGGTCTTTGACTACATTATGATAGTAGCGGTTCTGTTCGCCTTCATAATAGATGACAGGCCATGCCTGCACGGCAGCCATTGTCTGTATGAACCAGACGATTGCCGACTGCTGATGATTCAGTTTGAAGACAATGGTGTTGGTCTGCAGTCTCGTCTTGCCAGGCACCAGACTGGCTTTGTAACCTTGGTCTTTCAACCATGGGATGATGGCACGTCCGCACTTGATGGGGACATAATTGTCGTGGCGGCTGTGCTCAATGTAATAATTCTGCGTAGTGTCGGGTACCCAGCCGTTGGTGATTTTTATTTCTGCCAACTTGGCCAGCAGGTTTTTGGCGGCATCACTGCGCAAATTCATATAATCAGGCTGCAGAAGTTGGTGAAGCGAGTCGAGTTTCGACACACCGATGTCAGAGAGCACACGTTTGCTCTTCGTCTCGATGACCTCCTGCACGTGGGATGCCAATGGCTCTTGAAACAGGTCGTGATAATCAATACCCAGATGGCAGTTCTCGTTGACAGAGATAAGAAACATTGCCACGTCGTTGATGGCATCACACTGGTCTTTTTCAACGAATGCCGAATAGGCTTCCTCACAGTCAAGCATACCGCCCCCCGAGAATGTCTTGTCGAAGGTGATGCCGCGGTCCTTGTATTCCATGTCGCGCAACTTGGCAATATACATGGTCTCGGTGCCTCCCTGCGAATAGCCCATGTTGAAGAGGAATTTCCCCTTCGAAATCTGCCTGTCGTCAAGCAACTGGCGGGCAGCCAGAAGTCCGTCAAGGCAGTTGCGGCCATTGGTATCGCCGCAGAGGTAGGCCACCTTGTGGTCGATGGACGAGCCGTAGCCTATATAGTCGCTCATGACAATGATGTAATTGGGCTTCAAGGGATTTGCCAGCATGGCGCTGGGGATATCGAGTTCACCTTGCGAGGGAGCATCTTCTGGGCCACCTATGGTGTGGTGGTTGAAGAGGATGATACCATCACATGGTGTTGTGCCGTTGGCAATATCGGCAGGCAACATGATGATGCCGCTAATGGTGACAGGCTGCCCGTCAGCATCCGTGGATGGGTATTCATAGACAAATAGGCGCACTTCGCGCTCTCCGAGTGATACACTTTCTATTTTTGCCTTCACGATAGTGTCACACTCAGACAGAATATTGTATGCATCCTGCGCCAAAGCACTCAGGCTGGCACTTATCATCAAAAGTGCTATAAGGATTTGTTTTTTCATGTCTGTGGTCATTTAATGATTCGTTTGTGTGATTTCTCCTGGGCTCGCTCTATCACGATGCCGTGAGTGCTGCCGTCGACTCGCTGTCCGTTGAGATTGTAGAGTTCACTGCCGGCGGTCGACTGTCCATTGTCAATTCCTTCAATGCCCGACGGCTTAGAACTACCCGTCTGGAAAGTGACGTTCACTGGATAGTGGTCGCCCAGCATTTTGCCATCGTGCAGATAGCCCACGGTGTCGAGTTGGTAACTGATGGCATGAATCCCTGGTCCGTCAGTCGGATTAATATACAGCACCTTGTCGGGCGCTTCGCCGCTTTCAAGAATATTGCCTTCAGCCTCGCAATTCACGGTACTGGATACAAAGTCTGGATATTTCCCTCCGTTCTGCAGTTCTACCCATGCGTCGCGCACCGTAGCACGGCCCGTGGCCTCTATCACGTCGATGAATTTGCTTTTTACCTGGTCGCGACAGTAGTAACTGTTCGTGTTGCCTACGACGATGACGGAGCGTGTGTCTAAACGGCTGAGGATATCTTCTCGCAGTTGGTCCCACTGCTTGAGGCGTGCGTCATGGTCAAGACTGTCCTTGCCCTCACGTTCGTCGACAACGTCGCCAGCATCCATGTGCATATTATAAACCACTATCTGCTGGCCGTCGGGCAGTGTCAGTTCATAACGGCGGAAGCCTTTGGTCACCATCTCGTCCAACGAATGGCTGAACTTGCCGAAGTTGGCCGCCCAAGGGGTGTTGTTGACTGAGGTCAGCATAATGCCTTTCTGCCATGCTCCCATCAAACCATCACATCCGAAGCGGTGGTTCTGCAGATGCAGATAATCTATCTGATGTCCATCTATTTCCACGTTACCGCTCCAAGAATCCAAATGATAGTCATCCTCCATGGGGACTGTCAACTCCTCGTGATAGTTGAAGTCCTCTTGCATAAATACCATGTCGTAGCCCCTCTTCTGGAGGTAGCGGCCTATTCTCACACTGCCACCGCCACCAGGGCCATCGGGGTTCACCTTAGCGACTAAAATCTTTTGCGGCAAGCCGTCAACGTCCAATGTCGCTATGCTGAACGTTCCCGCATCTTGTGCATGGCCTGCCAGTGTACCGCTGATGATAAGGATGGCGGTTGTCATCCAAAGTTTCAACTGTTCCATTAAATTGTAGTTTTATAAATCACATTTATAACCGATGGTTAACATCTGTACGCTATTGCGGATGCTGTAAGGCGTGCTGTTCTTTGGAGAATATGGCGTCTTAGTGCATCTGCGTTAGTGCATGCGGTTGATGATGTTGCATCATCGGGCTAATCGGTTGTAAAAGTAGCAAATGTAGAAGACAATGCAAAAAGAATTCAGTTATTTTTTCTTATTTGCTTGAATATCACAAGGTATCTTCTTCATCTGCCAGCATGGTCAATGACGGAATATCCGCTTTCTTTGATGATGGCGTTGTGTTGGCCCGTTGCCAGTTGGTAGAACAACTGGTAGGTGGTGGATGACTTGTTGGTGTCGGTGCGGACGCTGGCCATCACTTCCGTAATATAGGGATAGGTGCCGTTCTCGATGGTCTTTTTACCGGGCACAACACCGTTCACGCCGATGACCTGTGTGCGGTCATCGTTTACAATGGTGTCATAATAGTAGAACGGCGTATAGGCGATACCGTTCTCATCTTGCTCCAATTGGAAATAGGGAGAGAGCATCACATAGCCAACCATTTCAGGCCAGTCTATCATCTTGAGTCCAGCCATGACGATGGTCTCCATCTTTTCCTGACTCCCGGAATTGGCATTGCGGATGTAGGGATGGATGGTCGCATCATTGCCACCCACTTCCTTCCAGTTGCGTATCTCGCCAGTGTAGATTTTCTGTATCTGCTCGATGGTGAGATTGCGTACCGGGTTCTTCGGATTGACAATGAATGCAAAAGCATCTTTGGCAATGGGGTAGGAGGTGAGTGCGACATTTTTCTCCTCGGCATATTTCTGTTCGTCCCGACTGATGCCTCGTGCCGTGATGATGAGGTCGTCCTCACCGTCTATCAAACTGACAAACGAACCGTGTGTGTTGCGGTTCATCAGAATGCGTTGTAGGCTATTTCGGGCATCAGTGTCGAGTTCATCCCACATCGGTTCTATTGTCCATGTGGCATTGGTGTGCAGGTTCTGAAGCCACTGGCATTTGATGCCAAGCAACCTATAGACCAACAGGCTTCGAAGTGGTTCTGTCGAGTCAGAGCCATCGATAACTGGCATATTTGAGAGGGTGAGAGTGGTTGTTGCCGTAGGCTTCTCCAATTCTACCACAGGGTCGATAATCAATTCGGGTGTGCGTTCATCGTCGCTTCCG
>OMZE01000032.1 GCA_900315455.1 uncultured Prevotellaceae bacterium | reverse complement strand
GGAATAGTGACATTGAGTCTGACATGCCGCCTTGCCGTTAAGGATTTCATCGAGTGACTGTCGGTGAATGTTGCCGATAGTTGTTTCGAGGTTCTGGCAAAGCGGCACATCACCATTGCTGTGGATGACAAGGCAGCTCAGGATGCTCTGACACCGGAGTTTCAACCGGCCGTTGCGCCATTCGTCATACAGTGCCACAAAGTCATAGTTCTCCTGTGTGGCATGGATGCTTCTCGGTATTTGGGCGATGAAATCCGTTGTCGTGAGCAGATCTGTCTGTTGGAGGTGATTTGAAATCCCCGACTCATTAGATGCGTATTTGCAATCCGCATCAACCATATATGCCATTTTCCCGTAAATGCCGATACGCACGTCCACGCCATAGTGTTTGGCAATGTCGATTACATAAGCCATGTCATCGAAACTATTCCATGGCGAGAGACAGAACATCAGCGACAGCGGCACCTCATCTTTCAATGCCTCCACCACCTGAATCACTCTGTCATAACCGTCGCGGCCTCGCATCCTCAGATAAGTCTCGCGGTCACCGTCGAGAGAGACGTATAAGTGGCGGGGATGGTGGAGACGGACGGCTTTGATGACACGACGGGGAGCCAGACAATTGGAGAGCAGTGTATATTTTGGATGATGCTCTTGGAACCATGACATGATTTCCGCAGCCTGTGGATGGAGGATGAACTCGCCACCCTCCAACCCTACGGTTGTATGGCGTGTCACACATCGGCTTTCCATCACTTGTTGTATGTCATCAATCGAAAGATGTTCCACTTTCTTCTGCCAGATGTTGCAGTGCTTGCATTGCGACTGGCAAGCCGTGGTGGCATAAATCATCAGTTGCGACAGCCGCTTGTGTCGAGGCCGCATGACGTTGTTCAGATAGAGGCAGCCATTGTAGGCATAATCAAGTATCGAATACATAAAAATTCGTTGCAGTTTACACTTATAAAGTCTGAAACAGCAACGAATGACTGCACGCTTTGAAGGCTTTTTTATGATAAATCAAGCGGCAAGCCGATTACCTCAACTTTCCCTTGCTTTCAAGGAATTTGATGAAAACTTCCCACTGCGCGGCGTTTTTCTTGATGTTGGCCTGAACATGCTCGTCGTTGATGAACTGGATGGGATAACAGTCATACAGATAGTACTTATCGTCAACAAGTACCTCGCCTTCCATCTTACCATAGCAGAGTACTAGGTCATAGAAGATGCGACTGTCCCACAGGCCGACAAAACTGCTGATTTCAAACAGGAAATGGTCGCTCAGTTGGATGCCGATTTTGTTGAAGGGTAGCAGACGTTTGTAAAGTGGCTCGTCCTTGTCCACTTCGTCCTTGAATCTGATTTCGCGTGTGTCCAAATCAAACCACTCAATGTCGTCCTCGGTGAAAAGTACCTTGTAGCCTTCTTCAGCCGATTTCGTCGCTGATTGGTCAATACCGTAAGCGTAGAGCTTATTGAGTTCTACAGGGTCGGTCGTGAAAGGTTTTACGGGCTCGTAGTCATCACTGTTGCAAGCTGTCATTGTCACGTTGGTGATGGCTATCGCCATCATCCAAGCAATTGTTTTGATATTTTTCATCTTCTCCATTATTTTGAAATGATACACTCTATATTTATAGAGTCCATCGAACCAAGAAAAGACTGCACGGCTACCAGGTAAATCTTATGCCTATGGGCAGTGAGAAGGTGAAAGGATGCTCGGTGCGGTAGGTCTCGATGTCGGTATGCATCGGAATGAAGTATTGCAGACTTGGCTCCGCGAAAATGCCGATGTAGGGAGTCAGATGGTACTGCATGCCCAATCCGAAGGTGGTGGAGAACTGCCACGGGGCACGGATATTGGTCTTCTCACTGGCTTGATACAAGCCTTGCACGTAATAGTTGGAGTACAAGGGGGCATGGACAGGGATTTCCGTCACCAGACCTGCACTGCCGTAAAGACTCCACGCCTTCCCGTCATATATGTTGAACAATCCTTTCACTGGTATGCCAAGATAATGTATCGTCTGTCGCTGTTCGATTTTGTTGCCATCTTCACCCATCTCAAATTCAGAAGTGAGTTTGCTGTAGTTCAAGCCAGTCTCAAGCCCCCAACTATGATTCAGCTTGTATTTAAGTGCCAACGACCATGTGACTGGCATTTGGTGATGGCTTGTACGAAGGATTTTGTCTTCGCCGGGACGATTGGCATTGCTCAATGCAATGCGCATGATGATGCTACGGGTTTGTTCACTTGCTGCATCCGGGTTGTTGGCCAGATAAACGGCATAGTCGCTCCAGTTGTCGATGCTGCTCGGAATCGTAGGACTTGTACCCGGATCTGACTGGCCTGGTAATGATTTTGGCTCGTAAGTGTATGGCTGGTTGTAACTGTTCCACTTGTCGAACTGCCCTGAGTATGCCAGTTCCAAAGACCATTTCCGAGTATGACATGTGGTCGTTCTCTCAGGAATGATGTTCGTGATTACTTCATGCGGTATTTCTATCTTTCGGATGGTTTGAACAGTGTCAGTCTGTTCTTCGCTTTTGATTGTGTCAGTGATGACATCCTCTTGTGCAATTATGTTGGAAAGGGAGTCAACCATTACAGAATCCGCAGCCTGTGCCATAGCCGATTGCAGGGTGTCTGCGACTGGGATTGGTGTATCAGGCATTGGCAGAGGAACAATCGTGGGCTTGTGCGATTGCTTCTTCGGAGATTCATCTGGTTGCAATTCTGGCTTCGCTACAACAGGTTCCTTTTCAATGATGGCAGGAGACGAATGACCCTCATTATCAAACGTTTTCTTGAACAGATAGAATGCAAGGGGAACAAATAGCAGCAGGATCATGGCCCAATATTGCTGCATCATCTTGCGCAACATCTTTTTTGCCCTTGTCAGTTGCGATGATGATGAATGTGGCTCGATATCCAACACGGCGGCGATTTCCTTGTGTGTCATGCCTTCAAATACCGACAAGCGGAACACCTGTCCATAGCCTTCAGGCAGTTTGTCAATCATTCTTATCACCTCGGATAGAGGGACGCCTCTCACTTCTTTTTCCTCAGACAACAGGCACACACCCTCATCTTCAGCAGCAAGAAGTTCTGCACCATCCGTTTCTTCGAGCGGAACAGCATGCAAGGCATCCAAATGGTCCTTGCATTTTGATGCCACGTTCCTGACGATAGCCATCATCCATGACTCAGCACGTTGTGGATCACGTAGTCTGTCAAATGAAGTGAAGATAATCACGAAAGCGTCGTGGACCACATCTTCCACCGTCTGCTTGTCGTTGATATACCGACGGCACACGCCTCTCATACGATGGGCGTATGCCTCATACAGTTCTCCGAGGGCCTCTGCGTCCCCTTGTCTGCACCGTTCTATCAATCGAACAATCTCCATTGCGAACATAATGTCTCAATATGAATAGTCCGGCTTTTAATGAAGAGACTGCATGGAAAAATCTTTTTTTTCAATTTTTCTGTTTTTCGTGTTGCATACGTATTAAATGAAAAAGCAATATTACTAAATTTTTTTTCGAAAAACCCCGGTGAATTCCCGAGAAAAGGATGCCGAGGGTGAAAGTCTGAACATTTGTTCAGATTTTCTCTTTTTTGCATTTATTTTCCTTTGCTGATGCCACCGACAACGTCGCTGTTTTCAATGGTGGTTTCTGTCTTCTTCACACTGGCCTTTAGTTTTCCAAATCGGTAGGATACCGAGAAACGGAAGAACTGATTGTTTTGGGAATTGACATTTTCGCCCCATCCAATGATGTCGCCCTGCGTTGTACGGGTGTAATAATGCATTTCCTTGTGGAAGGGAGCATTAGCCATCAGCCGCACGGTGAGACGGTCGTCATTGAAAAAGGAGCGTTGCAAGGTGAAAGCATAACGATTCCACGAACGTGAGTAGGCATAGATATTCTCAGGGCTGTGACCCGTCTGACCATAGGTGTAGACTGTGGCTGTAAGTTTCCAGGGTAGTTTCTGGCTGATATTGATATAGTAGAAGATGGACGTGAGATGTTGTTTGAGATCTGCATCAATATTCTCAGCATAGTTGTCCGTAAAGTTGAGATTGGCTACAAGCGTTGTACCGTCGAATGGCTTCCATTGTGCATAGCCTTCCATCTGCCAACGGTGCTGCCGTAGGTTGTTGCCGTAGGTACCATAGCGAACGTCACCTTGTGTATATACCAGCGAACCGATACCGTTGTGATAGTAGGAATAATGGGGAACGAGTTGCAGTGTAAGCCTCTGTGCGACATACATGTAGGTGAGTGCAAGGGTTTGCTGACGGGTGCTGACGAGGTGGGCATTGCCGAAATCGACCCTTGCAGGTGTGCTGACAACGGCGGGATTGAGATAAGTGATACCCGGTCGTGTGATGCTGGTGGTGTAGCCAAGTTTCAGCGATCGGCGGTCGTCAATCTGGTATTTCACACTGGCCTGTGGCACCCAGTCGTTGAGATGTTTGTCAAAATCTTGTGCAAGTCGAGCGCCATCAAACTTGTTTGAATTGACCGAGGCGCCGCCAAGATTCGACGGAGTCAAGTCTGAAGCACTGCCGTCAGGATAGCAGCCCTTCAAATAACTATACTCATAACGCAGGCCTGCACGTGCCGACCACTTGTCCTTGCTGTACATGTAATCCATGTAGGCAGCAGCTATTCGAGTGCTGTGGTTGAAGGTCGTGCTTATGACGGGCACAGCAGCACTGTTTGTGCTAAAAAATTCCTGTTGGTTGTCGCTGTTGTTGCGGCGGTTGATGTATTTGGCACCAACTTCTATTTTGTGGCCTTCCCACAACGGACGGATATAATCAACTTGAAATGTGTGCTCGGTGAAATGCTCGCGAGTGTTCAAAAGATAACCAGTATAACTGAATGGCGCATTTTGCATATTGGCATAGCTGTCCTCTTGTTCAGATTGCTGACGCGTCAGGGCGAGCATGTAAGAGAGAGTAAACCGCTCACCATTCCGACGCGTTTTATGCTCATAGTCCAAACGGCCTTTCCATGAATGATGGTTGTAACGGGGTAGCCAATAGCTGTTATCGTAGCCATAGAGCTGAGTGCCTAAAGCATCATACATGAAAGTGCTGTTATCACCTTGCACATCCACCTTGAAAAAATATCCGCCAAATGAGGCCGAGAGCAGGTTGAGTGAGTCGATGTCGTAACTGGCATTGATGTCGGCATAGTGGATGTAGCCTGGATTTGCACTGTTGCTGTTAGTCTTTTGCGTGTTGCCTGACTCAACAAACGTACGTTCTATGTACCCTCCATTGGAAGTCGATTTCTTCGACATGTAGTTGTAACCATAGTCCACCGATATGATGGCTTTGCCTAATTGGGTTGTCAGATAGGCACCAAGACCGGGACTCTTCAGCGTGCTGTAATTGCCTGTCACGCTTCCTGTCATTCCTGCCATCTTCTTCGTATCCATCATCACAATGTTGAGGATGGCGTTCACTCCCTCAGCATCTTCGCGTGCTCCCGGCTCGGTGATGACCTCGATGCGCTTGACGGCAGAGGCGGGCATTGCCTTTAGGATTTCCTTGGCGTTCTTTGAGAGACTTGGGTCTAAATGACCGTTCTTGTAAATCTTGTAGTTGCTGTTGCCTTTCACCAAAATGTTATCCTCACCATCGATGGTCACCATTGGCACTTTCTTCAACATGTCAATCACGTTCTCCGTCTTTGAGTCCTCGTCGGCTTGCACATCATAACCGATGCGGTCGATGTCTTGTTTGATGAGTTGACGTTGTGCAGTGACCGTCACACCTTCCAGTGATTTATTCCATGCCACGGAATCGTTCTTGACCGCAGTGCTGTCGGTCTGTGCCCCTGCTGACAGGGATACCAAGAGCAATACGGCAATGAAAAGCAGCCTCGACGTCTCGTCGAGGCCGCTCCTTGATGAAACGTTAGTGAGAGAGTTTATTGGTTTCATCATTGTATTGGTGTCTTTATTTGATTTCATAGCAAGCATATTCCATTACTTTTGTCATCATCTGATATCAATAGACCATTTCTGCGGGGTATCATAGAGTGGTCTTGTTCATCGATGGCCGACCGTTTTGTCGTGATCAGTATGATGTCGTGGGTAAGACCTTCGGGAGTTTCCTTGATGGCATCGGATGTGCCTCGTTGCAGCCTTCGCACCTCCTTGATTTCATCGGGCGAAATTCGGTTCACGGTTTCCTTGGCTACCCTTTTGCCGTCTATGATATAGATGGCCGAATCGTCCTGCATCTCAGAATAGAGCATCCGCATGCCCTTTCGTGTGTTGACGACGGTATACGGTGAGGCATTTCCGTTAGGCCTGGCTTTGGTTGTGATCGAGATGTCTCCGGAAGGCAGGAAACGGTGGCTGCCTTGATGTCCCCCGTTGTAATTGGCGGCAGTGACATTCAACGGGTATCCCCTGTCATAGGGCTCGTTTTGTATGGTGTTTGTAGTCGTCGTTGCTGAAGCCGTTGCGCTTGGCATTTCCGCTTCGTATGCCTCAACCTCTGTTGGCTCCGGCTTGTTCTCTCCGCTGATAGACATATCCTCTTCTGGCTTTTCTTTGGCATAAGCCAAAATCGATGTTTCTTTATCTGCTCCATCTTCCTCCATGGCCATTTGGAATACCGCTTCTTTTTCCTTTGATTGCAGTTTGTCCTCAAAAGATGTCTGTTGGGAAGAGGGGGAGGGCGTCATGGTTGTTTTCTTAGCATACTGTTGTGCTACGGGTGTGTCTTCCTTGGCCTCCCAGGGTAAAAGGAACAATGCAAGTATCAGGGCGGCAACCATTGATGATGGCCATAATATCTTGGAGGAGATCTTGTTCGCTTTTCCTCCGGCAGATTCCGCTTGCATCATCTTGTCGAAGGCGGCCTCCTTCTCGTCAGACAACCCGACATCCCCGGCAAGATGGATGGTTGAGATGATGATAAGCCTCAAATCTTCCTCTTCAGGAGTAAGCCACTCCACATTGTGCTCAAGGAATTTCAGCAAAAGCTGTTCCTCCTCAACGGTTGTCTCAGCGTTCAGATAACGACGGATCAGTTCCTTCCGTTTCATTTTGTCGTTTAGGTCTGTCATTTTTTGTCCCTCCTTTTGTCGATTGTTGTCATCAGTTGTTTTCTGGCAGCGCAAATCATGGTTTTAGCACTCGCAGGTGTCGTGCCACAAGCAGCGGCTATTTCCTCCATCGTCATGCCCTCGCTCCTCATGACGAGCATGCGGCGTTGTGTTCCCGACAGCCTTTTCATGGCCTGTCCCACAATCCTCTCCGTGTCGTGGAGGATGGCTTGATGGTCGGCCCACATCGATGCTAACACGACGATGCCGTCTTCAAGGGGTTCATGCCGTTCGCCGGCTTTCCTCAAGATATCTATGCAAACGTTCTTCGCGATTTTCATGGCCAGGGACTCCGGACTGTGATACTTTCCCAGGCTTTCATGCATCAGCCACAGCCGTAGCAGCGTTTCCTGCACGGCATCCTCGGCATCGCAGGCCAACTCCTGTCGGTCGAAGAAACTCCGGCACAGGGAAATGAGCCTTGGGCGAATAGCCGTCGCTAATTGTATGAAGTCGTTATGCATATCGTTTTCTATTCTTATCACGAATGAGACGGGAAAAGGTAAAGTAAAAAATGATAGGCAAAGTAACATCAAACATAACGAAAAAGCCCCGGCGAAGTCCGGAAAGTGAATGCCGGGGTCGAAAGTCTGAACAAATGTTCAGAGTTTTAGCTTCATTTCGGTGGAGAGTGAACAAAAAAAAGGAGTGGGAGCAACACCTAGTTTGCTCCCACTCCGATATGTCATGTTGCTCAACTTTATTCGCCTTGCTCACAGCAAACAGTCGCAAGTTGAGAGGAGTTCAAACATTACTCCAACTTACCACCGTTGAACAGAATGAGGTGAATTCGGGCTGTTGCCAGAACTCCTGAACTTCTGTAGCTCCTGAACTACTAAAAGTTGAGCGAATACGATACTTCAAAATGATATTACCATCCCCACAGATTGTATTCAACATCTATACCTCCCAGCATGAGCCAGTCGGCCAGAATCTGCTCATATAGCTTCAGCAGATAGATAGGTACTTCCACATCTTCGTTGAATATGATGTTCTCTCCTGCTGATGAGGCATCTGTGCCCTTGATGTAATCATACACCTCCGCGATGTCGTTGCCAGTGATGCCAGCATCGTTAATCATCTCGATGACATCGTAGATGGTGAGGTCAACCTTAGCCAACGTGTCCTCTATCTGCATCAGTATTTCGAAGAAATCGGTGCCGCTGGAAGCAGCCATGAAGATATGAGACCCGTTGGCTGCAAACATCTGGTGCAGGTCGATGCCCAAACTCTCAATGAACTTGACGACCTTCATCAGGTTAAGGTCTTTGACCACATCGTGATAATAGCGGTTCTGCTCGCCCTCGTAATAGATGACGGGCCAAGCCTGTATGGCGGCCAAAGCCTGTATGAACCAGACGGCTGCCGAAGGCTGATGCTTCAGTTTGAAGACAATGGTGTTGGTCTGCAGTCTCGTCTTGCCAGGCACCAGACTGGCTTTGAAGCCTTGGTCTTTCAGCCACGGGATGATGGCACGTCCGCACTTGATGGGAACATAATTGTCGTGGCGGCTGTGCTCGATGTAATAGTTCTGCGTGGTGTCAGGGGTCCAGCCGTTGGTGATTTTTATTTCTGCCAACTTGGCCAACAGCTTCTTGGCGGCATCACTGCGCAAGTCCATATAGTCGGGCTGCAGGAGCTGGTGAAGCGAGTCGAGTTGCGACACACCGATTTCAGAGAACACGCGTTTGTTCTTCGTCTCGATGACCTCCTGCACGTGGGATGCAAGGGGCTCTTGAAACAGGTCGTGATAATCGATACCCAGATGGCAGTTCTCGTTGACGGAAATGAGGAACATAGCCACGTCGTTGATGGCATCGCACTGGTCTTTTTCAACAAATGCCGAATAGGCTTCCTCGCAGTCAAGCATACCGCCACCCGAGAATGTCTTGTCGAAGGTGATGCCGCGGTCCTTGTATTCCATGTCGCGCAACTTGGCAATATACATGCTCTCGGTGCCTCCCTGCGAATAGCCCATGTTAAAGAGGAACCGCCCCTTCGGAATCTGCTTGTCGTCGAGCAACTGGCGGGCGGCCAGAAGTCCGTCAAGAGAGTTGCGGGCGTTGGTGTCGCCGCAGAGGTAGGCCACCTTGTGGCCGATAGACGAGCCGTAGCCGATGTAGTCGCTCATGACAACGATGTAGTTGGGCTTCAAGGGGTTTGCCAGTATGCCGCTGGGGACGTCGAGCTCACCTTGCGAGGGAGCATCATCGGGGCTGCCTATGGTGTGGTGGTTAAAGAGGATGATGCCGTCGCAAGGTGTCGTGCCGTTAGCAATTTCAGCAGGTACCATGACGATGCCACTAATGGTGACAGGCTGTCCGTCGGCATCCGTGGATGGGTATTCATAGACAAAATGGCGCACTTCGCGTGATCCGAGTGTCACTTTTTCTATTTTCGCCTTCACAGTAGTGTCACACTCAGACAGTATCTTATATGCATCCTGTGCCGAAGCACCCAGGCTGGCACTTATCATCAATAGTGCTATAAGGATCAGTTTTTTCATGTCTGTTGTCATTTAATGATTCGTTTGTGTGATTTATCTCGGTTGCGCTCTATCACAATGCCGTGAGTGCTGCCATCGACACGCTGTCCGTTGAGGTTGTAGAACTCATTGCCAGTGGTCTGCTGTCCGTTGTCAATTGCATCAATGCCTGACGGGTCGGGTCTGCCCGCCTGGAAAGTGACGCTCACAGGATAGTGGTCGCCCAACACTTTGCCATCGTGCCGATAGCCCAAGGTGTCGAGCTGGTAGCTGACAGCGTGAATGCCGGTTCCATCAGTCGGATTGACATACAGCACCTTGTCGGGCACTTCGCCGCTCTCAAGGATATTGCCTTCAGCCTCGCAATTCACGGTGCTGGATACGAAGTCTGGGTATTTCCCTCCGTTCTGCAGTTCTACCCAAGCGTCGCTCACCGTAGCACGGCCCGTGGCCTCTATCACGTCGATGAATTTGCTCTTTATCTGGTCGCGACTATAGTAGCAGTTTGTGTTGCCCACGATGATGACGGAGCGTTTGTCTAAACGGTTGAGGATGTCGTCTCGCAACTGGTCCCACTGCATGAGGCGTGCGTCATGGTCAAGGCTGTCCTTGCCCTCGCGCTCATCGGCAACGTCGCCGGCGTCCATGTGCATGTTGTAGACCACTATCTGCTGGCCGTCGGGCAGTGTCAGCTCATAGCGGCGGAAACCTTTGGTCACCATCTCGTCCAACGCATGGCTGAACTTGCCGAAGTTGGCCGTCCAAGGTTTGCTGGTGACAGCGGTTAGCATAATGCCTTTCTTCCATCCGCCCATCAATCCGTCACACACGAAGCGGTGGTTCTGCAGATGCAGGAAATCAATCTGATGCCCATCGACTTCCACATTGCCGCTCCATGCATCCAACAGATAGTCATCCTCCATGGGGACTGTCAGTTCCTCGTGATAGTTGAAGTCCTCTTGCATAAATACCATGTCGTAGCCCCTCTTCTGGAGGTAGCGGCCTATTCTCACACTGCCACCGCCGCCGGGGCCGTCGGGGTTCACCTTAGCGACTAAAATCTTTTGAGGCAGGCCGTCAACGTCCAGTGTCGCCACGCTGAACGTTCCCTTATCTTGTGCATGGCCTGCCAGTGTACCGCTGATGATGAGGATGGCGGTTGTCATCCAAAGTTTCAACTGTTTCATTAATATTGTAGTTTAAAAATCACATGGTTGATGATGTCCTCTCATTGGACTAAGCGGTTGTAAAAGTAGCAAATGTAGAAGACAATACAAAAAGAAAACAGTTATTTTTTCTTATTTGCCCGGATATCACCGGGCGTCGATATGCTGTCAGTCTTCGAAAGTGACGGCTCTCCGGATGCGTGACAATTGTTGTGGAGTTAAGTTCAGGAATGAGGCGATGGCATGCAGGGGAAGGTGTTCCACGATGCCGGGACAACGGCGGAGCAACAGTTCGTAACATTCGCGGGGCGTGGCACGATGCAAATCCAGATAACGGGCACGTGCCTGGCAGAGCAGATGCTCCGCGATGGTGCTGCGCAGCCCCATGGTTTTCGTGTTTTGGTTGAACAGACGCATCAGTTGTTCGCCACTCACCCTCAACACGCTGCTGGGCATCATCGCCTCTATCGTGGTCAGCGACGGGCTTCCAATGAGGCAGGACGGATAGTCGCCTGCATACTCGCCCTCGAAAGAGAACCACGTGATGTGCTCCTTGCCGTCACTGATGCCCTGCGTCACATACTTGAAACACCCTTTGGTGACAAAGCCGAACCACCGCGACGGTTCGCCCTCGCACTCCATCCGCTCGCCTTTCTGATAACTGACGGTCTCACCCTCCCGCTCGCAGAAGTTATACAACTCTTGCAAGTCAATGCTGTTTACACCGAATCTCTGTTCCATATCATCGAGTCTCGTCTCATTCCTATGCCCAGAACACATTAATGTTGTCCTGCGATGTCTTTGATATCCTTCAATGTGATGGCGCCCATGAGATTGATAATGGTCACTTCGTCCTTATCCTCTGTGAGCAAGGCGAACTCATTCTTGCCATCTTTCAGTGTTCGCTGATAAATGGTCATCTTCTCGCCATCATCGTTCATCTTCATGATTGTCTCATAGTTTCCTGACCGATAGGTTTTTCTTGCCTCGTCAATCAACTTGGAGAAGAGTGCCGGCTTCTCGCATGAGAGAATCCGGATATAGTCAAGTTTGGAGGCTATATTCCCGATGTCGTGCTTGCCAGCCTTCACATTGGGAATCATGCCCAGCATCGTCTTGGATATATAGATAGTGGTCACCCCATTGGTGTCCTCATACTTGTCGAATATAGCCTTCTGTGCAGATGCATGGATGGAAAAGGCCAAGGCTGTCACGAGGAAAAGGATATGGAAAAATCGCTGTCTCATAATGTCTCTATTTGGTGTTGTAGCATGTAGCCTTGTTGATGACTTCGGAAAATTTCAGCAGAGCCTGCTCGGCCTCGGCGGCAGCCTCCTCGGGATTGTCGAAGGAGTCTTTCTGCGTCATGGCAGCAGTCGTGTCGTCTGGGTGACCGAACCAGAGTGCGACGGAGAACAACAGCAACAGGCTGGCGGCGGCTGCCAACGCAGTGCGAAGCCACACCCTGCGTGGCTGATGAGAACCGGAGCCAACCTCCTTCTTCTCCCAGTCGTCTATCTGCGAGGAAAGCCTTTGGCTGAGGTTCTGGAGGTATTCATCCGCCATCCTCATCTCCTCTTCCGTAGCCTCGTTGTTGGCTATCCGCCTCAGAATATCATCTGTGTCTCTCATCTTTGTTAGTTTTTAAACATTTGTCTGATGGTTTTCCTCGCACGACTCAGAAGCACCCTGATATGTGTCGAGGTCAGTCCGGTCTGCTGGCGTATCTCCTCGTTCGAACACCCTTCCACATCGTGCAAGGTGACCACTTTGCGCTGCTGTTCTGGCAATTGTCCTATCAGCCTCATCACCTGCTCGCATGCCTGTTTCTGTGCTATGACATCCTCTAATCTGTGCCCGTCGGCAACCACATATTCTCTGGCCATCTCTGTGGTCTCCACCCGCTGTTTCCTGGCCTGATTGAGATAGAGGTTCCTGACAAGGACGCTGCAATAGGCGATGGGGTTGCAGATGGCCGACAGCGACTCCCGCTTGCTCCACAGTTGGGCATACACCTCTTGCGTCAGATCCTCCGCCTCCTCAGCACTGCCTGTTAGCCGCCACGCCATCCAAAAAATCTGGCGTGACAGCGGCAGGAACAGTCGTTTGAACTCAGATGCTTGCATTGGTCGGTGAAGAGGACTCTTTTTGACAGGCTACGGTGTAACAGGACTTGGCGAAAGGTTAATTGAACGAGGTCTGCAAACCGTTTATATCATTGGAACTGAATTTCCCCTTCAGCTGTATCAGTGAACATTCCGATGGTTCCAAGGCAAGAATCACCATCTCGGAGATGACATCTCCTTTCGTCTTCACCAGTATGAGGGTCTTCTCATTGTCCTCATTGCTGTTCACCATGGTCTCATAGCCTTTCTTGTTGAGATTGGCGGCCTTGGCCTTGAATTCCTTGCAGAGAGCGTCGTTGTTCTCGATGCTCAGTATACGGATGTGGTCTATCTTCTTGATCAGGTCGCTGCCTTTTTCTTTTTTCATCACAGCAGGAGCCATCGACAACATGACTTTAGGGATATTGATACACTCCACATTGTTCTTGTCCTTGAACTCCTTAAAAAGGTCATCCACGGTCTGGGCCGACAAGCCGATGATGCAACTGAAAGCACACACAAAGGTAAATATAATCTTTCTCATTTTCTGTTCGATTTTAAGTTAATAATAAAGTTGTTGCAAGCGCTTACAAGATAATAGACACCAAAAACCGCCAAAGTGTTACAAGAAAGAAAATTTTGTCCTTAGTTGATGAATCGGCTAAGATGTAGTTACCAGACTTACCTGAGTTTCTGAAGTTGTTTACGTCACTTTCAATATAAAAGTTCGACATATTGAAGCAGGCGGCCTGAAAATGTGTCCAGACCGCCAGCGCCTTACCGTAGATAAGTGTTGTTAAACCGCCAGATGGACTGTCGGGCCGTTACTTTGCCTCGCCGTCGCCATAGATGAAGCCGAAGGCCCCACTGGTATAGTCGAAAATCTCTTCGTCGCGGAAGAACCGTTTCAGTTCGATCTCTGCGTTCGAGGTGGAGTCGCTGGCGTGTACGATGTTCTGTTGGTTGCTCATCGAATAGTCGCCACGGATGGTTCCCGGAGCGGCCTCACGTCCGTTGGTGGAGCCAGTCATGGTGCGTACCACCTGCACGGCGTCGACGCCCTCAAGGGCAAGGGCCACGACGGGCGAGGCCTGCATGGAGGCAGCCAACGAGGGGAAGAAAGGACGGTCTACAAGGTGGGCATAATGCTCGCGCAGGATCTCGTCGGAGAGTTGCATCATCTTCATGCCAGCCACGCGCAGTCCGCGCCGCTCGAAACGGTTCACAATCTCACCGATCAGTTGACGCTGAACGCAACTGGGCTTCAATAATACTAATGTTTTTTCCATAACATAATTCATTTTATTTAGACACAATATTTCCGCAAAGATAGTGAAAGCCGAATGCAATGCAAAATAAAAATAGTCTTTTTTTTTAATTTTGCATTGCTGAGGCGCCTCCTGTCTTCGCCGCGCAGCGGCAAAGTAGTGAAAGGTGAGTGGAATGCAAAATAAAAGCGAAGATTTTATTTTCATTCCCGAACCGCCTCCTATCTTCGCCGCGCAGCGGCAAAGTAGTGAAAGGTGAATGCAATGCAAAATAAAAGCGAAGATTTTATTTTCATTCCCGAACCGAATCCTATCTTCGCGACGAAGTCGCAAAGTGTGAAAGCCGAATATCAAGCATTAAAAAAGACGAAGTTTCTCGCTCTCTTTGTTGAGGTGCTAACCATATTCGCTACACAGCGACAAAATTACAAATTCTTTTTGATACAATAATCTGTTATCCCCACCTATTTGTACAAGAACCGTTTTATGCTCATCTTGGGGGTCTTCTCGAAAGGCGAGTCCATCAGTTCCACTTTGTTGATCTTGCTGAACGAAGGAAGCGACTTGTTGGCCGTGGTGCGGATCAGTTCGGGGATGCCTTTCCGCGTTTCGGCATCCAGGTCTTCGGGTATGTCAGGATAGACGAGCGCCACCAACTTGCCTTTGCGGTCGACGACAATCGACTCAATCACGTAGGGGCATCCCGACAACACCGCCTCCAACTCCTCGGGGTAGATGTTCTGGCCGGATGAGTTGAGAATCATTGACTTGATACGGCCCCGGATGAAGATGTTTCCCTCGCTGTCCATCGTGCCCAGGTCGCCTGTGCGGAACCACCCGTCGTCGGTGAACGATACCGCATTGGCCTCGGGGTTCTTGTAATAGCCCACGGTGATGTTCTGTCCACGGGCCTGAATCTCGCCGGCCACGTTTTTCGGGTCTTCAGAGTCGATCCTGATCTCATGCACAGGCTTTCCACATGAGCCCGGTACGAAATCCGTCCACCACTCCCATCCCAGCAGCGGACAGGCCTCCGTCATCCCGTAACCCACCGTGAAAGGCAGGCGCATCTCGCAGAAACATTGCTCCACCTCGGGCTTGAGGGGCGCTCCGCCCATGATGAAGCAGCGCACCTTGCCGCCGAAGGCCGACAGTATCTTCCTGCGGATAATCTTGTAGATGAGTTTCTTCGCATAGGGTACGGCGAAGAGCCGTTGCATTTTTACCAGTGTAGGCTGGATGGACGAGGCATAGATTTTCTCCATCACTAGCGGCACCGTGACCACCATATATGGTCTCACCTCACGCATCGCCTTGAGGAGTCGGGTGGGCGAGGGCGTCTTGCCCAGGTAATACACGGTCACGCCATCCACATTGGGATGGATGAACTCTATGGCAAGTCCGTACATGTGGGCCATAGGCAACATCGAGACGATGGTCTCGCCGGGTTGGTTGGGGAAATGGCTGTTGCTGAATTCGTCGGTGTCGGAGATAGCGCCATAGGTGAGCATTACCCCTTTGGGGTTGCCGGTGGTTCCCGAGGTGTAGTTGATGATGGCCAACTTGTCCATATTGTCTGTGGCATAAGACACCTGCTCGGGCTGCAAGCCGTTGGGATGGAGCCGGGCGAACGACTTCTCGCGGTTTTTCCATGCGTTGGCCACCTTCTCGTCTCTGTGCCACAGCAAACTGCCATCCTTGATGTTGACGGCCGCCTTGATTGCAGGTATTCGCTCTGGATTCAGTTTTTGCCAGATGTCAGCCTCCGTAAAAAGCATCACGCTGTCGGAATGCTGAGTGAGGGTGGTCACGCTGTTGGGATGAAACTCGGCCAGGAGGGGCACCGCCACACATCCATTCACATTGATGTCCCAGAACGTCAGCGCCCATCGGGCAGAATTGCGTGCGCAGATGGCAATCTTGTTGCGCTTGGTGATTCCAGCTTCGCTGAGGAAGATGCGGAACTGCTCGATGTTCGTGGCCAAATCGGCGTAGGTGAAGGCCTCGCCCTCAAAGTCGCAGAGGGCTTTTTGGTTCCATCTCTTGTGAATGGTGTTTTCCAATTTTTTCAGATAATGTTCCATGGTTCTCTTTCTTTAATTGGCAAAATTGGCGTGTGTCGGCATTCTCCATCTCCGACTTCATCATTTGTTGGCAAATATAGTGAAAGGTGAGAGAAATGCAAAATAAAAGCGAAGATTTTATTTTCATTTCCGAACCGCCTCCTATATTCGCGACGATGTCGCAAAAATACAAAAAAAGATTTAGATGATAAAGAAATCTGACAGACAATTCAGCACAATGCTGCTAAGATGATTAGGAGTTCAATGTGCTCAGGAGTTCAGGCAATAGTTCGAATTCATCACATTGCACTCATGGTTAGTTGCTTTGGTAATGTCTGAACTCCTGAACTTCTGAACTCCTGAAAAACAAGCATAATATTAAGGTAAGAAACCCTGTTGCCGGAAGTAAAAAACGGTTCTGGCAGTTTTTCTTTGTCTGAATATATTTGTTGTTTCGAGTTTTTTTTCTATTTTTGCACTTGAAAACCAAAAAACAGATAAAACATGGACGATTACCCGGCGGAAAGCTTTAGGATGTTGGCGTGAGGATACATGGCATTTGTAATCCTCATGCGTGAGTACCTTGCACTGCGCCAAACCTTTATGGAGGATTGCAAATGAGAACTTTTTGGAACACTACCGGCGGTCTTACACCTCTCCAGGAGTGGAGGCCGAATTGCTGGATTCAGGTCACTTGTCCTACCGACGAAGACCGTCAGCTCCTGGAGCAAACCTACAACATTCCCGACTATTTCCTCACCGATATCAGCGATACCGATGAGCGGGCACGTTATGAGTACGACGACGGATGGATGCTCATCATCCTTCGTATACCCTATGTGAAGGAAATCAGGTCGCGCACACCCTATACCACCGTGCCGCTGGGTATTATCCACAAGCGCGATGTCACCATCACCGTGTGCTATTACGAGACCAACATGATGATCGACTTCGTCAGTTACCAGCAGAAAAGGGGAGAGGGCTTCATCGACTACGTCGACATGATTTTCCGCATCTTCCTCTCATCGGCCGTGTGGTATCTGAAACGCCTCAAGCAGATCAGCAACCTCATCGACAAGGCCAAGCGCAACCTCGACAAGGAGGTGAACAACGAGTCGCTCATCGGACTGAGCCGCCTGCAAGACTCGCTCACCTATTTCGCCACCTCTATCCGGGGCAATGAGAACCTGTTGGCCAAACTGAAGTTCAAACTGCAGATCGATGAGCTCGACGCCGACATGATCGAGGACGTCAACATCGAGATGAGCCAGGCCAAGGAGACCACCAACATCTATTCCGACATCCTTGAGTCGACCATGGACACCTACTCGAGCATCATCAACAACAACATGAACACCGTGATGCGTACGCTCACCTCGGTCACCATTATCATGATGTTCCCCACGTTCATCGCCAGCCTTTTCGGAATGAACCTCGTCAATGGCATGGAGGAAAGTCCGTTCGGATTCCTCGTGGCCCTTGCCCTCTCCGTGGCCGTATCGGTGCTGCTATGGTGGATTTTCAGGCACAAGAGATTGATTTGAGGAAAAATCAAAAAAAAATTAAGAATTTTTAGGTCTTTTCAGTTTTTTTGTTTAAGTTTGCATTTTGATAATGTGAACAATCGAATCATAAACCTAATTGTTAAATGATGGACTCTCAAGAAAATGCCCTTAATCAGGGATCGCAAGTAGAAGTGAATAACGTAGTGGAAACTCCCGAAACTAACACCGAAAGCACAGCACCAGTAGAAGAAACTCCAGCCGTTGAGGAAGCCCCAGCTGTAGAAGAGGCTCCCGCTGTAGAAGAAGCTCCCGCTGTTGAGGAAACTCCTGCCGCCGTTGAAGAGACTCCTGCCGCAGAGGAGGCTCCGGCTGCAGAGGAAGCTCCCGCTGTAGAGGAAACCCTCGTTGCTGAGGAAGCCCCCGCTGCCGTTGAAGAGGCTCCAGCCGCTGAGGAAGCCCCCGCTGCCGAGGAAGCTGCTGCTGAACCCTCCAAGAAGATTTACAAGACCAAGGCGGAGGTGCTCGAGCGTGTGTACGAGCTGGCTCATGGTGAGGAGACACCGAGCAAGGAGGAGGTAGACCAACTGAAAACCATCTTCTACAAACTTCACAATGCCGAGCGCGAGGCTGCGCTGAAAGCCTATAAAGATGCTGGCGGTGATCCCGAGAAATATCAAGTGGCCCCCGACCAGGACGAGGAGAAGTTCAAGGCCGAGATGAGTCTCATCAAGGAGCGCAGGGCACGCCTGTTCCAGGAACAGGAGAACGAGAAGGCCGAGAACCTGAAGCGCAAGCTCGATATTATCGAGAAGGTGAAGGGAATGGTCACCTCGCCCGAGAATGCCAATCGCTCATATCAGGAGTTCAAGAAGCTCCAGCAGGAGTGGAGGGAAATCAAGGCCGTTCCGCCAGAGAAGGCCAGCGAACTGTGGCGCAACTACCAGCTCTATGTGGAGAAGTTCTACGACCTGCTCAAGCTCAACAGCGAGGCCCGCGAGTACGACTTCCGCAAGAACCTGGAGATTAAGACCCGCCTGTGCGAGGCCGCTGAGAAGCTCGCCGACGAGCCCGACGTGATCAGCGCCTTCCACCAGTTGCAGGAACTCCATCAGCAATACCGCGAGGCTGGGCCCGTGGCCAAGGACCTGCGCGAGGAAATCTGGGGCCGCTTCAAGGCCGCCTCTACGGTCATCAACAAGCGTCACCAGCAGCACTTCGAGGAACTCCGCTCTAAGGAGGAGGAGAACCTGGTGCGCAAGACCGCTCTCTGCGAGAAGGTGGAGGCCATCGCCAAGGAGGAGAACAAGGGTGCTGCCGACTGGGAGCGCCATACCCGTGAGATTATCGAGGTGCAGGCCGAATGGAAGACCATCGGTTTTGCCCCACAGAAGATGAACGTGAAGATCTTCGAGCGCTTCCGTGCTGCCTGCGACGACTTCTTCGGCCGCAAGACCCAGTTCTTCCGCGACCTGAAGAGCCGCTTCGCCGAGAATGCCGAGAAGAAACGTGCGCTCGTAGAGCAGGCCAAGGCCTTGCAAGACAGCACCGACTGGAAGGCTACCGCCGCCAAACTCACCGAGTTGCAGAAGGAGTGGAAGACCATCGGCATGGTGCCCAAGAAACTGGGCGACCAACTCTGGGCCGACTTCCTCGGTGCCTGCAACAAGTTCTTCGAGGCACGCAATGCCGCCAATGCCGGCACCCGCAACGAGGAGCGCGACAACCTGGCCAAGAAGCGTGACGTCATCGCACGCTTGAAAGCCATCTCTGAGGACGATGAGGACCTGCAGGAGAAGGTGCAGCAACTCTGCGACGAGTACAACAGCATAGGCCATGTGCCTTATCGTGAGAAAGACCGCCTCTACAAGGAGTATCATGAGGTGCTCGACAAACTGCGCGACGAGTTGAATATCTCGGTGCAGCGCCGCCGTCTCGACAATTTCAAGAGCAACCTCAAGAATGTGGCCGAGAAGGGTGCCGGAGCACTCGACAACGAGCGTGGTCGTCTGATGAAGCGCTACGATGCGCTGCGTCAGGAAATCCAGACCTACGAGAACAACATCGGATTCCTCAGCGTATCGAGCAAGAAGGGCAGCAGCCTCATCGACGAGATGAACCGCAAGGTGCAGAAACTCAAGGACGACCTGGCCCTCGTTCGCGACAAGATCAAGGCCATCGACGCCGAGAACGCTGCTTCCGAAGAGTAAGTCTTCGAGGCATCAATAGCCGAAAACATAGCGAGGCGCATCCATCTGGGATGCGCCTCGTTTTTCGTGTATGCCAGGCAAGAGCCTTCTAGGGCCATTTTGCCTTCGGCCTATTTCACCGGCACTTCCTCGAGCGCCTTGCGCAGCAGCTGCCAGAAAGGCTCGATGCTGGGCACGAAGCAACGCTCGCTGGTGGTGTGCGGACTGCACATCGTGGGACCAAACGACACCACATCGAGGTGAGGATACTTGCCCAGGATCACAGAGCACTCCAGTCCGGCGTGGTCTACCTGAATGATGCCGTCTTTGCCGTTGAGTTCCTTGTAGACGCGCAGCAGGTGATGCAGCAGTTCGCTGTCGGGGTTGGGATCCCATCCACCATAACTGCCAGCAGTCTCCACGCGCATGCCAGCCATGTTGAAGCAACTCTCCAGCGTCTTCACGATATAGTCTTTCATGTCTTCGCGCGACGAGCGGGCCAGGATCTTGATGGCGGCCTTGCCTCCCTCGATATTGATGATGGCGAGGTTCGACGAGGTCTCCACCACGTTGGGATACGACGGAATCATGCGCACCACGCCGTCGTGGCAGGCATAGATGGCGTTGATGAGGTTGTCTTGTATCTCCACAGGCACCTCGGTGGCAGGTGTTTCCACGCTCTCGCAGAAGAACTCGATGCCACTCTCAATCTGCTTGTACTCGTCGGCGAAGTCGTCGCGCCAGTCGGCCACCAACTCCTCGAGCGCCTCCACATTCTCCTTCGGGAGGGTGAGCACCACCTCGGCCTTGAACGGGATGGCGTTGCGCATGTTGCCGCCCTGCCACGAGGCCAGACGGGCCTCGCACTCCTCGATGGCCTCACGCACGAAGCGCACCATCAGTTTGTTGGCGTTGGCACGGCCTTCATGAATCTCCAGGCCGGAGTGGCCGCCACGCAGACCTTTCAGCGTCACCTTCACGGCCACGTCGTCGGCGTCGGTCTCCACCTCCTTGTATTCGAGGGTGGCGGTGACGTCGATGCCACCGGCACTGCCTATAACGAACTTGCCCCAGGTCTCGGAGTCGAGGTTCATCAGGATGTCGCCCTGCAACTCGTTCTCGGGCAGGTCGTTGGCACCAAACATGCCCGTCTCCTCATCGGCGGTGATAAGTGCGTCGATGGGGCCATGCTTCATATCCTTTGCCTCCATCACGGCCATGATGGCGGCCACGCCCATGCCGTTGTCGGCTCCCAGGGTGGTGCCACGGGCCTTTACCCAGTCGCCGTCGATCCAAGGCTCGATGGGGTCGGTCTCGAAGTTGTGGGTGCTCTCGGGCGACTTCTGCGGCACCATATCCATGTGGGCCTGCAGGATCACGCCCTTGCGGTTCTCCATGCCAGGAGTGGCAGGCTTGCGCATCACGATGTTGCCGGCAGGGTCTTTGAAGGCCTCTACACCAGCCTCACGGGCGAAGTCGAGGAGGAATTGCTGTATTTTCTCCAGATGTCCGCTGGGACGTGGAACTTGGGTGAGCGCATGGAAGTTTTTCCAGATGCAGGTGGGGTTCAGGTTTTTGATTTCACTCATATTTTTTCTATTTTTTAAGGTTAATGGTCTTTGGGGGATTCAGAGTAATCAGAGTAATCCGAGTAATCAGAGTAATCCGAGTAATCAGGGTATTCAGAGTAATCAGAGTATTTTGAGTATTCAGAGTAATCAGAGTATTCTGAGTATTCAGAGTAATCAGAGTATTCTGAAAACTCTGAGATCTCTGAGATCTCTGAGATCTCTGAAAGTTCTAAGAACTCTGCGATTCATCCGGCTTTCTTGGTCTGGGCAAGGGCCGCCATGGCGTAGATGCCCAGGAGCACCACGAGGAGGGTCTGCAACGAGTGCACGATAAGCACGAACGAGAGGGCGGTGGTGCTGCTCACGCCATAGAGGATGAGCATGGTCTTCACCGAGAAATGCCATGGGCCGGCACCATTGGGCGTGGGCACGATGACGGCGATGCTGCCCACCACGAACGACACCAACGCACAACTGATGCCCAGGCCAGACGTCTCCTCGAAGCAGAAAAACGTGAGGTAGTAGTGCAGGAAGTAGCTGCACCAGATGCCTAGGGTGAGGGCGATGTAGAGGGGGATGTTGCGCACATGGCGCAGCGACATCACCCCTTGCCACAGGTTGCCGAGCGTGGTCTTCACCTTGTTGTATACCGACATGGTGCGCAGCAGCATCCATACCAGCACGAGGGCGGCCACCAGACAGATGAACGTGACGATATAGCCCGTGGTGGTGAACTGCCCGAGGAAGGTGTCGAGGCGTGTGCCCGTGGTGACGAAGAAGTTGTGGAAGGTGGGCAGTTGCAGGAGCAGGGTGATGACGGTGATGGCCATCACCACGATAGTGTCGACGGCACGTTCTGTCACCACCGTGCCCAGTGCCTTCGAGAAGGTCACGCCATCGTAGCGCTTCAGCACCCCACAGCGGGCAAACTCGCCCACACGGGGAATGACAAGGCTCGAGGCATAACTCAGGAAGACGGCATTGACCGAGGTCGACAGGCGGGCCTCCTCGCCCAGGGGCGAGAGTGTCTGCCGCCAGCGCAGGCCTCGGAACAGTTGGGCGGTGATGCCGAAGGGCATCGACAGCAGCATCCATGTCCAGTCCATCTCATGGAGCAGCACCTGGCGCACCTCGCCGAAATCGAAATCCCGGTACATCCAATACAAGATGGCACCCCCCAATATCAAGGGGAGCACAATCTTTCCTGTCTGTGTGGTTAGTCGGTGTAGGTCCATTAAGAGAATATCTTCATGCCTTCGGCCACAAAAATACAAAGATTTGATGAAAACGACGAAGGAATGGCGTTATTTTGACAAAAAATTGTTTAAGGAGTTTAGGAGTTCAGACATTGTTCTTGGAGTTCAGAACTTCAGAAGTTCAGAAGTTCAGGAGTTCAGGAGTTCAGACATTACTCTTGAAGCTCAGGAGTGCGTGACAAATTAAGCATACCTATTCGAACTCCTGACGTTGAGCGTGTGAGAAACTTCGGAAGGCGTTTTTTCAGCGAACATTTGGCATTCTCGCCGAAATGGCATAACTTTGCATCATCACCATTTCGCATCGTTGATGAAAACCGTAAGACCAAAGAAAAACCTGGGACAGCACTTCCTCACCGACCTCGGCATCGCCAAGGCCATTGCCGACACCGTGGACGCCTGTCCCGACATCCCCGTGCTCGAGGTGGGGCCCGGTATGGGCGTGCTCACCCAATATCTCACCGAGAAGTCCAGGCCGCTGAGGGTGGTGGAGATCGACAAGGAGTCGGTGGCCTACCTGAACGAGCATTTCCCGCAACTGCAAGGGCAGGTGATCAGCGACGACTTCCTGCGCATGGACCTCTCACGCCTCTTCGACGGGCAGCCGTTTGTGCTCACGGGCAACTACCCCTACGACATCTCGTCGCAGATTTTCTTCAAGATGCTCGACTACAAGGACTACATTCCCTGCTGCACCGGCATGATACAGCACGAGGTGGCCCTGCGCATCGCCTCGCAGCCCGGCAACAAGGCCTACGGCATACTGAGCGTGATGATACAGGCATGGTACGACGTGGAATACCTCTTCATGGTCGACGAACATGTGTTCAACCCACCGCCAAAGGTGAAGAGCGCTGTCATCAGGATGACACGCAACAACGTGGAGCATCTGGACTGCGACGAGCGCCTCTTCCGCACGGTGGTGAAGACCGTATTCAACCAGCGCCGCAAGATGCTGCGGGTGAGTCTGAGGCAACTCTTCCCCAAGGGGGCTGCCGCTGACCTTTTTGAGCACCCGATGATGACCATGCGTCCGGAGCAACTCACCATACCCCAGTTCGTGGCGCTCACCAACCTTGTGGGGCAGGAGTTGGAAAAGGCGAATCAGAATGAGGATGCTTAAGTTTTTATGGAGATTTGTTGCAGAATAAGAAAAAATATTTTAATTTTGTGCCCAATCGAAACTAATATCAAGAAAAATGATCGACGTAAAAGCAACATTGAGCGAGAGTGAGGAGAGAATGGAGATGGCCGCTCTCTTCCTTGAGGATGCTCTGGCCAAAATCAGGGCCGGCAGGGCCAACGTGGCCATTGTGAGCGGAGTGAAAGTAGACTCCTACGGAAGCATGGTGCCACTCAACCAGGTGGCCAACGTGAGCGTGCCCGACGCACGCACCATCGCCATCCGCCCATGGGACAAAAAGATGATACGCACCATCGAGAAGGCCATCATGGACTCTGATGTAGGCATCACTCCCGAGAACAATGGCGAGATTATCCGTCTGGCCATACCGCAACCCACCGAGGAGCGTCGCCGCGACCTCACCAAGCAGTGCAACAAGATTGCCGAGAAGGCTAAGGTGGAGGTGCGCAACGTGAGGGCCGACATCAAGGACAAACTCAAGAAAGCCATCAAGGACGGACTCTCAGAGGACAACGAGAAAGATGCCGAACTCGAACTGCAGAAACTGCACGACAAGTTCATCAAGAAGATTGACGACATTCTTGCTGCCAAGAACAAGGAGATCATGACTGTATAGGCCTGTGAAGGGACTCGTCATCAGAAATACCGGAAGTTGGTATACCGTGCTCACCGACGATGGCGAGACGGTGGAGAGCAAGATCAAAGGCAACTTCCGTCTCAAAGGCATACGCAGTACCAACCCTGTGGCCGTGGGCGACAGGGTTGGCATTGTGCGCAACCAAGAAGGAACGGCGTTCATCAACGAGATTGATGACCGCCGCAACTATATTATAAGGAAATCGCCCAACCTCTCGAAGCAAAGTCACATCATTGCTGCTAACGTCGACCAGGCGGTGCTTATCGCCACCGTCAACTTCCCCGTCACCTCCACCACCTTTATCGACCGCTTCCTGGCCTCGGCCGAGGCCTATCGCATTCCCGTAGTGCTCGTGCTCAACAAGACCGACCTCATGGACGAAGACGACCTCCGTCTGCAGGAGATGATGGCCACCCTCTACGAGAATATCGGCTATACCTGTCTGCAGGTGTCGGCCGAGACGGGGATGGGACTCGACCAGCTCAAGGCGCTGCTGAAAGACAAGATCTCGGTGTTCAGCGGCAACAGCGGGGTGGGGAAGTCGACGCTCCTCAACCGGCTCATCCCCGGACTGTCGCTGCGCACGGCAGAGATCAGCGAGGCCCACAAGATGGGCATGCACACCACCACCTTCAGCGAGATGATCAGGCTGCCCGAAGGCGGATGGGTGATCGACACTCCGGGCATCAAGGGCTTTGGCACCTTCGATATGGAACCGGGCGAGATATCGGGCTATTTCCGCGAGATCTTCCACTTCTCGAAAGACTGCAAGTATGGCAACTGCACCCATACCCATGAGCCCGGATGCGCCGTGCTCAAGGCCGTGGAGGACCACTATATCGCTGCCAGCCGCTACAACTCGTATGTGTCGATGCTCGACGACAAGGACGAGTCGAAATACCGCGAGGCGTTCTGAACCTCCATTCCCTTTGCAGTGAGCGAGAAGAGATACAACGACTATGGCAGTTGGCTCAGGGGGCGTTTCCCTTTCCGGGTGCAGAAACTGCCTGTCGACGCTGGATTCACTTGTCCCAACCGTGATGCCACGAAAGGCACCGGTGGTTGCGTGTTTTGCGACAACCACGCCTTCACCCCCTCTTTCTGCGACCGCCGCGACAGCATATCGCGGCAGATAGCCAAAGGCAAGCAGTTCTTTGGCCGCAAATATCCCGACATGAGGTATTTGGCCTACTTCCAGTCGTTCAGCAACACCTATGCCGACCTCGACACCCTGCGACGAAGGTACGAGGAGGCGCTTGCCGACGAGCAGGTGGTGGGCATCGTCATCGGCACACGGCCCGACTGTGTGGACACCGGTGTGCTCAACTATCTGGAGCACCTGAGCCGACAGACCTTCGTCGTAGTGGAATATGGTATCGAGAGCGTGAACGACCGCACGCTGGCGGCCATCAACCGGGGGCACGACTTCGCTTGCAGCCGTGCGGCCGTGGAGGCCACAGCGGCCAGGGGCATCACCACTGGCGCACATGTGATACTCGGACTTCCCGGCGAGGACAGGGAGGACATGCTGCGGCAGGCTGCCGTCGTCTCGACCCTGCCCCTCGATATCCTCAAAGTGCACCACCTGCAAATCGTCAGGGGCACACGCCTGGCGCTTCTCCACGAGCAGGCACCGCTTCCCGTGTTCGCCATCGACGACTACATCGCCTTGCTGGCCGACTATATCGCCCTGCTGCGGCCCGACATCATTCTTGAGCGGTTCGTCAGCCAGTTGCCTCCGGGGATGGTGGTGGCACCACGATGGGGCGTGAAGAGTCAGGAGTTTGCCAGGCTGCTCGACAAGTATATGGAGCAGCACGACCTGTGGCAAGGAAAGGGGTATGCCACTCCGTGGCGAAAGTACTCCCGTTCGGAAATGCTCAAATAAATTTGGCATTTCACTCACTTATTCGTACTTTTGCACCACCGGTGGTATTTGTGCCGGTTTTTCATCAACAGAGGGTCTTCAACGACCATTTTTTACCAATAGAATTACAGCATGAGAAAAATGACTTTGGCTAGTCTGGCCGCCACCATCGTGCTCCTGATGAGCACGACAGGTGCCGTCGCACAGCAAACCAACCCATCGGTGGCCCATCCGCCCGTGGGCACATCAGTCGATGCGCAGAAGGTGAAGATGACCATCGTGAACAAACACGTGAACTACACCCGCTGCCCTGACGATTACAGGGATCCGTACATCAACTCGCCCAAATCGGCCAACATCCATCCCGATGGCACGAAATACTACGTCAACTCCCTGGAAGGCTGTGCCACCGTGGTCTACGACATGAGCACCCACAAGCGGCTGAAGGTGATCAAATACGACTTCAAGGACGAGAAAGACGCCCACCTGTGGAGCAAACCCAGCGAGTTTTATCCGTTCACCCACTACACGGAGCACCTGAACACCTTTATGGGAAAACCCGTGGAGAGCACCTTCTCGCATGGCGGAAGATATCTGTGGATACCTTTCTACCGCCGCACCTACGACATCAATGCCCAGGACCCCTCGGCCATCGCCGTGATTGACACCCGCAACGACTCTATCGTGAAACTCATGGAGACGGGGCCGCTGCCCAAAATGGTGGCCTGCTCGCACGATGGCAAGCACGTGGCCATCACCCACTGGGGCAACAACACCGTGGGACTGGTGAACGTGGCCAGCCTGAACCCCGACGAGTGGTATCATGAGTCGCTCCTCGTGGTGGACTATGTGCTGCCGCTCAACTTCAGCCTCACCGAGCAGATCGACCGCGACAACAAGAGCGGCTACTGCCTGAGGGGCACCGTCTACACCCCCGACGACAAATACTTGCTCGTGGGATGTATGGGAAGCAACGGAGGCATCGCCGTTATCGACATGCAGACACAGAAATACATGGGCCGCGTGATGGGCATGATGGCCAACGTGAGACACCTCGTCATCCGCGACGGCTACCTCTACCTGAGCGTCAACAAGACCGGCTATGTGCAGCGCATCAAGCTCGACAAGTTCCTGGAGGCCGCCAAACGGCTCACCGGCAAGACCGTCACGCTGCAGGGATGGGAGAACTGCAAGGTGGGAGATGGCGCACGCACCATCGAACTATCGCCCAGCGGCCACTTCGTGTTTGCCGCCTGCAACCTGGCCAGCCGCCTGTATGTGGTCGACACCCGTGACATGAAAGTCGTGGGCAGCATCGAGGTCGACTCCTATCCCGTGGGCCTCGACATCTCCAACGACGGCCGCTACGTGATTGTGACCTCGCAGGGCAGGGGCAACCAGGGCGGAAATGCCGTGAACATCTACGAGGTGGAATACGAGGAAGCCGAGCCTGTGCTCAAGAATACCGACGGTGCCGCCGTGCTCGAATGGCTCGAGCACGGCGACAGCGTCGGCCCGCAGAAGGAGGAAAAAAATCTCATCGCCTCTTCACTGCCGTTGGTGAAGGGCGATGAGCACACTACTTATCTCATCGGAGGTGCTTGCGCCGTTGCCGCATTGTTGGCGGCCTTCTTTTTCGTGCGCCGCAAGCGCTCCTGACGATCCGAATCTTTTTAGAAATTGATACCGATATTGGCGAAGAAGGCGCCATTGTGGGTGTCGTCGAAGGCATTGTCGCCGATGTTGCTCAGACCGAAGTCGTAGCCCAGTTCGGCATACAGCATCTCGTAGGCAAAGCCGCAGCCCACACGGATACCTCCGTCGAAGCGCTTGAAGTTGGCACCATAGCCGTCGTCGAACGAACTGTAGGCTTCGCGGTGGTTATAGTCCTTCACCTTGCCGCTCACACCCACGCCCAGATAACCGCCGATAAACGGCTCGACGGCAGTGGCCGGAGCCACATAGGCAGAGTATTTGAGCAGCAGGGGCACTTCGAGATAGTTGAGTCCGATGCTGAACTTCTCGCCACTCACCTTGCTCTTTCCACCTTTCTCGATATAGCTGAGGCCAGTCTCGAAGAAGATGGGCTGGTAGTGCGACAACTGCATGCCCACCACGGCTCCCACGTTGAGGCCGGTTTTGCTGCTGCTGCCGTTCAGGTCGGGCGCGTCGCTGCTCACGTGCGAGGCAGAGAGGCCGAAGCGGAGACCATAGTAGGTGTTGACGTCGTAGGTGCGGCGGGAGGGAGGAACCGTGCCGTAGCGGCCTGAGGGACGTGAGTGGCCGAAACGGCTCTGGGCATTGACGGGCATGATGGCAAAGACACAGAGGATGGCCGTCGTCAGGAATAATTTGGTGGAATTCAGATTCTTCATATCGTTCTGGGTTTTATGGTTTTTTTACTTGTTCTCGTTGCAAAACTATCGACTTTTTGGACAGTGGCAATGGGATTTACCCTATTTTTCAAAGGATTTTCCCTAAATGGCTCCAATGTTTGTGCATTTCAAAAGAAAATGTTATCTTCGCCATCAAAATCACTGAAATGGAAAATTTGGACGAAAAGCGCATCGCCGTGCTGCTCTCCGGGGGCGTGGACTCCTCGGTGGTGCTCCATGAGTTGTGCACGAAAGGACTCAAGCCCGACTGTTTCTATATCAAGATAGGGCCCGACGAAGACGAGGAGTGGGACTGCTCGTCGGAGGAGGATATGGAGATGGCCACTGCCGTGGCGGCAAAATACGGTTGCCGGCTGCAGGTGGTGGACTGCCACCGCGAGTACTGGGACCAGGTGACGAAATACACGATGGACAAGGTGAGGGCCGGACTGACCCCCAACCCCGACGTGATGTGCAACCGCCTCATCAAGTTTGGCGCCTTCGACGAGAAGGCGGGGCACGACTACGACCTGATAGCCACGGGACATTATGCGCAGACCGAGATAGAGGACGGGAAGAAATGGCTGGTGACCAGTCCCGACCCGGTGAAGGACCAGACCGACTTCCTGGCACAGATAGAGACCTGGCAGTTGCGCAAGGCCCTCTTTCCTATTGGCCACTACATGAAGGACGAGGTGCGCGAGATAGCCGAGCGCGAGCATCTCGTCAATGCCCGCCGCAAGGACTCTCAGGGCATCTGCTTCCTCGGCAAGATCAACTACAACGACTATATCCGGCGCTATCTGGGCGACAACCCCGGCGAGGTGCTGGAGTGGGAGACGGGCAAGCGGATAGGCCAGCACCGTGGGTTGTGGTTCCACACCATAGGGCAGCGCCACGGATTAGGATTTGGCGGCGGACCATGGTATGTGGTGAAGAAAGATGTGGAGAAGAACGTGCTCTATGTGAGCAAGGGCTACGAGCCCCGCACGGCCTACAAGGATGTCTTCCAGATACACCATTTCCACTATCTCACCGAGAAAGTGGAAATGAGCGAGGTGACGTTCAAGATACGCCACACGCCAGAGTTCCATCGTGCCGTGCTCGAGCCTACAGGCGAGGGGGCTTTCACCGTGCATGCCTCGCAACTCATACAGGGCGTGGCGCCAGGCCAGTTCTGCGTGGTCTACGACAGCCGGCACCACCGCTGCCTCGGCTCGGCAGAGATTACTATTTAGTATAGAAGTTCAGGAGTTCAGAAGTTCAGGAGTTCAGACAATAGTCTTTCTTCGGGACAATACTCTGGATGATTCTTTTTCCTGACTTCGTCATTGCATACCCCAAAATTCTTCGTTGAATAGTTTTTCTATGGGCTTATGCCGTTTCATGGGCATGGTCTTGACGTAATGCGCCTTGTTCTCAGGCATGTAGATGCTGATGGTAGTCACCGTCTTTGCCATGTTGAGAACCTTGTCCACACTCATGTTGATGTGGTTGAGTTTGAGCAGCCGCTCCAACTCCTTGTACACTTTCAATGCCACGAAGCAGATACAGACATGTGCCTCTATCCTTCGGCGCGTGAAGTGGAACATGGGCCGTATCTCTATCTTTGACTTGGCAATCCTGAAAGCCCTCTCCACGTTCCAGAGATTATGGTAGGCCGTCACGACCTCATCAGTGGGGATGATGGTATTGGTGAGGTAGCCTTTCAGTCCATCCCACCGCTCGTCATCCCGTATCCTGTCGTAGTTGATGGTGACCTTGGTGTTCCCGTCCATGTCGAGGAACTTATTGTAGCCCCGGCGGTTGATGTTCTCCTTGCTCAGGTGCCCCGCCCTGTAGGCCTTCTCCAGCCTGCGGATGCCCTTCTCGCGGTTATGGGCGTCCTTCTTTGCCCGGTTCTCCGAGTATCCGACGAGCAGGCGGCGGCCGTTTCCCTTGTCTATCTCGTGCATCACGCCCTCCTTGGCAAAGGAGAGTATCAGTCGCTTTACGGCCTCCGACTCATTCTTGATGCGGCTCCCTATTATGTACTTGCAGCCCTCCGCCTCAAGTTCATTGATGTTGTCCGAACTCATCAGCCCGGAATCTGCCACAACGATGAAATCGTCAAGGCTGTACCTGGCAACGAACTCACGAATGACGGGCAGCATCGTGTGTCCCTCGTACTTGTTCCCCTCATGGATGCAGTAGGCAAGGGGGTAGCCGTCAAGGCTGACCAGCAGTCCGAGGATAATCTGCGGGTTGCTGTGACGTCCCTCCTTCGAGAACCCCGTCTTGCGCAGGTCGTCCTGACGGTCGGTCTCAAAATAAAGTGTCGTCACATCGTAAAACATCACGCCGATGTGACCGCCCAGCACTTCCATCGTGTGCCTAACGCTGATGTCCTGCACCAAATCCTTGTGGCAACTGCTCAGCTTGTCCAGATAGCGGTATATCCTCGAGAGGTCCACGTCCTCGTCATAGTAGTTCTTCAGGTACTCCACCGTAGCCGCCTTGCTCGCAGGGTACGACAGGCGGCTCTGAACCAGCTTGCGGAAGACCTTGTCCTCTATTCGGTTGAAGCCGATGCGGTCGAACACACGGTCCAAAATCAACTCCGTGCCGTTGAGAAGGATGTTGTCGATGTTGGACAACACACGCTCGGTCATCTCACGCTCATACTCCAAAGCACGGCGTTCCTCACCGAACAGGTCAAGCTCGGGCTGGATGGATAATTTACGCCGACGGATCCAGTCCAGGCCTTTCTGCTCCAATTGCTCAATCTCGGACTTATCCTTAGAAATGCCGATTGTAATCAACTTCTCGTACCTGCCTTTATGCTTTGAAGCAACAATCACGCTGACTGAACCAGAACGGTTCCTGATCTTCTTTACGTACATTTCGTGTTAAAAAACCTTTCGCATACCCCAAAATCAGGGTATGCAAAAGTACAAATAATTCTTTATCAAGGAGTTATATTTTAACTAAAAAATGAGTGACGAAGTCAGGGGCAGAGATTACTATTTAGTATAGAAGTTCAGGAGTTCAGAAGTTCAGGAGTTCAGACAATAGTCTTTCTTCGGGACAATACTCTGGATGATTCTTTTTTAGAAGTTCAGGAGTTCAGACAATAGCTCAATGGTTGTTAGCAAAAGTAATGTCTGAACTCCTGAACTTCTGTAACTCCTGAACTCCTGAAAATTATTCCGAGAAAGAATTCATGTCTACTTCGCACACCTTCACATTGGGGTGGTCGGCGAGGTAGGCATCGATGTTTTCCTTTTTCACGGAGGCGTATGCCCCCTTGTTGTGTATGCGCTTGGCACTGGTGGCCTTCGAATAGTATTCCACACTGTAGTCGCACGACAGTTCTATTGTCTCTACCTTGTCGTTCAGCGTACCCCGTTTATCCTTGGGCTTGGCGGTGGCGACGACCGAAAGGTAGAGGTTGGAGTATTGTTCCTCTGACTTCTCCTTGTATTGCCACGTCTGTGTGGTCATTGTTTCGGTGAGTTCTTTCCCGTCTACCGTGTGGTAGGTGGCCGTCACGTCGTAGAACTGGAGGAAATGGTCGGTGAACGTGAGTTGGTAGTTCACCATGGTGTAGTTGGGGCGCTCCATCACCCCTTCGCCAGAGTTGGGGCGGCAGGCCTCGATGATGGGGAGCAGCAGCAATGCGAGCAATGTGGTGGCCAGATGCTTGTTCATTTCTTATTCGGATTGAAGTGTGTGGATAAATCGTGCCAATGGTCGCGGAAGAGCGTCATGCGGCTGAAGATGAGGTCGGCACCCTCGTCGAGAAGGGCACTGTCGGGCAGCGGTCCTGTGTTCACCGCCACCGTGAAGATGCCGGCGGCCACGGCGGCGCGCACCCCCAGCGGGGCGTTCTCCACCACGATGGCCTCATTGGGCGCGACACCGCATTTCTCCAGTCCCTTGAGATAGGGCATGGGGTGGGGCTTGCCGATGCTCACGTCGTAGGCCGTGACGATGCGCTCCTTGAACACCAGTCCGGCAAAGGCCTGCTCCAGGTGGTCGAGCAGAGTGTGCTGTCCGCTGCCGGTCACGATGCCGATGGCGAGGCCGTCGGCCATGATGGCGCGCATCAGGTCTTCCACGCCCTCCATTTTCCGAGCCGGACCTTGCTGGGCGAATAGGGCCGACTTATAGGCATACATCTCCTTGGCTTTCTCCTCGTCGATGTCGTTGCGGCCTTGCGCCTTGGCCAGTTTCTGGATGGTCTCCACGCCCCTCATGCCCTCGCAGGCATAGGCGTCGGCCTCCGACATGGCGAGGCCATAGTGCGCCATCGACTCTTTCCATGCGCGCGCGTGGAAAGGCATGGAGTCGTAGAGCACGCCATCCATGTCGAAGAGCACGGCTTTGGGCGCGAAGGTCCCAAAGCCGTGCTTTCTCAGGTATGCTTGTATGTTTTTCTCAAACATTCAATGGTGATTTATGCCTCGTTGGCCAGACGCTCCTTGATGGCCTTGCTGTCGGCCTCATATCCAGGTTTGTCGAGCAGGGCAAACATATTCTTCTTGTAGGCCTCTACACCCGGCTGGTTGAAGGGGTTCACACCGAGCACGTTGCCGCTGATGCCGCAGGCAATCTCGAAGAAGTAGATGAGCTGGCCGATGTAGTAGGCGTTGAGTTCGGGCACCGAGATGCGGATGTTGGGCACGCCACCGTCGACATGGGCGAGACGGGTGCCGAGTTCGGCCATCTTGTTCACCTCGTCGACACGCTTCCCGGCAAGGAAGTTCAGTCCGTCGAGGTTCTCCTCGTCGTCGGGGAAGAGGAGGGTGCGGTTGGGCTGCTCAATGCTGATGACGGTCTCGAAGATGGTGCGCTCGCCGTCTTGGATCCACTGTCCCATGGAGTGGAGGTCGGTGGTGAAGTCGCATGAGGCGGGGAAGATACCCTTCTTGTCCTTACCCTCGCTCTCGCCGTAGAGCTGTTTCCACCACTCGCTCATGAAGTGGAGTTTGGGCTGGTAGTTGACCATGATCTCGATTTTCTTGCCCGACTGGTAGAGGCCATTGCGCACAGCGGCATAGAGGGCGGCGGGGTTCTCGTCGAAGGCGGCGTCCTTGCCACAAACCTTCTCCATCTCGACGGCACCGGCCACCAGTTGCTTGATGTCGAAACCAGCGCAGGCGATGGGCAGCAGACCCACGGGAGTGAGCACGGAGAAGCGGCCACCCACGTTGTCGGGGATGACGAAACTCTTGTAGCCTTCCTTGTCGGCGCAGGTGCGGGCGGCACCACGCTTGGCATCGGTCACGGCCACGATCACCTTGCGGGCCATCTCCTTGCCCATCTGCTCCTCGCACTGCTTCTTGAGCAGGCGGAAGGTGAGGGCGGTCTCTGTGGTGGTACCCGACTTGGATATGTTGATGACGCCGAATTTCTTTCCTTTCAGGTATTCGGTCAACTCCGACAAGTAGTCCTCGCCGATGTTGTTGCCGGCAAAGAGGATGGTGGGGTTCGACTTGTCGGCCACAAGCCATGCGAAAGAGTTGCTCAGGGCCTCGATCACGGCCTTGGCGCCAAGGTAACTGCCGCCGATGCCAGCCACGACGACGGCCTCGCAGTTGGCGCGCAGCACGTCGGCAGTGGCCTGTACCTCGTCGAGGAACGCTGGGGTGATGGATGATGGCAGATGGAGCCAGCCAAGGAAGTCGTTGCCCGGACAGGTGCCGGCCTCGAGGGCTTCTTGTGCTGCTTTTACTTGTGGCTCAAAGGCTTTCACTGCGCCCTCGCTGAGGAATTGGGCGGCTTTCGAAATGTCTAAACTGATGTTCTTCATTGTTGATTTGGTTTATGTTTGACTTAGTTTATGTTCGACTTAGTTTTATCTGAAACTATCAGTGAGTAGTTTGATTTCTATTTGTGGCGAGATGCGCTCATAGAGGATGTTGTATACGGCATCGAGGATGGGCATGTTGACGTGCATGTGGCGGTTGATCTCCTTCATGCACTTGGTGCCGAAGAAACCCTCGGCAATCATCTCCATCTCTATCTGCGCGCTCTTCACGCTGTAGCCCTTGCCGATCATCGTGCCGAAGACGCGGTTGCGCGAGAAGTTGGAGTAGCCCGTGACCAGGAGGTCGCCCAGGTAGACGGAGTCGTATACATTGCGCTCGAGGGGGTGGATGGCGGTGAGGAAGCGCGACATCTCCTGCACGGCGTTCGACATGAGCACGGCCTGGAAGTTGTCGCCATATTTCAGGCCGCTGCAGATGCCGGCGGCGATGGCGTAGACATTCTTGAGCACCGAGGAGTATTCGATGCCGAGCACGTCGCTGCTGGTCTTCGTCTTGATGTAGTTGCTCGAGAGCACCTCGGTGAAGGCGCGGGCCTTCTCCTGGTCGGCACAGCCCACGGTGAGGTAGGAGAGCCGCTCCAACGCCACTTCCTCGGCATGCGACGGACCGCCGATGCAGGCGAGGTTCTCGTAGGGCACGTCGTAGACGTGGTGGAAATATTCGGAGCACACGAGGTTCTCGTCGGGCACGATGCCCTTGATGGCCGTGACGATGAACTTGTCGCGGATGCGGGTCTTGAGCTTCTTAAGATGGTTCTTCAGGTAGGGCGACGGGGTGACGAAGACGAGGGTGTCGTAGGTCTCCACCACCTTGTTGATGTCGCTCGAGAAGAAAATCTCATTGGTGTCGAAGTGGACGCTGGTGAGGTAGGCGGGGTTGTGGCCCATGCGGCGGAAGTCGGCGATGCGGTCGTCGCGGCGCATATACCATCCGATGTGGTGGGTGTGGCCCACCACGATCTTGGCAATGGCGGTAGCCCAACTACCTCCGCCGATTATCGCTATCTTCCCGCAGTCGTGCATATCAGTCTTCCTTTGTCTCGGGTTGAGCGGCCTCTATCCAGCGGGCGAACTCGTCGACCTTGGGATTGTCGTAGCCAAGCTTGTATTTCTTGTTCACACCGCAGACGTCCATCTGCAGTTTCTGTGGGTTCACATCCTTGATGTCGCTCACCAGGTAGTAGCCGCACTTGTTGAGCACGGGCACCCACTGCTCGGGCACGCCGAGGGCAGTCCATTCGGCCACCGTACTGCGTGGGGCTTTCTTCTCGGGGCGCATCTGTGGGAAGAAGAGCACCTCCTGGATGTAGGTCTTGCCAGTCATGAGCATGGTGAGGCGGTCGATGCCGATGCCGATGCCGCTGGTGGGCGGCATGCCATACTGCAGGGCGCGCAGGAAGTCTTGGTCGATGATCATCGCCTCGTCGTCGCCCTTGTCGGCCAGTCGCATCTGCTCCTTGAAGCGCTCCTCCTGGTCGATGGGGTCGTTGAGCTCGCTATAGGCGTTGGCCAGTTCCTTGCCGTTGACCATCAGTTCGAAACGCTCGGTGAGTCCGGGCTTTGAGCGGTGCATCTTCGTCAGGGGCGACATCTCCACGGGATAGTCGGTGATGAAGGTGGGCTGGATGAAAGATCCCTCGCAGGTCTCGCCGAAGATCTCGTCGATGAGCTTGCCCTTGCCCATGGTCTCGTCGACCTCGATGCCCAGTTTCTGGGCGATGGCGCGAATCTCCTCCTCCGACTTGCCGTCGAGGTCGTAGCCTGTTTTCTCCTTGATGGCGTCGAGGATGGGCAGTCGGCGGTAGGGAGCCTTGAAACTCACCATCTGTCCGTCGATCTCGCACTCTGGCTTGCCATTCACGGCCACACAGATGGTCTCGAGCAAATGCTCGGTGAACGACATCATCCAGTTGTAGTCCTTATACTGCACGTAGAGTTCCATACAGGTGAACTCGGGGTTGTGGTTGCGGTCCATGCCCTCGTTGCGGAAGTTCTTGCCAATCTCGTAGACACCCTCGAAGCCGCCCACGATGAGGCGCTTGAGATAGAGCTCGGTGGCGATGCGCATGTACATGTCCTGGTCGAGCGCATTGAAATGGGTGATGAACGGACGGGCACTGGCACCACCGGCAATCGTCTGCAGCGTGGGGGTCTCCACCTCGGTGTAGCCGGCCTCGTCGAGCACGCGGCGCATGGTGCGTATCACCGTGGCACGCTGCAGGAAGGTCTCCTTCACACCCTCGTTCACCACGAGGTCGACATAGCGCTGGCGGTAGCGCAGTTCGGGGTCGTCGAACTTGTCGTAGGCCACTCCGTCCTTGTATTTTACGATGGGCAGGGGCTTGAGGCTCTTCGACAGCAGCGTGAGGCTCTTGGCATGCACGCTGATCTCGCCCGTCTGGGTGCGGAACACGAATCCTTTGACGCCAATGAAGTCGCCAATATCGAGCAGGCGCTTGAAGACCGTGTTGTAGAGGGTCTTGTCGTCATCGGGGCAGATGTCGTCACGGGTGATATACACCTGGATGCGGCCCTTGGAGTCTTGCAACTCTGCAAAACTGGCCTTGCCCATCACGCGGCGGCTCATCATGCGACCGGCGATGACCACATCACGGGGCTCGGCGTCGTCGTCGAACGATGCCCTGATGTCGGTGGAGAAAGCATTGGTGGGGAATTCGGCTGCGGGATAAGGGTCGATGCCCAGCGCGCGCAACTCTTGCAGACTCTGGCGCCTGCCTATCTCTTGTTCGCTAAGTTCTAAAATATTCATGAATGTATGTGTGTGTATATGATAACAACGCTGCAAAATTACGAAATATTTCCGAAGTGACCTATCTTTTTCTTATTTTTCCTCGTCACGACAGAGGCGATTTGCCCTCATCGGTGCTTTTTCGTGTTTTGCCGCATGGGTTTTAGAAAAAATACCCCTCAAGGCATAAAGATTTGAAATAAATTCGTAAATTTGCCCGTTAGAACGAAAAACATCTGCCTGAAGGGCAGTTTAAAGAATGGAATTTCCGTTTAGAACCAATTATTATGAATGTTGACCATATCAAGGAAATTATAGAACGAAGCCCCAATCTTTCTACAGCGCTGGGCATGGAGTTCATCTCCACGCCCGATGACGACCTGTGCATGGCCACGATGAAAGTGGACGAGCGCAACAGGCAACCCTTCGGATTCCTCAGCGGTGGCGCATCACTGGCCCTGGCCGAGAATGTGGCTGGTGTGGGCTCCTCGGCGCTCTGCCCGGGGAAAATCTGCGTGGGCATCAACGTGAGCGGCAGCCACGTGAAAGCGGTGATTGAGGGCGACACGGTGACGGCGCTTGCCCATCTGGTGCAGAAAGGCAAGAAGTTGCATGTGTGGAATGTGGAAATCAACAACTCGGCCGGTGAACTGATCTCGCTGGTCTCCGTCACCAACTATGTGGTGAGTCCGAAGAACAAATAATGTAGGAGGAACATAGACGTGGAAGAAATAAAAGAGGCAGAAGTAAATATGGAAATGGAAGCGACAAATAGCAGAAAGATCTCAGGATTTGCCCTATACCGGCTGCCCTACGCTCAGGAATGCTGTATCGTGGCACAGACAAAAGGAAAGCCCGAGCGGCTCTTCTCAACGAGTGCCCTCGGTGGCAGGAGCGGTTTTGTGGTGGCGCCATTCAAGCCCGACATGCGGCATCCCGTGCTCTTGCTTCAGCCTGATGTCACCATGACGGCTTCGCCCGACGACCTGCTTGTGAGCGACGGGAGCCCGCTGGCCGGGCTGCTGGAGAGGCTGGCGGAGAACACCTTCGACCGGCCGTCGGACGAACCGGTGAGAGACACCGACAAACGCCACTATGACATCGATTTCGCCAATTTCCACTCGCATATCCTCGAAGGCGAATTCACGAAGATCGTACTTGCCAGGTGCTCGCGTGAGGAGCGTCCCGATGCCATCACCCCTATCCAACTTTTCGTGAAGGCCTGCGAGCTGTATCCCAGGATGTTCGTGGCGCTGGTCTCCACCAAGGTGAGCGGCACATGGCTCATGGCCACTCCCGAGGTGCTGCTCCAAGGCGACGGCAAGCGATGGATGACCATGTCGCTTGCAGGAACGATGAACCTCACGGGCAAACTGCTCGATTTCGACAATCCTCCCTCGCCCGGCAAGCCTGTCGATGACAGCGAGATAGGATGGAGCATAAAGAACATCCAGGAGCAACGGTTTGTCTCTACCTACATCACCGAGTGCCTGGAACAGTATGCCTCCGACATCGTGGAGAAAGGTCCCTTTACGATGAGGGCCGGCGACCTGGTGCACCTGAGAAGTGATTTCGAGTTCAGCCTGCCCGACGACAACTGCATCGGCGACCTAATCAACACGCTTTATCCCACACCCGCCGTCTGCGGACTGCCCAAGGAGTCGTCGCTCGACTTCATCGTGGCGAACGAGTTTGCCCCGAGACTCTACTACAGTGGCTTCGTGGGACCCTTGGGCATGGATGGCCACACGCATCTCTATGTGTCGCTCAGATGCATGCGCGTGGACAGCGATGGATACTCGCTCTATGCCGGAGGCGGACTGCTGGCCGACAGCAATATGGACGCCGAGTGGATGGAGACGGAATTCAAGATGGACACCATGCGCAAGCTCCTGAAAACCCAATAGAACATGTTTGTAAACAGCGAAAACGTGAATATCCTCACCTCACTGCTCCTGCAGCATGGGGTAAGGGAGGCCGTGGTGTGCCCCGGCAGCAGGAACGCACCCATCGTGCACAACCTGAACGCATGTGGTGAGATAAGGTGCTGGCCGGTGACCGATGAGCGCAGCGCGGGATTCTTCGCGCTGGGGATGGCGCAGGCCACACGGCAACCCGTGGTGGTGTGCGTCACCTCGGGAACGGCCGTGCTCAACCTGGCACCAGCCGTGGCAGAGGCGTTCTACCAGCATGTGCCGCTCGTGGTGGTCTCGGCCGACAGGCCGGGGCCATGGATCGGGCAGCTCGACGGACAGACCCTGCCCCAGCAGCATGTCTTCGGACCGCTGGTGAGAAAGGCCGTTGCCCTGCCGGTGGCGGTGGACAACGACACCGACAGGTGGCATTGCAACCGGCTCGTCAACGAGGCGATGCTGGCCACCTCGTTTCCCGTCGCCGGACCGGTGCACATCAACGTGCCTATCGCCGAACCGCTCTTCCGGTTCGATGTAGACCGATTGCCTGACGAACGGGTCATCAGACGCATGGCTTCAGGAGCATTGGAGACAGGCCGAATGGTGGTGAGGCGGATCATGGAGGCCGAAAGACCGATGGTGGTGGTAGGCCAACACTACTGCGACTACAGCCGCATCGACAAAGCCGCCTGCCTGAAGGGCGTGACCTTCCTACGGCAACAGGGGGTGTGGCTGAGTGAACGGCTCACCGACCTGAGCGACCATTCCTGGCATGTGGACGAGGCGATGGCCGTTGTAGGCGAGGATGCGTCGTTCTTGCCCGACCTCGTCGTTTATATGGGCGAGACGGTGGTGAGCAAACGGCTAAGACAATTCCTGAGAAGGGCACAGCATGCCGAGGTGATGATGGTGACGGCCGACGGCGAGGTGAGTGATGTGACCATGCACGCCACACAAGTGGTAGTGGCTTCGCCAGAGGATGTGCTGCTGGCAGCCGCCGAGGCCAGCGATAGCCTGGAATCATCCCCTACAGGAAATGACATGGCCTTTCGTGAGCAATGGGACAGCGTGCTGCGCAATGTGGCACAGCATGCCGACGACTATATGCCTCCCTTCTCGCAGATGGCCGCCGTGCGCTATCTGGAGGAGCAACTCGAGGATTTGGAATTGGACTATGACGTGCATTACGCCAACAGCATGGCCGTGAGGCTCGCCAATATCTATGCCGGTCATCCCGTTTGGTGCAACCGTGGGGTGAATGGCATCGACGGGTCGGTGTCCACCGCCGTGGGCTTCGCCGCCGCAAAAAGCGACGACCATATGGTGGTGTGCGTGACGGGCGACCTCAGTTTCTTCTACGACCAGAACGCGTTGTGGAACCAGAACCTGAAGGGCAACCTGCGCGTGGTGCTGCTCAATAACGGCAGGGGCGGCATCTTCGGCAGCCTGCCCGGACTGCGTGACAGCGATGCCCTGCACCGCTTCGTGGGGGGCGACCATGCCACGCATGCAGAAGGCATCTGCATGCAGAACGACATCGGGTATATCCGCGCCACCGACACCGATGCGATGAAGGTGGGAATGGTGAGGCTGCTCACCGAGCGTACCCGCCGCCCCATGGTCCTCGAGGTGGTGACCGACGCCGATACCGACAATGCCGTTGTCGGGGCATACTACAAGACGCTCACCACCCCAACCCTATAAACCAGCGAAACATCATCAACATCATTTCAATATGGCACAAAGAGAATGGAAGAAAATCAGGGATTTCGATGAAATCCTCTTCGAAGAATACAATGGGATTGCCAAAATCACCATTAACCGCCCGAGATACCGCAACGCCTTCACCCCGAAGACCACGCTCGAACTCTCTCAGGCCTTCAACTACTGCCGCGAGGCGCAGGATATCAGTGTGGTGCTGCTCACCGGAGCCGGCGACAAGGCCTTCTGCTCGGGTGGCGACATGCATGTGAAGGGCCGTGGGGGATATGTGGACGACGAGGGCGTGCCCCGGCTGAGTGTGCTCGATGTGCAGATGCAGATCAGGCGGTTGCCCAAACCAGTGATTGCCATGGTGAACGGATATGCCATCGGTGGCGGACATGTGTTGCACCTGGTGTGCGACCTCACCATCGCCAGCGAGAATGCCATCTTCGGACAGACCGGACCGAAGGTGGGGTCGTTCGACGCCGGATTCGGCTCCTCCTACCTGGCACGCATCGTGGGACAGAAGAAGGCCCGCGAGATATGGTTCCTGTGCCGGCAGTATACCGCTCAGGAGGCAGAGCGCATGGGAATGGTGAACAAGGTGGTGCCGCTCGAGCGACTGGAGGACGAGTGCGTGGAATGGGCCGAGACCATGATGGAGCGCAGTCCGATGGCGCTCAGGATGATCAAGGCCGGACTGAATGCCGAACTCGACGGTCAGGCTGGCATCCAGCAATTGGCCGGCGACTGCACCATGCTCTACTATTTCCTCGACGAGGCCCAGGAGGGCGGAAAGGCATTCCTTGAGAAACGGAAACCCGATTTCAAGAAATATCCCAAGATGCCGTGATACAGACCACTTGGTGGACTCTAAAGACTTTAAAGACTCTAAAAACCCTAAGGTCTTTAAAGACTCTAAGGTCCTTAAGGTCCTTTTAGGGCTAATAACTACAACGATGAGAATACAGATAGAGAAGCGGTTGTTTCATTTCCGGCAACCGGCAGGCACCTCGCGTGGGACATACACCACACGCACCTCGTGGATGCTCCATGCTACCGACGAGAGCAAGCCCGAATGCGTGGGGGTGGGGGAGTGCGCTCCCTTGCCCAAACTCAGTTGCGACGACATTCCCGACTATGAGCGTGTGCTCCGCGAGATGTGTGATGTGGTGGAGCGTACGGGAGAGATACCCTATGCGCTGCTGCGTCCATACCCGTCGATGCTTTTTGGACTGGAGACGGCACTCCTCAGTCTGAGAAATGGCGACGTGCTTTTCGATACGCCCTTCACACGGGGCGAGGAGGGCATCACCATCAACGGACTGGTATGGATGGGGTCGTTCGAGGAGATGCGGCGGCGTATGGAGGAGAAAATCGACCAGGGATTCGGTTGCGTGAAACTGAAAATCGGTGCCATCGACTTCGACAGCGAACTCGCCCTCGTCAAGAGTCTGCGACAGCGCTTCTCGTCGCAAGTGATGACACTGAGGGTGGATGCCAATGGCGCCTTCTCGCCCTTGGATGCCATGGACAAACTGCGCCAGTTGGCCCCCTACGACATCCATTCCATCGAGCAGCCCATCCGTCAGCGCCAGTGGCATGAGATGGCACGCCTGTGCAAGACCACGCCGATACCGATAGCCCTCGACGAGGAACTGATCGGGGTGAACAGTCATGAAATGAAAACTGACTTGCTCGACACCATCCGTCCACAGTACATCATCCTCAAACCCTCGCTCCATGGAGGCATGAGGGGAAGTGAGGAGTGGATAGCGCTGGCCCGGCAGAAAGGTATAGGAAGTTGGATAACCAGTGCGCTTGAGAGCAATGTCGGGCTGAACGCCATCGCCCAGTTCACCGCAAAGGTCTACCCCGACGGGCTCCATGCCCCACAAGGGTTGGGCACCGGACAACTTTTCACCGACAATATCGAGTCTCCCCTTCACATCGAGGGAGAAAAACTGTGGTATAATCCTGATTTTTAGCAGAAACACATAGATGACACTCGAGGAATTCCTTGACGAATGGCATAACGATGATGACAGCATCGTTGTGAAAACCAGTGGGTCGACAGGTGCGCCGAAACTGCTGCGTGTGGAGAAACGCAGAATGGAGGCCAGTGCGAGGATGACCTTGCGGTTCCTTGGTCTGCACTCTGGACAGACGGCACTTCTCTGCATGCCGCTCGATTATATCGCTGCCAAGATGATGGTGGTAAGGGCTTTGGTGGGCAACCTGAGGCTGGTGGCGGTGGAGCCATCCGGCCATCCGCTTGCTGACGCAGGGGTGGGGGATACACCCATCGATTTCGCCGCCATGGTGCCATTGCAAGTCTACGACACACTCATGGTGCCAGAGGAGAAGGAACGGCTCAAGAAGGTGGGGCAACTGATTATCGGAGGCGGGGCGGTGAGCCATTCGCTGGCCCGTGAACTGGCCTGCTTGCCCAATCCCGTTTGGAGCACCTATGGCATGACCGAGACGCTCTCGCATGTGGCCATGCGTCGCCTGAACGGCCCTCAGCCGGATTCTTGGTATACACCGCTTGAGGGAGTGGACATCGGTCAAGACAACGACGGATGCCTGACGATCGACGCTCCCTTGATTTGTCCGCACCCCTTGCATACCAATGATGTGGTGCGCCTGCACGATGATGGCAAGCGCTTCATGGTGCTGGGCCGGAAAGACAATGTGGTGTGCTGTGGTGGCGTGAAGATACAGGCCGAGGAGGTAGAAGAAAGACTGCAGCCCTATATCGACGCACCCTTTTTTGTGGGCAAGGAGAAGGACGAAAAGTTCGGTGAAATCCTTGTCCTTGTGGTTGAGAAGAGGGATAAAAAATTATTGGAAGACATTATTGGCAATGTCCTCCCAAAATATTGGCGACCTCGAAAAATTTATTCTGTAGAGAAACTGCCTCTTACGGAGACAGGTAAGCCAAAACGTTTTGTAAATGATTTTGGATGACGGATACCATTTGGTATTCGTCATCCAAAACAATCATTTAGAATTTCTCGTCAGCCTCGGCCTTGTTAGCTTCCTCGTCCCAAACACTCTTGCTGGAGGGAAGTCTATCGTATGCGTCATCCCATACACCAGTGTTGCCTTCTACAGGCTCGGAGGTGGGAGTTCCCATAGGATTCTCAAGTACAGAATTGTAGAGTTCAATGTCTACGTAAATTGCCTCTGGCTTCAAATACTCTTTTTTCATGATGGTAAATATTTTAATAATTATTTTATTCTTTGTTTGAATGGACCCTCGTATTGTTTTTCAGCCGAGAGTATTTCACAATTCAATCAATCCTCACTTTTCGATGCAAATTTATAAAAAAAATCAGTCGTGGCAAAAAAATTGACCTTTATTTTACGACAAAGTTGATTTTTCTATGATTTTTACTTTCTGCCAAGGATGATATTGATGATTCCCGTGACATCGTTCATGTTGATTAATTTGTCGTCGTTCACGTCGGCATTGTTGAATACAAACTTGGTAACGGGCTTGCTCAGGATGTAGTTGATCACGGTGGTCACATCCATCATGTTGACCAGGCCATTGCCATCGGCATCGCCTTTCAGCACACCCTCCTGGGTGGTGAACTCAAGCACTTCGGCTGGATCCTCCTCACCGCTCAGGTCCAGATAGCAGGTGTTGTTGGCGATATAGGTGAGCACCTTGCCACTGATGGGGTCGGTCACGTTCTTGTTATAGAATCTGCCATAGTCGCCCAGAATACGCATGTAGGAGGGGTCGAAGAGGGTGCGGTAGTTGGCCTCGTCGCCGCTCTCGTCATCAAGCCAGATCTCGCCTTTCAGCAGGTTGGGAGTGGTGATGGGGTCGATGTCCTCTGAAAGGGGCATCAGTCGGTTGTCGATGGGCTGTGTGCCTGTGCACTCAAGTATAACGGCTGTTTTGGCCGGCACCTTACCGCTCTTGATTTCTGCCAGATGCGGCTGTCCGTTCTCATCCAGTTTGTCGATGGTATAGGCTTTCACGCCGTCGAGACACTGGTAGGGGAAGGCGGTATAGAGTGTGGTGTAGTATTTGGCACCTTTCTTGCAATTCGGGTCGGGCATCGCTCCGAAGTAGTTGTCAGGATTCTCCTCGTCGATGATGTCGAGATACCACTGAGCGTAGTCTAATTCTTCATATCTATTCCAAAGCGAAGGAGTACGCACATTGCCAATAAATTCGTAGGGTCGGGTGGTATCACCTCTGTCATTGATATAGCCAGTGAATCCATCGTAACTGCCGAAGATATAGTAGCTGCCATCGTATTTTTTCTCTACCCTGAAGGTCATGTGACCAATGTCTCTTGTCGAAATTCCTTGCGAGAACATCTCCACGCCTTCAAGGGCTCCTGTCTGAGTAGAGTTTCCAACTACTTTGATGACCAATGAGGGAAGACTGTGTGCACGAGCATTGTTACGGTCGACCATCATCAGAGAATTTTTGAATTGTCGTTGGCTGGCAGCGAGTGTGCTTTCTGAAGAACCACTCACTCCAAGCAGGCGTTTGCTGCTTTTGTTGCGCACATAGCAGTAGATGCCTTTCGTTTCTGTCTCTTTCGATTCGTAGACGGCCGTATAGGTGCCGGCTGTGCTGTTTGTTACCTTGAACGTGTAAGGATTCTCCTTGGTTAGCGTGGAAGAATTGCCGAAACGCCAACCTAAAAACCTTCCTATCAATTTGTCTGGGTGAGCCGTCAGTGTGACTACGTCGCCAATTTTATTCTCCGGAATGTCAATGCTTACTGCACCAAGACCTTCATCGGAAGATATTGGATACACTTTGCCTATCTTGGCGAAGTGGGCATTGTATTTCACTTGTCTGGCTTCGTCTTCAACAGTGGAGGCTGTGGTCACGATATCGGTTGTAAATCTCGAATAGCTGATTGTGGTCTCTGCTCCATTGTTGAGATTCTCTTGTGCCCAATGGGTAAACATATAGCCTTCTTCGGGCTTTGCATAGAGATATGCGGTAAGTGTCACTGCTTGTACAGTGGCTCCTACAGTGTAATTCTGGATACCTGTGCCTTTGTAGGCTTTGTACTGGTCGTCAGTAGGACTCACTTCGGTCATTGACACATACACCTTTCCATATCCTGTGGGTTTCGCCTCTGCATCGATGCTATAATAGAATGTGGTGCCAGCAGCAAAGGCCTGGTAGCTGTAAACACAGACCAGAGCTAACATTGTCAGAAGACGTTTCGTTAGGGATGATTTCATTCTTATTTGTTGAATTATGATGGACGTAAAACGAGTTATGTTCTCAATTTCCAATTTGGTGCAAAGGTAATAAAAAATACTGAGACAGCACGTTTTGAATGAATAATTTTGCTTTCGTGCACCATTTGGTTGCATTTTTACTCCACTTTATCAAGTTGATAGGAGTTCGGAAGTGACAGAAGTTCAGGAGTTCAGACATTACCACAATCTAACAGCCATTGAGCCCGTCGAGGTGAATTCGGGCTATTGTCTGAACTCCTGCAACTCCTGAACTCCTGAACTCCTAAAGTTGAGCGAATGCGAAACTTCAAATTTTATTTCTTTTCCACAGATTTCCTATATTGCAGATATTTGCTGCACGTGCGCACGGCAAACATGGCCACAACGAGCTGGTGGTCGATGTCGAGTTGCGATGAGAGGGGAGTGGCAAGAATGAAGAGTACTAAAATGATGGTGTAGTAAAGATAGATTTTCCCGAAGTCTCTCTTCCTGCCCAGACAAAGGAGGATAACTAGGGGTAGGGGATTGCAGGGAATGAGGTACCAGTTCCATCGGGTGACAAATAGATGGGATACTGTCGATGTGTAGGTTAGCGCCAGACCAACGAGAAACTGTATGGTGAGGAGTAGGGCATCGAGCACCTTGGCGGCTTTCTTCCAACCCCAGCACCATTCGCCGATGGTGATGAGAACAACAATGACTAGAAGTACAGAGAACAGGATGCGAGGAGTGATGGGACAGGCTTCCACGAAATGGGTCTGATGAGCCAGTTCGATGGGTACAGACTTGAATAGCGGGCGGCGTGCGCCACTGTCGTCCACGATTTGAGCATTGCTGAACACCTCGATGAGTGATAAGGGACTCAAGCGGTATTCCAGGGCGAAATAGTCGTCGCAGTTGCTACCAAACAGGGTGATATAGAGAAACTCGTACCATGGTGTGCTGCCGGTGAGATGACGCACACAGTCGCCATTGTTGGTGGTGGCATACCAGGGGAGTTGGCCATAGTCAATGTGCTCGCTGATGAGTGCGTTCTGCACCATGATGATGACCATCATCACGCAGTTGGTGTTCAGGTAGTTGAATTTCAGGTGAGGTGGCTTCATCATCTCCTCGTCGAGATTCTTCCAAAGCAGTTGCTTCTCGTGATGGGTGAGGCTGAGCTCGTACTGCTTGATGCCACGACCATCTTTTTGGTATTCGGAGATATAGTCGGATGTTGGGATGGCTCGAACGGACGCGTCAGCATCGCCATTGAAAAATTTCAAATAATCGCCGGGTTGGGCATTCATCTCCAGCGAGAAGCAGTAGTCGAGATTTTCAGACGGACATTCCATACGTAGGGCGCAGTGCCCCATACTCGAATAGATGATATCGGTAGGGCTGCTTACTATCACACTAGCCTTTACGAAATCGCTGCTGTCGTTGAGTTCCTTTTGGCTTTCCACGCTATATGTGGGTATACTCGTAAGAAACAATGCGATGGAAATGAACAGACGGATTACTGAGTATTGCTGATGTTGCGTCATGTTGCGATGATATGGTACGATATTGATGGTCGAAATTTGTATAAAAAAAGGTGGCAAGAAATGCCACCTTTTTATTATGTAGGATAATCTTTTGATTATTAGTCCCAAACGTTACTCTTTGATGCCCACATGTCGTCGACACCTTTATCCTGCTCGCCATCACCCTGCACTCCACCAACGGGAATGATTGAGGTGTTGCCCAGCAATTCGTCCATAACGTTTCTCTTCAAAGACAAGGTCATCACCTTGCAAACCGGGTTGATATATTGTTTCTTCATAATTCAAATTGGGCTTTAATTATTTAATAACCATTTTTTTGCCGTTCACGATATACAGACCCTTTGTAGGATTGGTGACAACACGACCCTGAATGTCGTAGATGGTGTTGTTCTCTTGAGATGTTGTAGCAACCTCTTCGATACCAAGGGCGTTGAAGGTATCCTCGTCAACAATGAAGATGTTGGCCTCTGCCATGCTGCTGTCGAGAATCATAAATGCCTTGTTGGGAAGGATAGCGGTGCCGTTGTACTTGTAGAAGCCAATGGGGTTGGGGTTGTAAGCCTCGACTTTGTTGAACACACGCACGTTCTTTCTTGCAACGAGAGTGGGTTGAGGATCGAGAGGCATCTTGTAGTATTCGAACACATCTTCAGGATCTACACCAGACTGGCTGTTCTTGTCGAAAGCCTGCTTGAAGAAGATACCACTCAGTACAGATACGCCAACAGGGGCATCCTTATCTTCCTCCAGCGGAGTAAAGGTTGGCTGCAGCAGGTTGGTCTCACGAGCAGTTGTGGTGCATTCTACTACAACAGGAGTGCGGGCAGGAATAACGCCTTCAATTGGCTCAGCTACGAGATAACCAGCAACTGGCTTGTCATCTACTGTTACACCATCGAGAATTTTGGGAGCGCTACGGAAGCCCCAAGCCTTTACAGTATTGTTACCATTGTCCACTAACTTCATTGGGAAGTCGGTGTAGATAGTGGTGTAGATCTTCTTCACACCGTCAATAGGATCCTCGTTGTATCCTTGCACACCGTTCTTCACAGCGAAATAGTCATGACGATTGCTCACATCGGTACCCTCAACGATAGGCTCAAGAATCCACTTAGCAAATTCGCCAGCCTCGTTGGCCACTTCAATCTCAGGCAAGAAGCCATCGATGGTATAGTACTTGTTGTTGTTGGCGAAGCTGATGTACTCCTGTGCGCCAGCATCATGTCTCTGATAGGTCTTCAAGTCGGTGATAACACGTCCACCAATCAGATAGTAGGTATGACCCATGTGGATACGATCCTCAAAAGCAACATAGTTGTACCATTGGTCGTAAAGCTGAGTCGATCCGATGCTCTGGTAGTAGCTCAATGCAGCCCAAACCAGTTTGTTCCATGCCCAATCCGTAGGAGTCTGGCCTTGAACATCCAATTCGATACCTTTTTCAGTAAGGGCGTCTACCAGCGGCTGGGTGCTTGGAGTGGTGCTCTTCAGATACCATGCCTCGTCGCCAGCGTCAGTCTTCGTGGGCTCCATGAACATCTTCATCTTCTCGAACATGGCTTCTACGATTGACTGGATTTCAGCATCTTTGAATTTCCAGTTCTCCTGTGTTGGCAGATTGGCAAATGCCAGACCATCCAAGAAGCCTTGTCTCAGGAAAGCTACTAATGGGCTATACACAGCCTTGGCTGCGTCAACACCTTGTGAACGGAGGTTGAGCACCTCGAGGTCACCTTCGTACACATCCTCATACTTGCCAATGTTCTCAGGCATCGAGGTCATGTCGATAGCCTTCAAGTACATCACGGTACCTGGCTCGGTGATAGCCTCGTCGGAATTCAGCTCAGGCTGTGCTGTGGTCTTCTGCGAGATGTACATCACACCACTCTGGAATTTCTTGGCTTGTTGGTAACCGACATTGATAATGCGGAAGTAGCCGTCGATAGCAGCTCCAGCGATTTCTTCTTGCTGATCAGGATCTCCGATTTCAGTCTCCTGGGCATAAGCTCCGAAGCTCATCGCCGAAGCGATAAACGTCAATAATAAACCTTTTGTAAATTTTCTCATAATTTAAATTATTTAAGTTTATATATAAAATTCCTCGATTCTAGTTGATTGGCAGGATATTGGTGCCTTTGATTTCCCTTAAATTGTGCGTTCCGGCGAAGTGGTATTTAGCTTAGAAATACTCGTGTGCGCATACGGACACAACAATTTCTGACATCTAATTTGCTGCAAATTTATAAACTCTTTCCGAAACGACAAAGGATTTTTCAATATTTATTTCTTAAAAATCGTAAATTTTCCTATTTTGTGATGAATTGACAACATTTTTGGACTTTTTAGGTGTTTTATGCTTTTTTTATACCTCTGTGACTTTTTTTGTTCATACATGGGTGACTTTTTATCCCTCGCGCATGAATCTCCTCGTCAAGTGTGCGTAGGAACTGGGTATGGATGATCACTTGTTGGGGCTGGCTGAACACGCCCACCTCGTTTTTCAGTCCGTTGAAGTTGATGCTTCCGGCGACGTTTTTCTTGTCGTGGCGCATCAGTTCAAGCAGTTCGGGATAGTCGTCGCAGGTGATGGGCAGTTTGCCGTAGTAGTCGCGGATATAGGCCACAGTGGCGCGCATCTTCTCGGTGGGGAAGTGGGTGAGCAGGCAGCTCAGATAGAGTTCGCACACCAGTCCATAGGCCACGGCATAGCCATGTAGGATGGGCTGCTGGTGACGCATGGCCCACGACTCGAAGGCGTGGCCCACGGTGTGGCCCAGGTTGAGCGCCTTGCGGATGCCGTGCTCATGCGGGTCTTCCTCCACGATGCGTGCTTTCACTGCTACCGACCGGCCCACCATTTCCTGCAATTGGGCAAGGTCGGGCCGTGCAAGGTCGAAGTTGAGCAGTTCGGCCCAGGTGTTGTCGTCGGAGATGAGGCCGTGCTTGATCTCCTCGTCAAGTGTGCGTAGGAACTGGGTATGGATGATCACTTGTTGGGGCTGGCTGAACACGCCCACCTCGTTTTTCAGTCCGTTGAAGTTGATGCCGGTCTTCCCGCCCACCGAGGCGTCGACCATCGATAGGAGGGTGGTAGGGATGTTGATGTAGTTGATGCCGCGCTTGAAGGTGGAGGCGGCAAACCCGCCCAGGTCGCTCACCATGCCGCCGCCAAGGCAAATCATGCAGGAGTGGCGCGTGGCGCCTCCCTCGCCAAGGGCTTGCCATACCGTAGCCAGGGTGTCGATATTCTTGTGGGTGTCGGTGGCACCGATGACGATGTGGGTGGCGTGGCGCAAGCCCGCGAAATCCTTGAGCAGGGGCCAGCACAACTGTTGCGTCGTGGTGTCGGTGAGCACAAACGTTCGGTCATGACTGCATTCGGAGATGGCAATGGCCAAATCCTCGAACAGTGTTTGTGACAAGATGACTTTTTCTGACATTTTTTTACCTTATTTATATATAATACCCAATTGGTCGTTCCCGTATCCTGAAGTAGAGGGTGAAAAATGGACGCTCAAATCCTTTGTTTTTGCAAAAATACGCATTTTTGCGCTTTTGATGAATCTTTTTCCACTTTTTTTCTCCGACAGCGGCATTTTTCGGCTTTCGTGCCGCAGTTTCGTATTTTTTTTCGCTTGGAGTTTAAACCATACGCCGTTTGCTTCGTCAAACAATCAACTATCGTACTTATACTAACTTGCTTATTATTTTTTAATAGGTGATTATTAGCATTCAGGAAAAAGATGAAGAATTTTATGAAGTGCCTATGTGCGATGTTGCTGTTCACAGCCTCCGCATATGCCCAAGAACAAAGCGTCACAGGAAAACTTGTTGACAAAGAAAACAATGAAGGTGTGTTCCAAGCCACTTTGCAACTGTTGAAACCCGACAGCTCCTTTGTCGCCGGCAGTTTGTCGGACGACAACGGCTATTTCAAGATCCCTGTCGAGAAGCCCGGCAGATACATCGTGAAGGTCACCAGCGTGGGATACACAACGCTCACCAAGAACGTCACGGTGGTCGACGGTAAGGACATCGACATGGGCAACCTCACGCTCAGTCCCGACGCCATCTTGCTGAAAGGAGTGACAACCACCGGACAGGCTGCAAAGGTGGTGGTGAGGGAAGACACATTCGTCTACAACTCGGCTGCCTACCGCGTGCCTGAGGGCTCCGTGATTGAGGAGCTGGTGAGGAAACTCCCTGGCGCACAAGTAGATGACGACGGTAAAATCACCATCAATGGTAAGCAAGTGAAGAAAATCAAGGTCGACGGCAAGGAGTTCATGACTGGCGACACCCAGACAGCCCTGAAGAACCTGCCCACCTCTATCGTAGACCGCATCAAGGCCTACGACGAGCGTAGCGACCTGGCACGTATCACCGGCATCGACGACGGCGATGAGCAGACCGTGCTCGACTTCGGCCTCAAGGCAGGTATGAACAAGGGCTTCTTCGGAAATGTCGACCTCGGTATCGGAACGAAGGAACGTTATGCCGAGCGTGGAATGGGCGCCCTCTTCAAGGAGAAGTACAGGGTCATGCTCATGGGAAGCGCCAACAACGTCAACGACCAGGGATTCTATGGTGGTGGCGGTGGCCGTCGAGGCGGAATGGGTGGCAACAGCAATGGCCGCAACTCCACCAAGATGCTCGGTCTGCAGTTCAACTACGAGGATACCGACAAACTTGAGATTGACGGTAGCATCAGGTGGAACCACAGCGATGGCGATATTTTCTCGAAGCAGTCTACAGAAAACTTTGTGGGTACTACGAAGAGCTTCAGCAACAGCGTCAACCAGAACTACACCCGCCGCAACTCATGGAACGGACAGATGCGCCTGGAGTGGATGCCCGACACCATGACCAACATCATGTTCCGCCCCAGCTTCACCATCTCGTCGAACGATGGCAACCAGAGCAACAGGTCGGGCTCTTACAACGATGATCCTTATAAATATGTTGCCGATCCTCTCGACACCTTGCAGATGAAGGTCCTTGAGAGCAATGGCGTGTTGGTGAACAGCCAGCGCACCATCAACCTCTCCTACGGCGATTCGAAGAGCATGAACGGTATGCTGCAGTTCAACCGCAAACTCAACAACCGTGGCCGCAACTTCACCCTCCGTGTGGATGGCAACTACAGCGACAACGACAATACAAGTTTCGCCATCAGCAGGGTGTATTACTATCAGATGGGACTTGATTCCACCTATATGCCCGCTACCATTACCAACCGCTATAGCCTCACTCCAAGTACCAGGAAGGGTTATTCGCTCCAGGCCACCTATACCGAGCCCCTCACCCGCACCATGTTCTTGCAGTGGAGCTACAAATACAGCTATAGCGTGAATGAGAGCGACCGCGCCACCTACGATATCCAGAATAGCGGTATCACCCCCGGACCAGATTTCGCCTTCATCGTTCCCAGATACCGTACATGGGATCCGTATCTCTCGCGTCTGACCGACCCGCTCGAGACTTACAAGGATGATAACCTGAGCCGTTATTCCGAGTATACCAACTACACCCACGACATCCAGCTCACCTACCGATGGATTCATCCCAAGTTCCAGCTCAATGCCGGATTCATGGTGCAGCCGCTGCGCTCACATTATATCCAGAATTATCAGGGTGTAAACGCCGATATCGTCAGAAACGTGACCAATATGTCGCCGACGCTCGACTTCCGTTACCGCTTCAACCAGTTGAGCAACCTGCGCATCCAGTATCGTGGAACGACTCAACAACCGAATATCTCCGACCTGCTCGATATCAGGGACGACAGCAACCCGATGAACATCACTGAGGGTAACCCCGGACTGAGGCCCTCGTTCACCAACAGCTTCCAGCTCTTCTACAACACCTATATCCAGAACCACCAGCGTTCCATCATGTCGTTCGTCAACTTCAGCACCACGCGCAACAGCATCAGCAACATGGTGACATACAATGAGAAGACAGGTGGACGCATCACACGCCCCGAGAACATCAACGGCAACTGGAACGTCAACGGCGCCTTCATGTTCAACACCGCGATCGACAGCACCGGTTTCTGGAATGTGAACACCTTCACCAACCTGAGCTATGCCAACAACGTGAGCTACCTCTTCCTCGACAATGCCTCGCAGAAGAACTACACCCGCACCACGACGGTGATGGAGCGCCTCTCCTTGTCGTACCGCAACTCCTGGCTGGAGGTGGAGCCCAATGGCTCGCTCACCTATACCCATGGCCGCAACAAGTTGCAGAGTTCCAGCGACCTCGACACTTGGATGTTCTCCTACGGAGTCAACTTCAATATCTACTTGCCTTGGGGTACCAGTCTTTCCACTGGTATCAGCGAGAACTCTCGCCGTGGCTACAACGACACTTCGCTCAATACCAATGAGTTGCTGTGGAATGCGCAGATCAGTCATGGTTTCCTCAAGGGCAAGCCTCTCACCGTCAGCCTGCAGTTCTACGACATCCTCCACGAGCAGAGCAGCTTCAGCCGCACCATCAATGCCATGATGAGAAGCGATACCGAGTACAACACCATCAACAGCTATGCCATGCTCCATGTCATCTATCGCTTCAATGCCTTTGGTGGCTTCGGTGGTGGAAGAAGAGGTCAGGGCCAAGGCTTCGGCGGCGGATTCCCCGGTGGTATGCCTCCGGGAGGTATGCCTGGCGGTGGCCGTCCTGGTGGCGGCGGTGGCTTCGGCGGTGGCCGTCCCAGTGGCGGCGGTGGCTTCGGTGGAGGCCGTCCCGGTGGTGGCTTCGGTGGTGGTCGTCCTGGTGGTGGCTTCGGTGGCCCCATGATGATCGACTAAGACCTTACGAACATTCGATAACAGATAGAACAATCCCCTGCATCTCGCTGAGATACAGGGGATTGTTTTTGTATTCAAGTTTCGCGTTCGCTCAACTTAAGGAGTTCAGGAGTTCGAGGTTTCAGGAGTTTAGGAGTTCAGGAGTTCGGGAGTTCAGACAATAGTCAGCTGCTCACTCCGTTATGCTTTTTCCTATTCGTCATCATCGTCATCAAACCCGAACATTGCGGGCTCTACGAAGGCGTCCATCTGGCGGCGGTCTTTCTTCGTGGGGCGGCCGGTGCCACGGGCACGGTCGATGAAGCCGCTGATGCGGCTCATCTCCAGTATCTCATACTGGCGCGGGTCGGTCACGTTCTCATACACCTCGGGGACGAGTTTGGCACCCACTCGCTGCTCGATACATTTCAGCACCTTGAACGAGTAGGTCACCGGTGGCTTCTTCACGTCCACCACCTCGCCCACCTTCACGGGCCGTGAGGGTTTCACGTTCATGCCGCCAATCGTCACGCGCCCGTTCTTGCAGGCGTCGGCGGCTATCGAGCGGGTCTTGAAGATACGGGCCGCCCATAACCATTTGTCTATTCTTGCCTCGTTGTCCATTCGATGTGAGGGTGTGGTAAGTGATTCAAGCCCCGTTATCCATTGGATGGCAGGGTGGGCTTGCGCTTGTTGAACTGGTTCATCGTGATGTCGACGCCCGCGAGCACGAAGCTCTTGATGGCCTCTACCGATGCTTCTATCACGGGGGTGAGCAGGGGGCGCTCCTCGTCGCCAAAACGGCCAAGCACGAAGTCTACCTGCGATCCGCGGGGAAACTCGTTGCCGATGCCTAGACGCAGGCGCGGGTAGTCCTGGCCGATGAGTTGCTGGATGTGCCCCAGCCCGTTGTGGGTGCCGGCACTGCCACGCGACTTCAGCCGCATGGTGCCGAGGGGCAGCGCAAGGTCGTCGACCACCACCAGCATGCGGTGCTCGTCGATGTTCTCCTTGTTCAGCCAGTATCTCACGGCGTTGCCGCTCAGGTTCATATAGGTGGTGGGCTTCAGCAGGAAGATCTTGCGGCCTTTCAGCGAAGTCTCCGCCACATAGCCGTATCGGCGGTCGTCAAAAACAATATTGGACGCTTTCGCGAAAGCGTCCAATACCATATATCCTATGTTGTGACGGGTCTCGGCATATTCCGCACCGGGATTGCCCAGGCCCACAATCAGATACTTGTCCATGCGGGGAGAGATTATTCAGCGGGAGCCTCTTCCTCCTCAGCAGCGGCGTTCTTCGAGGCGGCACGGGTCATCTTGATCGAGCAAACCACCACTTCCTTGCTGGTGGCCATCTCCAGACCCTCATAGCTCAGCTGACCCACCTTGATGCTCTTGCCAATGCGGAGGTCGGTCACGTCTACATCGAGGAACTCAGGAATCTGCTTGTAGGGAGCAGTGACGTTGATCTTGCGGATAGAGAGGTTCATACGGCCACCATCGCGCACACCCTGAGCCAGACCCACGAGATGTACGGGGATACCAATGGTGATGGGCTTTGTCTCGTTCACCTCATAGAAGTCGACGTGAAGCACGGCGTCTGATGTGGGGTGGAACTGGAGCTCCTTGATCACTGCGGTGCGGTGCTCACCCTCGAGGTCGAGGTTCACCACATATACATGGGGAGTGTAGATCACCTTGCGGAGGTCCTTGGCGGCAATGGCGATGCACTGAGCGGCGGGCTTGCCGTTCTCGTCCTTCACCTCACCATAGAGGTTGCAGGGTACCAAACCTTGTTTTCTCAAATCCTTGGCGGCTTTCTTGCCGGTGCCTTCCCTCTTCAGGGCCTTGACATTGATTTCTTTCATTTTGCTAATTTTTAATGTGTTACTCTAAATTAAGTGAATTGTTTTTGCTTAATTCGCCATCACACGAAAACCTATCGGAATAGGTGTGCGCTAAAAAAGCGGTGCAAAGGTACTCAAAATTTTTAGAATACCACCAACTGAATGTTGAAAAATACAAAAAATCCGATATTTTATAGTAATTTCTTGCAAATAATGTGGAAAACAATTATTTTTGCATCAGTAAAATCTAAAAACACACTCCACAATGATCAACCGGGAATTAATCAGAATTAAGATTGTCCAGTTAACCTATGCTTATTACCAAAACGGAAGCAACAATCTCACCAATGCAGAGAAAGACTTGATGTTCAGCCTCTCGAAGGCGTATTCGCTCTACAATTACCTGCTGTTGCTCATTGTTGCCATATCAAAGGAAATGAGGCATAGGGTGGAGGTGAATACGAACAGGGCAAACAGAGAGGGCACGCCGGCGCCTTCCACCAAATTCGTTGACAACCGGTTTGCCTTGCAGCTTGAGAACAACAATGCCCTGCTCGACTATGTGGATGAGCAGAAACTTACCTGGAGCAACGACGTGGAGTTCATACGGAAGATGTGCGGTCTCATCGAGCAGAGCCAGATCTATCAGGAGTATATGGCTGCCGAGGACGACAGCTATGATGCCGACCGCGAGGTGTGGCGCAAACTCTACAAGGCCATCATCCAGGACAACGACGACCTCGACGCCCTGCTCGAGGAGAAGAGCATCTTCTGGAACGACGACAAGGAGATTGTCGACACCTTCGTGCTGAAGACCATCAAGCGGTTCGACCCTGCCAACGGGAAGAAGCAGGAGCTGCTGCCCGAGTATAACGACGATGAGGACAAGGAGTTCGCCCGGAAACTCTTCCGTGCCACCATCCTCAATGCCGACCAGTACCAGCGCTATATGAGCGACGCCTCGCGCAACTGGGATTTCTCGCGTCTCGCCTATATGGATGTGGTGATTATGCAGATTGCCATCGCCGAGATGATGACCTTCATGAACATTCCCATCAGCGTCACCATCAACGAGTATGTGGGACTGGCCAAACTCTACTCCACCATCAAGAGTGGTGGATACATCAACGGGATGCTCGACACCATCGCCCGCTTCCTCGTCGATACCGGTGAGTTGAACAAGCCGGTCGACGACCTCAGGCCAAAGAAGTATTAATCATCAATCATAACACATCAAATGAACACTCAAATCTTACTTCAAGCAGACGCAGGTGGCGGTGGCGGCCTGAGCATGCTTATCATGATGGTGGCCATCTTCGCCATTATGTATTTCTTCATGATTCGTCCACAGCAACAAAAGCAAAAAGAGATACGCAACTTCCAAAACTCGCTTGCCGAGGGCTCGCGGGTGGTCACTGGCGGTGGCATCTACGGCACCGTGAAACGCATCGACACCACCACCAACAAGGTGGAGGTGGAAATCGCCAGGGGCGTGGTCATCGAGGTCGACAGGTCGTATGTGTTCGCCGATGCCTCGTCGATGGCTGCTGGTCAACCGTCCAAATAATGACACATGGTCAGGGAAGGGAAACGATTCAAGTCAATTATCAGGAACTCCTTATTACGGTTAGCGAGTAAGGAGTTTCTTGTTTTTTTGTTTTTTCTCATCATCAGCGGACTGTTCTGGGTGGCGCTCACCATCAAGGAGCCGATGGAGAAAGAGATTTCCATTCCTTTCATCATCACCAACCTGCCCAAGAACGTGGTCATCACCGACACCGGCACCGACACGCTGAGGGTCACGGTGAGAGACGATGGATATAATATTGCCAGACTCTTCTACAGCGAGATAAAACCCATCACGGCCGACTTCACGAAATACGCCAAGAGCGATGGGCGCATCTCGCTCTCCAGTTCAGAGGTGATGAAGATGGTGAAGCAGCGCATCAGTTCGTCTACCCAGGTGCTGAGCGTGAAACCCGAGCGCATAGAGGCCTACTACAACAACGGCGACCATATCAAGGTGCCTGTGGAAATCTATGGCAAGGTCTCGGCGGCCGACAATTATTTCCTCGTCAAGACCACCATCACCCCCGACTCCGTGAAAATCTATTCCACCTCCGAGATCCTGAAAGGCATCACGTCGGTGAAGACAGAGTATGTGAACCTCGACGACATCAAGTCGAACGCGAAGACCACCGTGAGGCTCCAGCGCATCAGCGGTGTGAAGTTCGAGCCCGACGTCGTGACGGTGACCGCCTCTGCCGACCTGATTACCGAGAGGACTGTCGAGGTGCCCATTTCTACGGTCGGAGTGCCTGAGGGGAAGATGATCCTCACCTTCCCCAAGCAAGTGGCTGTCACCTTCGTCACACGCTCCAACCTCGCCGACCAGATCACAGGCGATGACTTTGTCATCGAGGTGAGATACGACGAGATTGAAAACAGCACGCAGAAGACGCTGCCATTGCATCTGGTGAAGGTGCCCCAGTTTGTGAAAAATGAGAAGATGGCCGTAAGCCGGGTGGATTTTCTCATCGAAAAAGAATAACACTCAACTTTAACAAGTTGAAAGGAGTTCAGAAGCTGCAGAAGTTCAGACATTACCACAGTTCGGGGTACCGTTTCGGGTATCTACGCCCCCTGCACCCCCTCTAATCAAGAGGGGGAAGTAGTTACCTTGACTTCGGTTATTTATTCGTCGCAGTGGTAACTTCCTCCCCCTCTAAGATTAGAGGGGGAAGGGGGCGTTGATAATCAATGTTTCGGGGTACCGACTTCGGGTATCTACGCCCCCTGAATAACCTTTGAGCCTTTCGAGGTGAATTCGGACTTTTGTCTGCACTCCTGCAACTCCAGAACTGCAGAACTCCAAAAAGTTGAGCGAATGCGAAACTTCAAAATGATAACACCTAAAGTGGCGCTTACCGGTGGAATCGGAAGCGGTAAATCGTTCGTCGCACAGCGCCTCAAGGCGCATGGCATAACAGTCTACGACTGCGACCGCGCCGCCAAGCACCTCATGCGCACCTCACCGCGCATCCGCGAAGAGCTCACCGCCCTCGTGGGGCCCGACGCCTACCTCGATGGCTGTCTCAACAAGGCAGCCATCGCACGGTTTCTCATGGTCTCGGAAGAGAACACCCAGCGGGTGAACGCCGTGGTGCATCCCGCTGTGGCCGAGGATTTCTATGCCACCGGACTCGACTGGCTCGAGAGTGCCATCCTCTTCGAGAGCGGATTTGTGAGGTATGTCGACGTGGCCGTGTGTGTCACCGCCCCACTGGAAACGCGTATTGAGCGTGTGATGGCGCGTGACGGCATATCACGCGAGCAGACGCTGGGGTGGATGGCACGGCAATGGCCGCAGGAGGAGGTGGTACGCCGGTCCAACTACGAAATCGTCAACGACGGTGTGGCCGACATCGATGAGCAAATCTCCCGCGTGCTCCTCGAACTGAACAACTGGGGAAAGTAAAAAAAACTACGGAATATTCTGATGATTTTAAAAACTACGGATTATTCTGATGATTTTAAAATAAAAAAACTACGGAATATACTGAGAATTCTGAGTTCTTAAAGTCCTTAAGGTCTCTAAGGTCCTTAAAGTCTCTAAGGTCCTTAAAGTCCTTAAAGTCTCTAAAGTCCTTAAGGTCTTATTTCGGAAATGAAAAGAAAAGAACAAATTCTTTTCGTTTTCCGTTCATTTATTCGTAACTTTACGACAAGTCGTGAAGTTACTCCGTCTCGGGATAAAAAACAAACGAGTTTGTTTTGTTCTCCGCTCAACTTTTCGTAACTTTGCACATACAATTCATAGATTAATTCATTTCAGAAAAATGGTACAGACAATTCTTTCCATAGCCGGTAAACCAGGGCTTTACAAACTGGTGTCGAGAGGAAAAGCAAATCTTATCGTCGAATCGCTCGATGAAACGCATAAACGCCAACCTGTGTTCTCTTCCGACAGGGTCACCAGCCTTGCCGACATCGCCATGTACACCGAGGCCGACGACGTGCCCCTGATGAATGTGCTTGCCGCCATCCGCGACAAAGAGGAGGGTAAGGCTTGCTCGCTCAACTTCAAGAAGGCTGCCAGCGCCGAACTCAGGGCCTATTTCGCAGAGGTGCTGCCCGAGTTCGACCGTGACCGCGTGCACGACAGCGACATCCGCAAACTGCTCCAGTGGTATAACATCCTCATTGCCAACGGCATCTCCGATTTCGAGAAGGAAATGCAACCCACCGAGGGCGACAATATCGACGACCGCAAAGAACAAGAGTAATCTCCAACAAGCTACACCACCATGAATATCACCCAGCGGTTTCTCAACTATACCCAGTTCGACACGCAGTCGAGCGAGGAGTCACAGTCGGTGCCCAGCACCCCGAAGCAATTGGTGTTCGCCGAGTATCTGAAGAAAGAACTCATCGACGAGGGCTTCAGCGATGTGGAGATGGACGACAAGGGCTATATCTATGCCACGCTCAAGTCGAACATGAGCAAGAAAGTGCCCACCATCGGCTTCATCTCTCACTACGACACCAGTCCCGACTGCAGCGGCGCCAACATCAAGGCCCGCATCGTGGAGAACTATCCCGGTGGCGACATTCTGCTCTCCGAGGGCATCGTCTCGTCGCCAAGCAAGTTCCCCGAACTCAATGCCCACATCGGCGAGGACCTCATCGTGACCGATGGCACCACCCTGCTGGGTGCCGACGACAAGGCTGGCATCGCCGAGATTGTGCAGGCTATGTGCTACCTGCGCGACCACGACGAGATCAAGCATGGCGACATCCGCATCGCTTTCAACCCCGATGAGGAGATAGGTATGGGTGCCCATCATTTCGATGTCGAGAAATTCGGCTGCGAATGGGCCTACACCATTGATGGCGGCGACCTCGGCGACCTCGAGTTCGAGAACTTCAATGCCGCTTCGGCCAAGGTGCGCCTCAAGGGTGTGAGCGTGCATCCGGGCTATGCCAAGGGTAAAATGGTGAATGCCAACCTGTTGGCTGCGGAGTTCTCCGCCCTCCTGCCCGCCGACGAGACCCCCGAGACCACGGAGGGCTACCAGGGCTTCTACCATCTGCTGGGAATCCAGTCGAACATCGAGAATGCGCAACTCTCCTATATCATCCGCGACCACGACCGCGACCGCTTCGAGCAGCGCAAGCGGTTCATCACGCAGTGTGCCCAGACCATCAACGACAAGTATGGTGAGGGAACCTGCCAGATCGAGGTGAAAGACCAGTACTACAACATGAAGGAGAAGATAGACCCCTGCATGCATGTCATCGACCTCGTGCTCAAGGCCATGAGCGACTGTGGCGTGCCGGCCAAGGTCGAGCCTATCCGCGGAGGAACCGATGGTGCCCAACTCTCGTTCAAGGGCCTGCCGTGCCCCAATATCTTCGCAGGCGGTGTCAATTTCCACGGTCCCTATGAGTTTGTCTCCATCCAGGTGATGGAGAAGGCCATGCAGGTGATCGTGAGGATTTGCCAGCTCACCGCCCAGTACAATGATTAAATCACAGGAGAGTAGGGTGGGCTAACACCCTTCTCTTCCCCTCATCACCCCACACTACGTATGTCCGAACTTCCTGTACTCGTCAAGGACCTTGCCCTCATCCTCATTGTGGCGGGGGTGGTCACCCTTGTTTTCAAGCGGCTCAAGCAGCCTTTGGTGCTTGGCTACATCGTGGCCGGCTTCCTTGTCAGTCCGCACATGCCTTATACCATGTCGGTGGTCGACCAGGCCGATGTGAAGACCTGGGCCGACATCGGCGTGATGTTCACCCTGTTCTCCCTCGGACTGGATTTCTCGTTCAAGAAAATCCTCAAGATGGGAGCCGCACCGGTCATCGCCACCATCACCATCGTCTTCTGTATGATGACCATAGGCATGCTGGTGGGCCATCTCTTCGGGTGGAGCAAGATGAACTGCATCTTCCTCGGTGGCATGCTCGCCATGAGTTCCACCACCATCATCTACAAGGCGTTCGACGACCTCGGACTCGGACATCAGCAGTTTGCCAGTCTGGTGATGAGCGTGCTCATCCTCGAGGATATCCTGGCCATCGTCATGATGGTGATGTTGGCGGCCATCGCCAGCGGCGGAGCCTCGGGTGGCATGATGCTCCTCGGAAGCGTGGGGCGCATCGGGTTCTTCCTCGTGCTCTGGTTCGTGGTGGGCATCTTCCTCATCCCTATGCTGCTGCGCCAGTTCAGGAAAGACATCAACAACGAGACGCTGCTCATCGTGTCGCTCGGACTGTGCTGCCTCATGGCCGTCGTCTCCACCTTGGCGGGGTTCAGCAGCGCTTTCGGTGCCTTCGTCATGGGTTCCATCCTTGCTGAGACCATAGAGGCCGACAAGATTATCAAGGTGGTGGAGCCCGTGAAAAACCTCTTCGGAGCCATCTTCTTCGTGTCGGTGGGCATGCTTGTCGACCCGCAGATCATCATTTCGTATGCTGGCCCCATTATCGTGTTGGTGATTGCCATCCTCGTGGGACAGGCCGTCTTCGGAAGCCTGGGATTCCTCGTCAGCGGACAGTCGCTCAAGTCGGCCATGCGCTGCGGATTCTCCATGGCTCAGATCGGTGAGTTCTCCTTCATCATCGCCACGCTCGGACTCTCGCTCGGCGTCATCGGCGATTTCCTCTATCCTGTGGTCGTGGCCGTGTCGGTCATCACCACCTTCCTCACTCCTTATATGATGAGGGCTGCCGTGCCCTGCCATGAGTATTGCGAGAAGCATATGCCCAAGTCGTGGATCAGACGGCTCAACCACCTCACCCTGAGCCAGCCCACCAACAAGGCTGCCGACAACAAGTGGAAGAAGTTGCTCACCCAGATGTTCATCAACACCGGTGTCTACTCCATCCTCTCGGCGGCCGTCATCGCGGTGATGCTCACCTTCTTCCTGCCATTCGTAAGGAGGCTGATGCCCTTGTTCTGGGGCAATCTGGTGTGCGGACTGGTCACGGTGTCGCTCATCTCGCCATTCCTCCGTGCCATCGTGGTGAAGAAGAACCACAGCGAGGAGTTCAAGGCGTTGTGGACGGAGAGCCGTCTCAACCGGTTCCCGCTGATGTTCACCGTGGTCGTGAGGCTGGCCATCGCCGTGGCGTTTGTGTTCTATGTGTGCCATTCGCTCACCGACTTCTCCAATGCCATCATCCTCAGCATCGGCGTGGCCATGGTGGGGCTCATGCTCCTCTCGCGCAGACTGAAGCACCGCAGCATCACGCTCGAGCGGATGTTCGTGCTCAACTTGCGCTCGCGCGACATCGAGGCGCAGGTGCACGGACGTCGTCGGCCACTCTACGAGGGGCGTCTGCTCGACCGTGATATCCACATTGCCGACTTCGAGGTGCCTTTCGACTCTGTCTGGTCGGGGCAGACCCTGAAGCAACTGCAGTTGGGTTCGCGCTATGGTGTGCTGGTGAGCAGCATCCTCAGGGCCAACCGCCGGCTCAACATCCCCGATGGCGACTCCGTAATCTTCCCCGGCGACAAGATGCAGGTCATCGGCAGCGACGACCAGTTGGCTGCATTCAGCAAGGCGATGCAGACCGATGTCTATGCCGACGACTATGAGTTGGAGAAGCGTGAGATGAAGTTGCGCCGCATGGTCATCAGTGGCAACAGTCCGTTTGTGGGCAAGACGATGGCCGAGTGTGGCATCCGCCATGAGTTCAACTGCATGGTGGTGGGCTTGGAGGAAGGCATGGAGAATCTGTCGCAGGTGAGTCCTTCATATCGGTTCGAGAAGGGCGACATCATCTGGGTGGTGGGCGAACTCGACGACCTCAACCGGCTGATAAAATAATCTTCAGATTATTCTGATAGTCTCTAAAGACTCTAAGGACTTTAAGGACTTTAAGGACTTTAAAGACTTTAAAGACTCTAAAGACTCTAAGGACTCTAAAGACTTTAAGGACTCTAAGGTCTCTAAAGTCCTTAGAGACTTGTTGTTTTAACACGAATGTCAAGAAATTGGTCGCTGCGCTCAAAATCTGAAAAAATCATATTAAAAATCTCACAAATCCTATGCTTCAATTGTCCTTGATGCCACCTTCTCACACAATATAATTGATAAAAAACCGCTGCCGCTTTTGAAAAAGGAACATGAAACGCTGACGCTCGGGAAAAAGGCCGCAAGGGCCTGAAAAAAAGGAAGAAAAAATTGATTTGAAAGATTTTCCCAAAGATTTTGTAAGATTTTGAGCGCAGCGACCCAAAACATCAGATTTATCAGAACATTCCGGACTACGGAGTATACTGATAAAACTGATAAGAGATTACAAAGAATTCAGATTTCTCAGCACATTCCGTAGTTTTAAAATTGACTACGGAGTATACTGATAAAACTGATAAGAGATTACAAAGAATTCAGATTTCTCAGCACATTCCGTAGTTTTAAAAAAAGACTACGGAGTATACTGATAAAACTGATAAGATTACAAAGAATTCAGATTTCTCAGCACATTTCGTAGTATAAAATTAATGGCTATTAATGGCCATTTGTGTTGAAAAAAATCAGATTTCTCAGTTTATTCCGTAGTCCTAAATATTCAGCACTCTCAGCACATTCCGTAGTTTAAAAAACTCTCAGATTATTCATTAGTACCATCTCACGGCGTTGCTCTGTCCGCTCCGCTTGTCATATTTCAGCGCGTCGGTGAGGGTGGCGGCATTGCATCGGAAACTGAAATTGTAACTGGTGTAGGGCGCGAGCACCACCGAACACGACATGCTAAAGCAGTGCAGGTCGCGTGAGAGCGATGCCACGGTCATCGATATCTTCTTGTTCTCGAAGTCGTAGCCCGAAGAGAAATTGATGTTCCATCCCTCGCTCAGGCGTACGTTGCCGCTCACGTTGAGGGTCTGCGAGAAGGCGTAGGGATAGCGCATCCTCTTTTTGTTGAACTTGCCCGATGTGTTCTCGCGCATGGTGATGCCGTAACTGAAGGTGAGCGACCAGGGCATGCTGAAGGCCATGTAGCCGTCGGCGTCGGTCTCAGCCTTGGTCGATTTCTTCGCTCCCCGCTGTCCCTTTACCATCACGTCGTCCACGTTCGATTCAATGTCGGTGTCGATGCCCTCATCGTCCTCGTCGTCATTGTCCTTCTTGCGCTCGTCTTCCTCACTTCCTCCGCCGAATAGTTTCTTCAGTTTCTCGGGCGTGAGGGTGTAGTGTATCGACTGCGTGGTGCCCTGGAAGCGTCCGAAGCGGCCACGGCTGTACTCCGTGTGGGTGCCCAGGTATGGGTTGCCGTTCTCGTCGAGTTCGTAGGCATAGGTGGCAAACACGGCGTTCATGCTGAAGGTGTAGCGTTTCCACCATTTCAGGCGGATGTCCATCTGCAGGTCGCTCCACGGGCGATTCTTGTCGGCCATGTTATACGACATAGCCGCGCCGATATTGTCGATGATGCTGATTTTCTTGAATCCGGTGGAGTCTTTGTCCGATTTCACCTTCATCTCGATGTTGTTCTTCACGCTGAAGTTGATAGCCCCCGACTTTCCCGGCGATGGCGGTAGGTAGAGGCTGTTGGCGTAGGGCGTATAGTTCACCATACTCACGTTGCCGTCGGCATCGGTCTTCACGTAAGAGTCCCAGTAGCCGTAGCGGCTGGCTCCGAAGTCGGGGTGGTAGCTGAAGCTCAGCATGGGCGTCAGCACGTGGCGCACGGTCTGTATCTTGTCGCCGAAGATCTTACGGCTGGGGGTGTAGAAGCCATAGAGCGTGGTCGAGAGGCCCAGGCTCATGTTCCAGTCGTAGATATTGTAGAAACCGTATGTGGTGTCGGCCAACTCCACCTGGCGGTCCTTGTCCCATGAGCGTTTCACCTTTGTGGCCGTCATGCGGTCGGTGAAGTTCACCTTTGGACTGATGGTCAGGTAGTCGAACAGCGTGAAGTCGGCCCCTATGGGTATGCGGTGCTCGAATCCGTTTCGCCAGTCCTTGATGAAGTTCGATTTCATCAGCTTGTCTTCCTTCGTGTCGATGGAGTTGCTGAAGTGTCCGGAGTAGCTGGTGTAGATCTTCTCATACCAATGGCCCTTTCCGGCCGATTTCTTACGTTTGAAGGGATAGAATCGGCTCACCGTGATGTTGAGGTCGGGGAGCATCATGGTGATGGTGGTGTCGCGCATGTTCTGTGCCACGCTGCTCGAGAGGTCGAGTCTCATGCCCAGGCTCGAGAACTGGGTGCCGAAGTTCACCATCGAGGTTCGCGTGGTCTGGGTCATCGTCTGCGGGTTGTACATGCTCGTCAGGTTGTTGCGCTCATAACTCGACGACGAGAAGTTGACGTTGGCCGAGAGCGACCTGAAGGGGTTGGCTTTCTGGTCCTGTCGGTGCTGCCACAGCAGTTTGAAACTCCTGTTCTCAGAGAAGTCGGGCATCCCCTTGTCGCCCGACTTCGAGTCCTGGTACGAGAAGAGGAAGGAGCCGCTGTAGCGGTAGCGCTTCTTGTAGTTGGAGGTGGCGGTGACTCCCCACGAGCCTTTGGTGTAGATCTCGCCCAGCAGTTTCAGGTCCCACTTGTCGTTGATGGCGAAGTAGTATCCGCCGTCGCGCAGGTAGAATCCGCGCGAACTCTCATCGCCGTAGGTAGGCATGATGAATCCGCTCGAGTAGCTCTTGGTGAAGGGGAAGAATCCATAGGGGATGGCCAGCGGCAGTGGCACGTCGGCCACCACGAGGTAGGCCGGTCCGAACACCACGTCCTTGCCCGGTCGCACCTTGGCCCGTGAGAGGGCGATGTAGAAGTCGGGATGCTCCTCGTCGCAGGTGGTGTAGATGCCTTTCTCAAGATAGAGGTTGCCTTCATCGTCGCGCTTGGCATGCTTGCTCCTGATATATCCGTCTTCCTGTTCGGTGTAGACGTTGTCGATAAAACCCTTCTTGCTCTTGAGGTTGTAGCGGATGGTGTCGCTCGTATACTCGTCGGAGCCCATCTTGAACACGGGTGTGCCCTTTTGTCCGTTGGCAGCCGTCGAGTCTGCCGTTCCCGAAGCGTCGACGAGGTTCTTCTCCATGTTCACGTGCACCCTGTCGCTGGTGAGTTTCATATCCTCATAGTCCACGTTCGAGTTGCCGTAGAGGTAGGCGTCCTTCGTCGTGGCGTCGTACACCATCGAGTCTTGCGCGCTGAAGTTGACGGGCGAGTTGATGCCGTTGGGGCGTGCTCGGTTGATGGAGTCGAGCCTTAGCGAGTCGTCCACCGCCTGGTTGTGGTGGAAGATGGCCAGCGTGAGCGAGTCCATGTGCAGGGTGTCGGGTCCGGCGATGGTGTCGATGGCGGCCATGGCGTCAAGCGTGCCGATGGAGTCGCCGGCAGTGGAGTCATGGGCGGCCACAACCCTGTGTGGCGTGGTGTTGTTGAGGATGTTGGAGAGGTGAAGGGTGTCGGTGGGCACGGTGTCGGTTAGGGGCATACGTCCCCTCCATGTCATTCTTACCGACATGGCACTGCTGGCCACCATCATCATGGAAGCCACGAAGAGCAGTATGATCACTGACTTTACCTTCATTGTTTTGGAGCCCAAAGGTACTCAATAAATCATGAACGGCCCCTTGTTTTTCTTATTTTAACATCGAAATGTGCCGCTGGGGCGCTATTTTGCCCACTTTTTCCCCGTCTCAGGCTCTCTATCCGAACAATCTCACCCATTCGCGGAAGCGTTCCAGGCCCTCCTCGCCAAACTTCGCCAGGCTGCGCTCAGCCTGCTCGATGGTCTTCTCGCGCTCGGGGTGCGACTTCGAGAAGAATTTGTCGGCGTAGCAGATGAGTTGCTCTTCCAGCGTCTCGGGCAGCAGGCTCTGGTGGGGCAGCGGAAGGCCCTGTCTCACGATGTCGTCGAGCGACAGTCCGGCCCCGGTATGGCGCTCGCACACACGGGCATGGCGCTCATATCCCTCGGCCCTCATCATGGCGGCGCCCAGGATGCCATGACATATATAAGGATGTGTGCCATGGCAGAAGATGCCGGGTGCGTCGGTCTGGCAGATGCCGATGTCGTGCACCATCGCCGCCTCTTCCACAAACTGGCTGTCGAGATGCAGGCGGGGATGAAAAGCGACAATCTGTAGCGCTTTCCGCGCTACAGATTGGCTGTGTTCGAGGAGCAGGCGCTTCAGCGCGTTGTCCTCGGGATAATACTTGTCGATAATGCGTAGGTAATCCATGAGGATTATTCTGCATTGGGCCGCTCGATGTAGGCAATCACGTCGCCCTTCATCACCTTGCTGCCGCGCTTGGCGTTGATTTCCACCAGTTTGCCGCCTACGGCAGCTGGCACTTCCACAATCTCGCCCCAAGGCGCCTGGATGTAGCAGAGCTTGTCGCCCTCGGCATATTCCTTGCCGATGTAGGGCTCCACGGTAGGAGCGGCCTCGCCGTCGCCACCAAACTCCCAGTAGATCTCGCCCTTGACGGGAGCCACCACGGCGTCGGCCTTGGCGTGCTTGAACTCCGACAGTTGCTCGGGAGTGAGTTTGGCGCCCAGTTTGGCGTCCTTGGCCTTCTGCAGGTCGGCCAGGAAGTTCTTCTTGGCCTGTCCGCTCTTGAAGTTGCGGTACTGCTCGGGGTGCATGCCCAGCTCGTAGAGTTCCTCATCGTCAGGTCCATATTCCCATCCGTTCTCGTCCATCTCCTTGCGGAAGTCGTCGAGGGCATTGGGGATGAGGGTATGCGGGTCGGCGTCGGTGAACTCGCGTCCTTGCTTGGCGGCCAGTTCCTTGATCTCGGGAGCAATCTCGCCGGGGATGCGTCCGCTCTTGCCGAGCACCATGCCCCACATGGCGTCGTCCATCATCACGTAGCGGCCCTTGCCTTGCTCCAGGGTGAGCAGGTTGGTCAGGGCGATGTTCTTCACATATTGCGAGAATGGGGTCACCAGTGGGGGATATCCCACCTTAGGCCATACGTAGGCCACCTCGTCGAAGAGTTTCACGAGCAGGTCGTCGATGGTGAGTTCGGGCTCGCCTTTCTTCGCGCGGGTCTTGTTGATGATCTGGTGAATGCCACCCAGGTCGGCCATCATCGATCCCATCATGCCGCCGGGGAGTCCGCAGCCCAGGAGCAGCGAGCTCATCTGCTTGTTGCCGGGGTTGATGAAGTAGCCCAGCCACTCGTCGATGAACTCCTGAGTCAGTGTGCGGGCCTTCATATAGGCCTTCATGTTGATGTCGGGCACGTCGAATCCCTCGTTCTTCAGCATGCTCTGCACCGAGATGATGTCGGGGTGCACCTTGCCCCACGACAGTGGCTCGATGGCGGTGTCGATGATGTCGGCGCCGTTGTTGCACACCTCGAGGATCGAAGCCATCGAGAGTCCGGGGCCAGAGTGTCCGTGATACTGGATGATCACCTCGGGGTGCTTGTCCTTGATGGCCTTGGTCAGTTTGCCCAGCATGGCGGGCTGTCCGATTCCTGCCATGTCCTTGAGGCAGATTTCGGGAGCGCCGGCGGCAATCAGTTCATCGGCTATCTTGCTATAGTATTCCACGGTATGCACGGGCGAGGTGGTGATACACAGGGTGGCCTGTGGTGTCATGCCGGCCTCGAGGGCCCATTTGATGCTGGGTATGATGTTGCGTGTGTCGTTCAGTCCGCAGAAGATACGGGGAATGTCGACGCCTTGTGCGTGCTTCACCTTGTATTGCAGTCTGCGCACGTCGTCGGGCACGGGATACATACGGAGGGCGTTGAGGCCACGGTCCAGCATGTGGGTTTTGATGCCAACTTCGTTGAAAGGCTTGCAGAATGCGCGTACGGCGTCGTTGGGGTTCTCACCGGCCAGGAGGTTCACCTGCTCGAAGGCGCCACCATTGGTCTCCACGCGCGAGAAGCATCCCATTTCGATGATCACGGGAGCGATGCGCTCGAGTTGGTCTTTTCGGGGTTGGAATTTGCCCGACGATTGCCACATGTCCCTGTAGACGAGACTGAATTGGATTTTCTTTTTCATTGCTATCAGTTTAAGATTGTTATCGATTAAGGCGTTTTTATAGTATGCAGGATTTCAGAAAGCAAAGATAGGCAAAAAAAACATCAAATCAAATAAACACTTATTTTTTTTGCAAAAAAAAACGTTTGGTGGTGATTATTGCCATCGTCGGGGATGGTTTTTGTCTGCATGGTGGAATAGTTTCATTTTTTTTCCCTAATTTTGCGCAGCGATATCAAAACTCTACGATTATGAGCAGAAGGTGTTTGTGGGTGCTTCTTGCCTTGTTGGCCATTTGCATGGCTTGTGGCCAGAGGCAGGAGAAGGGTGCCGACGAGGTGAAGGTGCAGACCAAGGACTACTTGGCCAAGAACGACTCGATGATTTACGGACTGGCGTGCCCCGGGTGCAACGACTCGGTGCTCGTGCTGCTGCCCGACTCGGGTGGCGACCCCGTGTCCTACAACATTCTCAACGCCAGGCGCAACCACAAGATTTTCGGCCGTCCCGCCATTGGCGACAAGATGGCCGTGCTGGTCGACCCTGAGCACCCCGGCGAGTTGCTCACCGCCGTCAACCTGGAGCAACTCATGGGCACATGGGTCTATATGCAGATGCCTGTGATGCGCCACGTGGCCGACTCCGCCAGGCGCGACTCCGTCTTGAAGACACTGACCGATGAGGAGCGCCAGCGATTCGACTCCATCATGCGTTCCTACCGTGTGCCCGTGGAGTATGGCTACAACCTGAAGCGCGACTTCACGGTCTCTGTGGTGGGCGGACCTCCCCGCAAGACCTCGCTCGACGCGCAGACCCCTATGGAGTATCCTCCCATCATGCGCTACAAGGAGTGGCACGTCTACAACGGCCGCCTTGTCTTCTCGTATGGTGGAATGAAGATTTCGAATATGGAAGGGGCCAACACCGAACTCAGCCACGACACCGCCACGCTCCTGATTCTGCGCCGCGACACCCTGGTCCTGCAGTTTGCCGACAAGGTGCAAGGCTTCAAACTCAAGCCCGATTCGCTGCAGGAGGAGTGATGGGTATATAGTTTTCTATAGCTTTCTATAGCCTCTATGGCTTTCTATAGCCTCTATAGCCTCTATAGCTTTCTATAGCCTCTATAGCTTTCTATAGCTTTCTATAGCTTTCTATAGCCTCTATAGCGCCCCCCCTCCCTCTACTCTTGATTATCGTTCAACAGGGTGTTGAAGATGGCTTTAAAATCCTTGGCGGCACGCTTGTCGTAGAAACCGTCGTCGGTTTCCTCCGAGTTGCTCTTTGTCTCGATGCAGTAGCCGCCCTCGTCATAGTAATAGCGCCATTCATATTCTTGGCCTTCTTCTCTGCCGCGGGTGTACGAGAAGATGAGGCTCTCGCCTTGAGGGTCGAAGAGATACTCCGAATAGCTTTCCATCGACATGGAAGAAGAATTTTGGCTGATGAAGTAGCAGGCCTTGTCGAGACCGAACGGATCTGGGCGACGCGCTGGGCCTTCGGCGTGGTCGACCTCTCCGTTGAGTCGGGCTCAAGAGGAGAGAAGTAGCCGTTGTAGGTCACCATGTTGAAAATCTTGAGGTAATACTCCGCATTCCCTTTCTCGCTGCCGCCGTCGGTCCAATTGTTGTCGGTGTTATGCTTCTCTTCGATGCATTTTCCCTTGGTGTCGTAGTAGTAGCGCGACTCCACCACAAATCCGCCGTCGGTCTCTCCCCTCATATAGCAGAACATCACCTGTTGGTCCTTCGGGTTGAGCAGTATCTCACGGTATCTCAGATGGCCGTGGCATGCCCAGTCTTCCACGATAAAATAGGGATGTTTCTCTGCTACCCCCTCAGGGTAAGTCTCGTCGAAGTAGTATTTGATTGTCATCTCCATGTAGAGAGGCACATCCTCGTCCTCCAGATGGTTGAGCACGATGGTCATGTCTTTGGGCGACTTGCCGCCCTTGCCGTTCTGGTCAATCTTCTTCTTGGCCTGTGAGTAGGCTGCGCGAATCTCCTTGATACGTGCGTCTTTCCCGCTCTGTGCCACCGCCGCTGTCACGACGAGCAGCGTTATCAGTAATGCTGTCAGTTTCTTCATAATCAATTAGTAATGGTTGGTATGCAAAGTTATACTATTTAAGTTTCATATTCGCTCAACTTCTTGTAGTTCAGGAGTTCAGACAATAGCCCGAATTCACCTTGTTAGGCTCAATGGTTGTTTGTAGAATAGGTTGTTTCGGTTATCTTGTACATGGTTTTATCAAGATATGTGCAAATATACTACTTTTATGATAAAAAAGTGCTTGCTTTTTTCATTTTTAATGCTTGGAGGGGCCGGGGGTAGGCACCCCCGAAGCCAAGGAAACTTTTTCCCCCTCTTGATTAGAGGTTGTTCTCCCCCGTCAAACGGGGGAGTCGGAGGAGGTGTGCAGGGGCATAGATTAGTGGCTCCCTTTTTTCTTGTGGCTCAAAACTATTCAAAATCCAAATCTTCCGCTGCCTTGTCGAACGACAGGGGGATGGTTTTGGCCTTCTCGTCTCTGCTCTTGATGGCATCCTTCACCATGGGCGTGTAGGCTTCGATGAGGTGGCGCCATTCGTTGATGGTCATGTCGGGATAGCGCATGCCATATTCCTCTAATATCTCTTTTTGCAATTCGGCATCGGTGGTGTCGGGATTCACGTGCAGTCGGTCAAAAATGCGGTTGCGCACTTCCTGGTCGTCCTCCACGTTTTTGAGCACAAGAGGATGCAAAGTTTCGAGCGACATGGGTGCAGACGAAAGATTGAAATACTTATTGAAGAAAGCTGTCAGCTTTTCCAAAATTCTTCTCTTTTTATTCTCTCTGTTTTCTGCACCTTTGCCAAAAATAGGCATGGGCGGCATCACCTTAGTGATGGCTACACCAGAAGATGCTACATAGCCGTCGGCAATCGACTGATTGATGAATGAGCGTGTTTCCTTTGGCTTGAGTCCTTCTTCTCGTATGATGTTGCTCAGTTCAGCGTCGCGCTCTTGTTCCACAAATTTGTTCCAGTCTTTTACCACATCATCCTCTTCATCCTGACTCACCCCTGGATTTGGAGTCATCTTTTCAATGAAGTTCATGATGAGTTCCTTCTTGTCACGCAGGTCGGGACTCGATGAGATGGCCTTTTGTATTTTGGCGATGATGGTCTTGTCTTGGCAGTTCTCATCATGATATTGCTTCACCAACTGAAGGATATACGGGATGTTGATTTGGATATTCTTCACCAGTTCCATCTCAAACTCCACGTCGTCGGTGATGCTGTCTTTCTCGCCTTTTTGCTGTTCCTTTTTCAGTTCCTCGTGCAGGTTGATATACCACGACTGGTAATCCTGCCGGTCGAAGTCCGAAATGATTTGCATTTCGGGCATGAACTCATCAAAGGCAGAGAGCAGGTTCTGCATCTTCAGGAGACCGCCAAAGAGTTTCACGAACTCCACTTTTTGTTCGAGGGTGAAGTCCATCGGACAGATAGGCAGCGGGAATTCCGAAATCAGTTGCTGAGCGATTTCCACATAGCCAAAAATGTGCTTGCCATCATCATCGTCGAATCCAAAGTAATAGTCCTTGAACGGCCGCATGAGCACCACTCCGGCAGCATCCTTGTCTCCGAAGAGCGCAAACGACCCGTTTGTGGCATCTTCCAGATTGCGGAAACAGACTATGTTTCCGCAGTCCTTGATGCTGTTCAGAATGCGGTTGGTGCGGCTATAGGCCTGCAGGAGCCCATGCATCTTGAGGTTCTTGTCCACCCAAAGCGTGTTGAGTGTCTTCGCATCAAAACCAGTGAGGAACATACTCACTACAATGAGGATGTCGATCTCACGGTTTTTCATGCGCAGTGATAGGTCTTTGTAGTAGTTCTGGAACTTCTCGCTGTCGGTGGAATAATTGGTATTGAAGGTGTCGTTGTACTCCTTGATGGCCACGTTGTCGAGGAAATCCCTTGAAGTGGCATCCAACTTGTCGGTTCCAGCAGGGTCCTCATCATCGATGGTTCCCGTGATGTCTTCCTCCTCGTTTGCCGAGTAGGTGAAGATCGTTGCTATACGCAGCCGTTTGGCATCGGGCAACTCTTCCTGCTGTTTGCGGAATTCCAAGTAATATTTGATGGCCGTTGGGATGGCGTCCACGCACAGGATGCTGTTGAATCCCCCTAATTGCAGACTCTGCTTGTTCTCTTTCGTCTTGTTGTCTTTCGCCACATCCACCACGTTGGAAATCACGCGGTAGGCATAGCGCTCGTTCTGCTTCGTCTTGTCACGGAATTTCTCCAGGATATACGCCACGTTGTTCGCTATTCTCTGAGGCGAATGCAGCACCTCGTCGGTCTCTATACCCCATACCTTCTTGTCCCTGATATCATCCTTTGCCTTGATGGTGCTGATGTAGTCGACCTTGAACTTCAGCACGTTCTTGTCTCTGATGGCATCAATGATGGTATAGGCGTGCAGCGGTCGTGTGGGCTGTCCGTTCTCATCCGGTTCTCCTCCGAAGGCCTGGGCCGTGGTGCGCAGGTTGGCGAACTTCCCGGCACCAGCGTTCTTGGCGAATATCGGTGTGCCTGTGAAGCCGAAGATATAGTATTTCTTGAATGCCCTGGTAATGGCCACATGCATGTCACCGAACTGCGAGCGGTGGCACTCGTCGAAAATCATCACCACGTTTTTGTCCGCACACTTGATTTCCTTCTTTTTCTTCAGGAGCGAGGAGAGTTTTTGCAATGTCGTGATGATGATGCGTTTATCCGTTGAAGTGTCGTTCAATTGCTTCTGCAAGATGTTCGACGACGTGTTCGAGTTGGCACAACCCTTCTCGAAGTTGTCGTATTCCTTCATCGTCTGGTAGTCAAGGTCCTTTCGGTCGACGACGAACAGCACCTTGTCGATGTCGGGCAGTTGCGCCACGAGTTGTGCGGTCTTGAAAGAAGTCAGCGTTTTTCCGCTACCTGTCGTATGCCAGATGTATCCTCCAGCCTTGATGGTGCCTTGCCATTTGTTCAGTGTGGCC
>OMZE01000007.1 GCA_900315455.1 uncultured Prevotellaceae bacterium | reverse complement strand
GATATTCGTTCCCAAAGGCTCACTCGATGCCTATCGCCAAGCCAACGGCTGGAGCCGTTATGCCGACAGTATCAGGGAAAGTACAGAATAAACCGTTTCTACTTTTATGACAGTAGCCATTTCCAGACAGGGGCGACCTCGACGGTGATGCCGCAGTTCCTCCGCAGTATTACGATATTGCGTCCATAAAAGAATTCTTCAGTATACTTTGCAAAAATTTTTAAATATTTTGAATTATACTTTATAATAGTAACAATTCAGCGAATGGGTGAGGGTGTGTCAAAATGAATGAATGCGCTTAACACTTCGACCACAGGTCCTAGCCTTTGGCGACTGAAGAAGGAAGTGCGTTTCGCGCAGAACCAACAGTCACTATTCGCGAAGCGAGGGAAAGTAAATCTCACAAATCGTTACAAATCAAGCAAATAACAAATAAGAAAAAGATTTGAATGATTTGTATAGATTTGAAAGATTTCTCGCCGTAGGCGACTATAAATTTAATTTGACACACCCTCTGAGTAGCATTTTCAATGCGCTTTTTCAGATTAGAATTGGCTTTGACTTCCGCTTCGCACGTCGATTTTCAATTCCCTTCGGCCGCCGACCGTGGCATAAAGACCCACCAACAAGTTGGGGAGCACCTATGACGGCGCTCCCCGACTCGCTAAGTAGATATATAAGAATGCTGATTGTTCATGGCACTTGGCCATCGGATGGCGAGGCCCAAATGCTGCCGTTGGCAAGCCCGGCATCGGGGTCGTCGGGACCCACGGGGCTGTCGGGGTCGGTGCCCGGCCCCTCTGAGCCGCTTACGTCGACAACGTCCTGCATGAGCCCGTCACTGTCTATCCCTACGACACACGCTTTTGGCGGCACATATCCTGCGCGTTTCGGCGTCGCGCTGCGATGTGGTGACCCCATGACACGTTCGGCTATTGTCAGTCGTCCCACAGCGAACTGTGGTTCGAGAGTCCCGCGTTGGGGTCGTCGGGGTCGACGATGGGGTTGTCGGGGTCGACACCCGGTCCGTTCTCACCACTTACATCGGTGATGCCACCTTGCATCACGTCCGACAGCATGGGGAGTATGATTTCTGTCTCTGGTTGCTGATAGGTTTTCATTTTATAAGTGTTTTATTTGATGACAACCTTTTGTCCGTTCACCACATAGATACCCTTCTGTGTGGGCTTGCCGTTGAGTCTGCGGCCGTCGAGCGTGAACCAGTGGGCATCTGTATCCATGTCGGAGAGGCTGTTGTCGATGCCCGTCACGCCATCCTCGAACTCTATGCCCACAGCATTGGCTCCGGCGCTGGAGCCCACCATGTAGGTGGGAATCTGCAGGTAAGCCCTGTTGGCCTTCAGGTTGTAGGTCGATGAAATAGGACGGAAGCAGGCATCCGATGTGTTAGTGGCAGACAGCAAGAAGTTGGTCATGTTGCCGTCGGTGGCACTGATGGTGGTGGCCTCGGTCACACCCACGAGCATGTTCACGTAATAGGAGGACGACTCGCCACATGGCACGTCATAGGTGCCCGGCGTGCCTTTGAGGAAGAGTCCCGTGCCGGCTGGCACATCCTTCACTGCCTGTACGATGACGTTGCCCGTCGCACTGTTGTATCCCGTGGCGATATACGCCTTGAAGTCGGTCACTGTGCTGAAGTCGAGGTCGTAGGGTGAGCAGTAGGTGCCCACGCCAGGAGCACCGATGGTGATGCTCATCTTGGCAGGCAGGATGGTAAGCGTGCCTGCCTCAATGGTGATATCGTAGTTGTCGGAGGTGGCCGTCACGTTGATGTCGTAGGTGCCCGGCGTGTTGCTGTCTGTGGCGGTTGGGGTGATAACGGGATTGACCACACTCTCTGGCTCATTGTTCTTCAAACCCGTAAAGACTGCATCGAATGTCGGTAGGGCATCACCCTCCTTGATGGTATAACTGTTGGCGGTGATTGTCAGCGGTGCCTTGGTCACGGTGAGTGTGCCATTGACATAGGTGACGTTAGTGTTGGTTTCTGTGCCCTGTGAGATGACGATAGGATACTCACCGGGAGCAGAGGTTTCATCGGCGTCACATATTCTGTTTGGGGTGCCGTCAAGGGCTTGTCCTACGACAGTATATTCCCATTCGGACGGGTTGGTATCGCCATACTCGCGGGTGTAGTCATTGGCGGTCACCGTGCTAATCTGTGATGCCTTCAAGATAGTGCCAAAATTGCTCCAAGGCTCTGTGTTGCTGTAGGCAGTATATGCTTCATCGGGCACAATGAGGGTGGCATATTCAATGTAGGAGCCATCGAAAGGCCCGTTTGAGACTGATGGTGGGGTGGTGGAGCGACAGGTCACCACTTCGAGATTTTCACAATTTCTGAAACAATTAACTATGTTTGTGACACCTGTACCAATAGTGACATTTTTGAGATTATTATTATAATTAAAACAAGCATATCCAATTGAGGTTCCTCCTACGAGGTCAATTTCATCACCTATTACTAACGTTTCAATTTTGGTGATTTCGGGACCATAATAACGATTATTAACAACAAATTTTTCTAAACGACAATGGTATTCAAGATAAGTAGGATAACAGCCTTTCAATCCACCTGCATCCTCCAAACTATTTGGTAAGACGATGGAGGTCAAGTCAGAGCAACCAGAGAAAGCATTACCCCCTATGCTCGTCACACCTTCTGGAATTATAATGGAGACCAAGTGTGAGCAGTTTTCAAAAGTTCTTGATCTAATAGTAGTTAGGTTTTCAGGGATGTCAAATGATATTAGGCCGGAGCAGTTGGAGAAAGCACCTTCACCTATGCTCGTCACGCCATCGGGGATGTCAATGGATGTCAAACCAGAGCAACCAGAGAAAGCAAAATATCCTATGCTTGTCACGCCATCGGGGATGTCAATGGATGTCAAACCAGAGCAACCAGAGAAAGCATTACCCCCTATGCTCGTCACACTACTGGGGATTATCGTGTTTTTGCAGCCAATGATTAATGTGTTAGACGATGTTTCAATGATTGCATTGCAATTATTTAGCGAATTATAAACGGTATTTTCTGAATCTACGGATATTGAAGTAATACTGGAGCATCCCGCGAAAACACTTCCATCTATGCTTGTCACACTACTGGGGATGGTGATGGAAGTCAGGCCAGTGCAACCGGAGAAAGCACTCATCCCTATACTCGTCACGCTGTTGGGGATGTCGATGGAGGTCAAGCCAGAGCAATTAATGAAAGCCCATGGTTCAATAATAGTCACAGTATTAGGAATGGATACAGAGGTCAGACTGGAGCATCCCTCGAAAGCTCTATTACCTATGCTCGTCACGCCATCGAGAATGTCAATGGATGTCAAACCAGAGTAACCAGAGAAAGCACTTCCTTCGATTTCCTTTACATCATAGTCAACACTATTATACGTTACCGTAGATGGTATGACGATGTCGCCAGAGTAACCATTTGGATTACGTGTCACCTTTGCTATTTTGGCTTTTGTTATCAGATTATAGTAGATTCCGTCAATCTCCACGGGGTCGTCCGCCATTATCGTCACTGGCACCGCCAAGACGATGAGCAATAAAAGTAATAGTTTTTTCATAATTGTATTGTTTTTAGTTTATTGATTATTCAGTGTTAATAGAAAATTCTCTTATCCCAACAAGGGTGTTTGGGCATTGGAATGTTTCCGATATCAAGTATGTACATATCATCGACTATTCTCCACACACATTTGTTTTCTTTCAAGGATTGCTCTGGGTCAATGACAAAGACACCGACAAACTTATAGTAATTGTACCCTAAAGCGTCTTTCATTTTCATGAAGGTGATACGCTTCTTGTTCTGTTGGACACATTGCTTGACATGATCCGCCCGCTTGGGGTCGCCTTTTTTGTAATGTTCTCGGATGGTTTGACCGTCGGGGGATATCTCGTTTGACCAGTCTCTGCTGTTTACATTCGGACACCACACCATCTCGTCAGTTTTTCCTGGCACATCAAAGCCGCCAGGACGCAAAAATCCTCTGTTTTTCACTTTCGTGCCAAAAATATCTGCGGCTTCATTGATGGTGCGCACATAGTCGTTCTCATATACAGAAAAGTATCCCTTGAATTTGTAATAAACAGGAGAAAACATATCTACTCCCATCCAAGGTCGGAAAGCACAGCCCATTTCATTGATGCGGCATTTTATTTCAACAACCAATTTGTCTATCTGACTGTTGACATCCCATAAGGGGCGACATGTTCTTTCGCCATCCACTTCTTTCCATAATGTAATCCGAATGATTTCAGCGTCAGTGATTTTTCTGATTTCCTGGCTTCTTATCGTGTCTCTTTTCTGCTGTTCCAGTTTTCCATGATATCCCTCGTCCACCTCTATCATCAAATTGAGTTGGGGCAGATAAAGATCCACCAATGCGTAGGATGAATTTGAACGTAGGAAATACTGTTGCGTGACAAAAAACACTCTTTCGTCGTCAAGTCGATGCCAGATACGTTGAATCACATACGATTCAAAAGGCTTGTTTCTGATACTGTGAAACAAGCGTATCATGTAGTCTAACTTAAAACAAGATAGATTTTTCTTCTCTCGCTGTTTAGGTTTATATGGCGAGAGCATGTCAGTTGATAAAATGTAAAATTTGTCTTCCATATTCTTCATTTTTTGTTATATATTGCACACGAAAAGACACAAAGCAGGTGTGAGCCTTCTTTCGTTCTCAGTCAGAAGGTTCTGCAATACCCGTAACAAAAAAGAATGAAACCAGCCCACACCCATAGCTATATGTCTGGATACAATTCCCCTACAAGAGGAATAGCCCCATTAATACAAACCATGGGAGAAGCAGCCTTCAGCCTTTCACCTTTTGTTACATTGAATTTTGCAGATTCTCTGACTGGTGAAGTCCAATAGCTCTCCTCAATGTCTGTCATCGCACATAGTCCGATGTCAGGTACAAAGATAGTGCAAATCGAGTGAAATACCAAACAAAATACGAAGTTTTTGTTTGAATTTCCGAGATGCAGCCTATCTTCGATACGAAGTATCAAAGAGAGAAATGTTTCAAAGACCGCCTGTTGTGAGCTGGTATTTTTAGTCTTCTTGTACAATATGCAAAAATAGTGTTTTTCAATAAATTCACCCCCATGTTTTCGTGTCCTTTTTTGTCCATTTTGCATCAACTATAGTGATTCTATAATTCATCTTGTTCTTCATGTCGTTTTTTTTTATACCTTTGTGCGGTCTTTAACAGAGTACATCATCCATACTTATGCACATCAGAGACGTAGAACTATCCGACGCGAAGGCTTTACTCATCATTTATGCCCCTTACGTCGAAAACACAGCCATCACCTTCGACTACGACGTCCCGTCGGAAGAGGAGTTCCGCGAACGCATCTCCAAGGTCACCCGTCAGTTCCCGTGGGTGGTGGCAGAGGAGGACGGACATATCGTAGGCTATGCCTACGCCAGTCACTTCAAGGAGCGGGCCGCCTACCAATGGGCTGTGGAGACTTCTATCTATGTAGACCGCCACATGAAACGTCGAGGGATAGGCCTGCTGCTGCACGAAGCGCTCGAACAACGGTTGCGGCAACAGGGCATCCTCAACATGAACGCATGCATCTCCTATTGCGAGCAAGAGGATGAATATCTGTCACTCGACAGTGTGCATTTCCACGAGCGACTCGGCTACCAACTGGTGGCCCACTTCCATCAGTGTGGCAAGAAGTTTGGCAGATGGTATGATATGGTGTGGATGGAGAAACTCATAGGCAACCACCTTTAACAACCCGGACGAACTACCCTTTAACTCCTTGTATACCCCATAACAACACGACATCATGAACGAAGACAAACAACAGACGACAAGGATCAGGCAGATGGAACGGCGCCTCGTACGCGCTTCGGCAGCCGCGAAACGGCTCTCGGCTGCCCTCGACAACTACGAGGCAGCACAAGAGGCCATCGACGAACTGAAAAAGTATTACGGCAGCGAGGAATGGCGTAAGGACTTTGCCGACGACGAATCAGGAAAATTTCCCGCCACACTGAAACGCGGGGTGCTCTCCGAAGACGGCATTTGGAACTTGCTCTCCGACATCGATGAACTGAACCTCCGCTTAAAATCAATGTAAGTTTCCTTCCATCAAGCGAAACTTGAGAATCTTATTTCAATTTCACAATGGCATACGAGGTGGCGGGCATATGAATGGTCACGGCACCCGTCTTCTTGTTGTGCTCCATGGCGAAACGGTCACCGGCAAGGAGTTGGGTCTTCCTGAACTTCACATTGACGGGGAATGTGGCATCCGAGGCAGCAGCCCTGGGGTTGAGCATTACCAGCACCACATCGTTGCCTGCCGCACGGGCATAGACGAAAGGATAGACCGATGGCGACGGTTTGCTGGCGTCAGCCGAGGGGTAGATGGGCACAAACTCGGCATAATTGGCGAGGGCTGGTTCGCTATGGCGCAGTGCGATGAGCCGACGCGTCTTGTTGAGCAGCGAGTTGGGGTCTTTCTCCTGTGCCGCCACATTGGGCGCGTCTGCCGACGGGTCTACTGGGAGATAGAGCCTTGAGGCGTCTGCCGTGGAGAACCCGAGGTTCTTGCCACTGCTCCATTGCATCGGTGTGCGTGCGCCGTTGCGTGGTTGATAGGCACCCTCCACCTGCGGCCAGTTGCCGGGCAACTGTCTCATGCCTATCTCGTTGCCATAATAGAGGAAGGGCACGCCGGGCATCGTGAACCCAAAAGCGTAGACGATTTCCAGTTCCTTGTCGCTGCGGCGGTTGCCAAGGCGGGCATTGTCGTGGTTGCCGAGTGGCAAACTGATATAGCCCTTCCCCACTGTTTTCTCATATTGGTCCATATAACTCTTGAGGAAGGCGGTGATGTCGCCCTTTCCCTCAGCATCGAAATAACTGTGCCCTTCGCTCACGCCGTTGAGGATGCGCCAACTCTCCTTCTGGAACAGGTCGTTATATCCGTTGAACCAATGGAAGAAGTCAACGTGGAAACAATTGTCGAGGGCATCGGCAGGATACGACCACTCTGCCACCATGAATCCCTGAGGATATTCCTTTTCCAGAAGTTGACGTATCTCACGCCAAAAGAGTTTCGTCTCGTTCTCATTGGTGTTGAAGAACTGCTCGTTGCCCCTCACCTGCCGGGTCTTTACAAGGGCTCCCGCCATGTCGGCACGGAAGCCATCGGCACCCATGTCCATCCAGAACCGCAACACGTCCTTCAGGTCTTCGCGCATCGCCAGCACATCGGGATGGTTGGTGGGCAACTGCCACGGCTGGTTGGGGTCGGGATTGGAGAAGCCGAAATTGAGGGCGGGCTGACACCAGTAGAAGTTGCGCATGAACTGACCGTTGCGCTGTCCGTAGCCTTTTATGAACGACCCGGCGAACTCGCGTGGTGGGTCCACCCAGTTGGTCTCCGTCCAGATGTAGTAGTTGGAGTATTTGTTCTTCTCCTGTTTCTGCGACTCCACAAACCATGGGTTGTCGATGGAGGTATAACTGATGACATAGTCGAAGATGACGTGCATACCGCGCTTGTGGGCCTCCTCAAACAATCGGCGGGCATCATCGTTGGTGCCATAGCGTGGCGCTATCTTGTAATAGTCGCGGATGTCGTATCCGGCATCATGGAAGGGAGAATCGAAGAACGGGTTGAACCAGATGGCGTCTACGCCGAGGCTCTTCACGTAGTCGAGTTTGCTGATGATGCCTTGCAAATCGCCGATGCCGTCACCGTCGGAGTCGCAGAAGGTTTGCGGATAGATTTGGTAGAACACGGCATTCTTGGCCCACTCGGGCACCTTAGGGATTTCATACTTACCAGTAATGGTCTGCGCCGTGACAGTCAGCGAGAGCATCGCTACAAGCAACAAGAGGAATTTTTTGATGGTCATGATATTTAGGCGTAGTTTTTATTCAAGTTTGCTGAGATTCCTAACGAAGTGCGCACTTTTTCGTAGGGCACTGATGTCACTATTGGTTTTGACGAAGCCAAAAATAGTGAAAAAAACAATCCCCTGCAAGTTTTTTTCCTATTTTTACAAGGATTCGAGCCATTTCAAATACCATTTCATTATCTTTGACTTCGCCGAAGATACTCCGTCTCGGCAAAAGAAATAAATGAATTTATTTCGTTCTGCACTCAACTTTTCGTATCTTTGGCTTCGCCGAAGATACTCGCGCTCGGCAGTGAAAATAAAAACTCTTTTATTTTTCACTACGCTCGCTTATTCGTATCTTTGCCACAAGAATGTGCGAGCATCGCCATTTTATCCTTATTATAATATTCAACTTAACCTCTACCACTATATGAAAAGTTTTGCACCCAAACCGTGGATTCTTCCACAACCCGTGCTGATTATCGGTACATACGACAAAAACGGTAAGGCCAATGCCATGAATGCCGCCTGGGGCGGCCAGTGGGACATGCACGAAATCATCATCTCACTCGGAAGTCATGCCACCACCGACAACCTTGCCGACATTCCCGAACTTACCGTCACCTTCGCCACTGCCGACACGATGGTCGCCTCTGACTTCGTGGGTATTGCGAGCGGCAGAAACATGCCCGACAAAATGGAACGCACTTGCTGGGCCATAGAGAAAGCCCCCAATGTGAACGCCCCATTGTTCAAGGCGTTCCCCATGACCATCGAATGCAAGGTGAAACAGAAGATTGACGAATCAGAAACCGGCTACTACCTGATAGCAGAGATTGTCAACATCCTCTGCGATGAACAGTACCTTGCCGACGACGGCAAGCCCGATGTGGCAAAGATGGGCCTCATCACCTTCGACCCCGTCCACCACACCTATATCCAACTGGGCAAGAAGGTTGGCGACGCGTTCGCCGACGGCAAGCAACTGAAAGACTAACCCTTGAAGATAGCAATATGGAATACATGTCTCAGGAAGGCTACGACAAACTGGTGGAGGAACTCCGCCAATTGGAGAGCGAACTGCCAGTAGTGAGAGAAGCCATAGCCGAAGCCCGCGACAAGGGCGACCTCAGCGAGAATTTTGAATACCATGCCGCGAAGCGCGAACAGTCGCGGCTCTTGGGAAGAATCCGATTCAAGCAGAGAGTCCTTGCCAATGCACGGGTCATCGACATGTCGAGACTAGGCAACGACAAGGTGCAACTGCTCAGCAAGGTGACCATTACCGAACTCCATGGGCAGTCGTCAAGCGATGATAACACCCCTTCCTCTCCTGCTGCCACGAAGACCTATATGATTGTCAGTCCGCATGAGGCCAACCTCCACGAAGGAAAGATTTCCATCAAGTCACCCATTGCCCATGCCCTCCTCAACAAGGCTGCCGGCGATGTCGTGGAAGTTCACGTCCCCGCCGGCACCATGCGGCTCCGCATAGAGAGTATAGAAATGTAAGGCTTCCTCCGATTGGATTTGACACATCACTTGAATGTAGATTGCGCCTCTTCTGAATAAACCGACATAAAGAGAGGCACTGAACTAATAAAAGTGAAGCACCAACGAAGCCTTTAGAATAGCAAATGCGACAAAAAAAGTGGGCATTCCGCTTTTTTGTCGCATATTTGTTTTTCGGTCGCAACGTATTGAGAAGAAAAACAGCATAAATCCATTGCAACAGTCAAAAGCCGGCATATCTTTGCATTGTCAAACGACGGAAAGGTGACACAAACCACCCCACCACTCGCAAGACAAAACAACAAGATTATTAACTAAAAAAATAAATAATTATGAAAAAGATTGCCAGAATGCTTATGTTTGCCGCTCTTCTTACACTCGGCACGGCCACGACACTTACGTCATGTGATGAAAACCAAATGGAAGACTTCGTTGAGTCTGTCAACATCATCGGAACATGGAGTTGCACAGAGTCCGTCATCTCCACCACTAACCCCTCTGCCAACAGGTACCACTACAACGGCCTCATCACCTTCAGGGCCAACCACTCCTTCACCGACAGTTATGGTGACACCGGTACATGGTCTATCAAGAACAGGATGATCACCCTCGTCTATGACAACGGACTCATCAGAAACGTGCAGTTCCTCATTCAGGACGGCTACACCTCCCAGACGATGGTGCTTACCACCACACTCAACATGGCTCATGGAGATACCTGCCTCTGCTCGGTGGTGCTGAGAAACGTGAAAAGGTAACTACTGCGAATCAGCCATTACGCTGTCACAGTCAGGCACAGTTCCAACTATGATGGCCCGAGCCGCCCCCCGCCCAAGCGGGAATCACCAAACCAATCCCCACATCCTTCACAGCAAGGATGTGGGGATTAAACTTGTTTTATTCAGAAAAAATCAGTATTTTTGCCCTCCGTAATCCCTGATGGGTAAAACAGATGAATAAGCCACACTCCTATATCCTTCACATCCTGTTGCTCTCGGCATTGCTGTTCCTGCCACTCACCCTGTCGGCAGCCACCACGACAGCAGAAGCCGACAGCCTGCTGGCATTTCTCTACCGCTACATGCCCCTGCCCGACCGATGCGACTACGACACCGCCTTCTTCAGGCGCAACGTGGAACTGTCGCTGGAGGCCCGCGAGGAGATGCCGTGGGGACACCACATCCCCGACCGGGAGTTCAGGCATTTCGTCCTTCCGGTGAGGGTGAACAACGAGAACCTCGACAACAGCCGCGAAGTGTTTTTCCAACAACTCAGAGAGCGGCTGCAAGGTCTCTCGATGAGCGAAGCCATACTCGAGGTGAACCACTGGTGTCACGAACGCGTGACCTACCGACCCAGCGATGCCCGCACCAGCAGTCCACTCGCCACTGTGCGCACCGCCTACGGCCGGTGTGGCGAGGAGAGCACCCTCCTGGTGGCAGCACTGCGCTCCGTGGGTATCCCTGCCCGACAGGTGTACACCCCACGATGGGCACATACCGACGACAACCACGCGTGGGTAGAGGCATGGGCCGACGGCCGTTGGTATTTCCTTGGAGCCTGCGAACCCGAACCGGTGCTCAACCTGGGATGGTTCAACGAGAGTGCCTCGCGTGGCATGCTGATGCACACCAAGGTCTTCGGCGATTACGACGGTCCGGAGGAGGTGATGAGCCGCACACCCTGCTATACGGAAATCAATGTCATCGGCAACTATGCCCCCACTGCCACTCTCCGAGTCAGGGTGACCGATGCAGCCGGACTCCCCGTGGAAGATGCCCTGGTAGAGTTCAAACTCTACAATTACGCTGAGTTCTACACCGTGGCGAGCAAGAAGACCGATGCCACCGGTAGCGCATCGCTCACGGCGGGACACGGCGACATGCTCCTATGGGTGACAAAAGACGGCAAGGCTGCCATACAGAAAGTGAGTTTCGGCAAGGACAAGGAGGCCACAGTGACACTCGACGGCACGCCACTGCCCCAGCAGGTCGACCTCGACATGACACCACCGCCAGTGAGTGCTACACTTCCTGAGGTCACCCCCGGCCAACGGGCCATCAACAACCACCGGCTCCTCATCGAAGACAGTATCCGGCAAGCCTACGAGAAGACCATGCCCGTAGAGGCCTGGCGGGGCAACCACCAAGTCATCCAGACCTTCCTCGACCAAGCCGCCAACCCGCTGATGGCCAGCAAACTGCTGGAGGTCATCTCTGCCAAGGACCTGCGCGACATCCCCATGGAGGTGTTGCTCGACAACGAGGTGGCCTCCACCGACACCTCAGCCATCTACTGCCAGTATGTGCTCAACCCACGGGTGGAGAACGAATGGCTCACCCCTTACAAGGCCTTCTTCCGCCAACAGATGAGCGGCGTGGCTGGACCCAGCCAACTGGTGGAATGGTGCCGCAACAACATCCGCATCGACAACGAGCACAACCCACAGCAACTGCGCATGCGCCCCATGAGCGTTTACCAGCATAGGGTGACCGATGAGTTGGGAAGAAACATCTTCTTCGTGAGTGTAGCGCGCAGTCTGGGCATTCCCGCCCGCATCAACGAGGTAGACGGCCGGCTGCAATACCATGATGACGGCCATTGGCACGATGTGGGCTTCAACGACGAAGAAGGAAGCAGCCAGGAAGGAACCATAAACCTGACATTCGACTTCCACCCCACAAGATATGTCGATGACCCCAAATACTACGTCCATTTCACCCTGAGCAAGATGGACAACGGGCGACTGCAACTGCTCACCTATCCCGAGGAGGCCACATGGAAGAACCTGTTCTCGCATGGCGTGACACTCGAGAGCGGCGACTACTGGCTGACCACAGGCACGAGGATGGCCAGCGGACGGGTGCTGGCACAGTTGACACACATCACCGCCGGTACACAGGCGGTGGCGCTCACCCTGCGTGAAGACCCAGAAAACGTGCAGGTGATTGGGGCTTTCAACGCTGAGAACCGATACCGCCAACTGTCGCAAGCGCCATCTTCACAGACGTTGCTCAGCACCACCGGTCGCGGCTACAACATCCTGGGCATCATCATGCCCAATCACGAGCCCACCAACCATGCCCTGCGCGACATCATGGCGTGCAAGGAAGGTTTCGAGCAATGGGGGCGGAAAATGATACTCCTCTTCGAGCACGAGGAAGACGCGCGGCGCTTCGACTTCAGCGAGTTCCAGCAGATGCCCTCGACCACCGTATGGGGAATAGACGAAGACGGGACGAGTCTGGCCAACATCTGCAAGGAGATGCATCTCGAGTCATCGTCTTTGCCGGTATTCATCATCTACGACACCTTCAACCGTGTGGTGTTCATCCAGCAAGGCTATACCATCCATCTGGGCGAACAACTGCTCAAAGTGATATCACAGATAAAAAACTAAACTGTCGCTAGTAAGGAAAGATAAGAAGGTGGAGCAAATGCGAAACCTGTTAGAAATCCACAGCGCGGAGAATCCTTGCCACCTCCTCACTCTGAGTGACACCTGTGCCGCCAGAGGCGGAACCGTGAATCTCCATGGCACCTGTCTGCTGAAGGATTTGCCGAGCATTATGCGAGTCGACGCCACCACCAGGCATGACGATGAGCCGGTCGGAGGCATGTTCGCACAACTGCCGCAACAAAGGGATTCCCTCAAAGGCAGTGGGCTGCTGCCCTGAGGTGAGAAGCCGTCGGCATCCCAGGTCGATGATTTGCTGCAAGGCGATAAACGGAGAGCGGCATTCATCGAAAGCACGATGAAAAGTCACAGGCTTGTCTTTCGATGCCTCCACTAGCCGTGCCATGGCAGCGAGGTCGATGTCACCATCAGGCAGAAGGGCGCCACAGACAATACCGTCGACATAGGGCAAGGCTTCGGCGATGTCGTGCACCATCACTTGCACCTCATCCTCCGAATACACGAAGTTGCCTTCGCGTGGTCTTACCAATAGGTGCACGGTGAGCCGAGGGGCCATCTCCCGCACAGCCCTTACCACGCCGAGCGAGGGTGTCAGTCCGCCAAGCGGCAGTGCGGCACAGAGTTCGATACGCTCCGCGCCTCCTCTCAAGGCTTCCCGCACACTCTGCAGGTTGCCGGTACATGCTTCAAAAAGATGGTTCATATCTGCTATGAAGGAGTGTTAAAAGGGAGATAAAGGGATGTCCGTCATTTCACTTGCGAAAGTCGGGATGCTCCATATACAATAACGGAGAACACCTCCGAAAATTGCATGAATACGGGCTTCGGCAGAAAATGAAAGATGAGTTCATTTGAGACAGTCTCTGTAAGTTGAGCGAATGCAAATACACATGAAACAGAATAATATTCTTTCGAGTTATCTGCAACACGCCATTTATGGAACATTCATCTACAAAATCGACTATAATAGAGGAATCTTCTGAATTTCAACAAAAATTTGGAGGATAATTCTAAACATCGTACCTTTGCCACCAGAAACCAAAAGTTGAACCATCCCCTACTCTCCTCGCCATCTGGCGGAAGGCAAAGGGATAAAAAAAAGGAAAGGAAAAGACGATGAGTACAAAGAAGAACTACCGTTTCGAGACCCTGCAACTCCATGTAGGCCAGGAACAGGCCGACCCTGCAACCGATGCACGTGCCGTTCCTATTTACCAGACCACGAGTTATGTGTTCCACAACTCACAGCATGCTGCCGACCGTTTCGGTCTGCGCGACGCAGGCAACATCTACGGACGCCTGACGAACTCCACGCAGGGCGTGTTCGAAGACAGGGTGGCAGCCCTCGAGGGCGGTGTGGCTGGCCTCGCCGTGGCGAGTGGTGCCGCCGCCATCACCTATGCGCTGCAAAACATCGTACAGGCAGGCGACCATATCGTGGCAGCCGACAACCTCTATGGCGGTTCTTATAACCTGATTACCCATACCCTTGCCACACAGGGCATCACCAACACCATCCTCAACGTCAATGACCTTGAAGCCCTCGAGGCCGCCATACAGCCCAACACGAAGGTGGTGTATGCCGAGACCTTTGGCAATCCCAACAGCGACGTGCTCGACATCGAAGGAGTGGCAGCGGTAGCCCATCGTCACGGACTCCCGCTCATCGTCGACAACACCTTTGGCACGCCCTATCTCATCCGTCCGTTGGAGCATGGTGCCGACATTGTGGTGCACTCCGCCACGAAGTTCCTGGGCGGTCATGGCAGCAGCCTCGGCGGTGTGGTAGTAGATGGCGGGAAGTTCGACTGGCTTGCCCAACCCGATAAGTTCCCCACCCTTGCCAAGCCCGACCCCTCGTATCACGGCATCGTCTTTGCTCAGGCAGTGGGGGCAGCCGCCTTCGTCACCCGCATCCGTGCCGTCATCCTGCGCGATACCGGAGCCGCCATCTCACCCTTCAACGCTTTCATCCTGTTACAGGGTGTAGAGACACTGAGTCTGCGTGTGGAGCGCCATGTGGAGAACGCGCTGAAGGTGGTTGACTTCCTGAAGAACCACCCCAAGGTAGCAAAGGTGAACCATCCCGCCCTGAAGAGCCACCACGACCATGCGCTCTACCAGAAGTATTTCCCCAACGGCGGTGGCAGCATCTTCACCTTCGAGATCAAGGGCGGACAAGAAGAGGCATGGCGTTTCATCGACGCGCTGCAGATTTTCTCGTTGCTTGCCAATGTGGCCGACGTGAAGAGCCTCGTCATCCATCCCTATACCACCACCCACTCGCAGATGTCGCCAGAGGAGTTGGAAGAGCAGCACATCACGCCCTCTACCATCCGTCTGTCTATCGGCACAGAGCACATCGACGACATCATCGACGACCTGGCACAAGCATTTGATAAGATTTGATGATTAAAGATTTTTGAAATATGACGAAAATTGCAAAACAACTGACAGAACTCATTGGCAACACACCGTTGCTTGAGTTGAACAAGTATTCACAGGCAAAGGGCATCAAGACGCCCATCGTAGCAAAAGTAGAGTACTTCAACCCCGGTGGCTCCGTAAAAGACCGCATCGCTCTGGCGATGATCGAAGACGCGGAACAGAAGGGACTGTTGAAACCCGGTGCCACCATCATCGAACCCACCAGCGGCAACACCGGCGTAGGACTGGCTTTGGTTTCCGCCGTCAAGGGCTACAAACTCATCCTTACCATGCCCGAGACGATGAGCATCGAACGCCGCAACCTCGTCAAGGCTTACGGTGCAGAGGTGAGGCTCACACCGGGCAAGGACGGTATGCCTGGCGCCATACGTGCCGCTGAAGCCCTGCGCGACTCCATCCCAGGGAGCATCATCCTGCAGCAGTTTGAGAACGCAGCCAACCCTGCCAAGCACTATGCCACCACCGGACCGGAAGTATGGCAGCAGACCGACGGGAAGATTGATATCTTCGTGGCTGGTGTGGGCACCGGTGGCACTGTCTCGGGAGTGGGCAAATTCCTGAAGGAGCAGAACCCCGACGTGCAGGTGATAGCCGTAGAGCCGAAGTCATCGCCCGTATTGAACGGCGGACAGAGCGGACCACATAAGATTCAGGGCATCGGTGCCGGCTTCATTCCCAAAACCTACGACGCAGGAACCATCGATGAGGTATTCGACGTCGACAACGACGATGCCATCCGCACCGGACGTGAGATTGCCCAGCAAGAAGGGCTCCTCGTTGGCATCTCGGCAGGCGCTGCTCTCTACGCTGCCTCACAGGTAGCCCTTCGCCCGGAAAACGCAGGCAAGACCATCGTCGTCTTGTTGCCCGACACTGGCGAGCGTTACCTCTCCACCGTCCTCTATGCTTTCGAGGACTACCCCTTATAAACAGAAATTGAAGATTGATTTCGGCTAACACAAAGATACAGAGGTACAGAGGATAAAAACTCTGTATCTCTGTATCTTTGTGCGGGCTGAACAAAAGGCGGGGTGTCCTCTACAGTCCCAGTTTGTATCCTATGGTGAGGATGAGGGCACTGTTTTTCATGTTGTCAAGTTGAACGTCATTATTGTTCACTGTCGACAGACCGAAGCGGTAGCGCAGGTCGATGACCAGTCCTAAAAACGAGTTGCCCAACCTAGGTTCGAAGGAGAGTCCCACGGGAAGAGAAACCTCCACATTCTTGTAATCGTCCTTACATTTCTCGCCATCCAGTTTGGCTTTCGAGAGGAATCCCACCTCTGTGCCACACTGTAGGGCCAACCATGGCATGACATAATACTTCGCCATCGGCCCCACACTGACATATTCGAGGTTCAGCGTCTTGTCCAACGATTTGATTTTCGCACCGATGTTGTCGTGACTGACATCGAGACCGATGGCAATCTGGTCGGTGAGACTGTAGTCGAGTCCAAGCCCCAGTGTCCATCCCACCTTCAGTTTCGTGTCATCGCTACCTGTCAGAGTCGACAGGTTACCACCTCCACGAAACCGGAAAACCATATCTCCCGCGGTCTGTGCATTCAAATTCGCCATGGTCATCATGGCGACCAGCACCATCAATAATATCTTTTTCATAACGTCTCTATTTCATTCGCTACCAACTACTTGCAGATATATTATGCAAACCAATTGGAGTCTGATTCTATGAGTATGCAAAAATAGCAAAGAAAAAGTGATCAACCAAATAGCATTCTGATTATTTGATTATCTTCGCAATATGAATGTCGGTTTAAATGACAGACAAGGAGGCGATGAGGAGGATGACTAGCAGATGGAGCAGTTGGTCGAAGCCGTAAAGTATCCAGAAGGGCTTATGTGTATTGTCTGCCAGTAAAGGGAAATGGCCTGTGAGAACACCTTTTGTCGTGTCAATAACAAAATGGGTGACCAACTGGAGGGCGGCAAGCCATAGGCACATCTTCCATGAGATGCCCATAACGGCAAGGGCGGCTCCCATCAGGATGGCATGCACTGCAGCATGACCAACAATCGGCAACAAAGGCCATCCCTTGGCCTTGGCTGCTATCATGCCGTGCGTTGTCAGACAGTAATCTGCCAAGAAATGACATATTAACAAGGATAACAATATATATATCATAGGTTTTCTATTTATTTCGGATAGAGACAAAAAAAATCGGATGTCTCACGACAACCGATTTTCAAAAAACAAACTACTTAAAAACTAATCTACTAAAACAAATCAAAAAAATCTTTTATATTATTTCAATATAGTCTTACTTTCCGGATTGCAAAGGTAATATCTTTTTCCTAATCCGACAACTCTTTTAATGTAATTTTACACTAAATCAGTATTTTTTATCTAAAAAAGGGGATGACACAGTGGCCATCCCCTTAAAATTGCAAAGTAGGTGTGACAATTCTACATCATTCCACCCATTCCCGGAGCGCCGCCCATTGGCATGGCAGGCTTCTCCTCGGGCTTGTCGACCACGAGGCACTCGGTGGTGAGGAACATGCCGGCGATAGAGGCAGCATTCTCAAGGGCTACCCTTGCCACCTTGGCAGGATCGATGACACCACTCTTGCGGAGGTCCTCATAGACATCGGTGTGGGCGTTGTAACCGAAGTCGCCCTTACCCTCGCGCACCTTCTGTACGACGACGGCACCCTCGCCACCAGCATTGATGACAATCTGGCGCAGCGGCTCCTCGATGGCACGTGCCACAATATTGATACCTGTCTGCTCGTCGGCATTGTCGCCCTTCACATCTGCCAGGGCGTCGAGGGCGCGGATGTAGGTGGTACCACCACCTGCTACTACACCTTCCTCGATGGCTGCGCGAGTGGCACAGAGAGCATCGTCGACACGGTCTTTCTTCTCTTTCATCTCTACCTCGCTGTTGGCACCCACATAGAGCACGGCAACACCGCCGGAGAGTTTGGCCAGACGCTCCTGGAGTTTCTCCTTGTCGTAAGAACTGGTGGTATTGGCAATCTCGTTCTTGATGGCAGCCACGCGGTCGGCAATGGCCTGTTTCTCACCGGCACCGTCGACGATAGTGGTGTTGTCTTTCGAGATGGTCACCTTCTCACAGGTTCCCAGCATATCGAGAGTAGCCTGCTCGAGTTTGAGACCCTTCTCTTCGCTGATGACCACGCCACCGGTAAGCACGGCGATATCCTCGAGCATGGCCTTGCGGCGGTCGCCGAAACCAGGAGCCTTGACGGCACAGATTTTCAGACCAGAGCGCAGGCGGTTGACCACCAGTGTGGTAAGAGCCTCGGAGTCAACATCCTCGGCGATGACGAGCAATGGACGTCCGCTTTCAGCAGCAGGCTGGAGGATGGGGAGGAACTCCTTGATGTTGGAGATTTTCTTGTCGTAGATAAGGATGAGGGGGTTGTCGAACACACACTCCAGTTTGTCGGGGTCGGTAACGAAATAACCGCTCAGGTAGCCCCTGTCGAACTGCATTCCCTCTACCACTTCGATATGGGTGTCGCGGCTCTTGCTCTCCTCGATGGAGATGACACCGTCTTTCGACACCTTGCGCATGGCGTCGGCAAGCAGTTTGCCGATTTCCTTGTCGTTGTTGGCAGAGACGGTGGCCACCTGCTCAATCTTGTCGTAGTTGTCGTCGACCTTCTCAGCACTCTTGGCGATGAAATCCACGACAGCCTTCACGGCCTTGTCGATACCACGCTTGATGTCCATGGGGTTGGCACCGGCGGTAACATTCTTCAGACCTTCGGTAACGATAGACTGAGCAAGGAGGGTGGCGGTGGTGGTGCCGTCGCCAGCATCGTCGCCGGTCTTCGATGCCACGCTCTTGACGAGTTGGGCACCGGTATTCTCAAACGGATCCTCGAGTTCGATTTCCTTGGCTACGGTAACACCGTCCTTGGTAATCTGTGGAGCACCAAACTTCTTCTCTATCACTACGTTGCGGCCCTTAGGGCCAAGGGTTACCTTTACAGCGTTGGCCAACTGGTCGACACCCTGCTTGAGCAGGTCGCGGGCCTCAATATTGAATTTAATCTGTTTTGCCATGATTTTGTTGTTTTAATGGAGATGAAGGGAGAGATGTTTACCTTGACTAACCTTGTTTCATGCCCCTTCGTTTCCTTGTTGATATAAAACTTATAGATAATCTAATCAAAATTATTTGATGACAGCGAGGACATCGCTCTGGCGCATGATAAGGTATTTCTCGCCTTCGAACTCTACCTCAGTGCCGGCATATTTGCCATAGAGCACAGCATCGCCCTCTTTGAGCACCATCTCTTCGTCTTTCGTGCCGTTACCGGCTGCGACAACAGTTCCTTGAAGTGGTTTTTCCTTTGCGGTGTCGGGGATAATGATTCCACCGACTTTTTCCTCTGCAGGGGCTGGCAATACGAGCACCCTGTCGGCTAATGGTTGGATTTTCATAATTCTTTAATATTTATGTGTTAAAAATATATTCTGCCATAAAGTAAGCGAAAAGTGTGCCAAAATGGGTTGGAATGGCAAAAAACGATGCTTTTTTGCATTTTTGGCAGAAATGGGTCACAACATCCCCCCACTCCCCTTCTCGGCCTAAGAAGAGAATTGCTATGTTTTAACTTCTGAAAACGGAGTGAATACGAAACTAAAATACCTGCAGTTTCACGCCCAAGGAGAGGCCTACGATGTCTTTTGCTTTCACACTGCGGTTGCCGAAGAAATCGAGGAGATAAAGGTCGCACGTGCTCAACTCGTAGAAGGCAGTAATGGAGCGGGGACCTCTTCTACCCTTCCCGAACGTCCATGTCACCCGCTCGCCCATGAATACATTAATGCGGAAACGCGTGGAATAGAGATAATAGTTGTTGGGATACCTGCTGGGCAGATGGCTCCAGAACTGGCCTCCGCCTATCGTGTTGACATATAGGCCGCAAGAAAGCGGCTCGAGCATCATCCGCTGATTGAGCATGATGCGCCACGGCATGAAATTCTCCTTGATGGTGAACGTGGGTTTGGCAGAGCCCGACTTGTACTTGGGTACGAAGCCCACCAACAGATGAGTCTCCCATTGGCGGCTGCGGCCATACGACCACCCTACCCCAACCGACAGCCATCCCATGTTGCCCGCATTCTGCGCCACGAGTTGTGTAGGCAGGAGCGAATGCCACGAACGATGCCTCGACGATGCCCCCCCGTCTGCTGCGGAGATAGTGTCGGACGGGATGTCGGCTCCCATTGCAAACGATGCCCACGCGAAGAGCAGGATGAGTTCAATAGCGAATGACTTCATGGGAGTAACCTTCGGGGGTGATGGTGAACAGGAGATAACTGCGGCGGTTGGCACTCTCACTCACAAAATAAGAGATACCATCGTCGAGCGGCGAGAAAATGTCGTTGCGATGAAGATGTCCGGCGGTGCAGAAGAGTAAGCCGGGAAAACGATGAAGATATTGGTGAAACTCCTGCAGCCTGTCGTTGTTGAACTGCTCGCACAACGGAGGGGCATGCATACAGACCACCGTGCGGTCGTAGAGTGAACCATCGCGCGCCAGTTCCCCTTCAAGGAAAGCCATGTCGGGGATGGCATCGTCGTCGTTGCCTTCGAGCGCGTTGGTGTTGAGACAAACAAACTTCACCCGTGCCGCGATGAATGAGAAATTGGTGGGACCAAACATCTTCTTATAAGTCTCTTCGCCCGTGCCGAGGCAGTCGTGGTTGCCTAAAATCACCACATAGGGCATATCGAGACGGTCGAGGATGCCGCGCTGCATGACATACTCCTTCGTGGAACCGTAGTTGGTGAGGTCGCCACCATGGATGACGAAATCGGCCTTGCCCTGGGCATTGATATGGTCGACCATGTCCTCCATCTCGTCATACCAGCCCTGCGTGTCGCTCATCACTACCACCCTCAGCGTGTCGTTGCCGAGGCAATCTCTTGAGATTCGTGCCGCATGGCGGGCATTGATGTCGGTCTCGCCATCGAAATCCACTGCATAAGGATGCACGTCGAACACATCGGAGCATGAGGAACACAGCACGATGGCGAGGAGCAGCAGGCCGACTGTATCAATTGTCCTTCCAACCATACTTATAATAATACCAATAGGTGCGACCGTAGGTCTTGCGCATGACACTCTGCAAGGAAGCCTTGGGGGTAGACTTCTCTTTCATGCAGAACTCATCGTAGGACTGCATCATCACGCTATCGACCACATCAATGGAGTCGTTGGTGGCAAGCCGGTGATGCATGGCGACGGCCTCGGCATAGTGCTTCGGCATGAGTGAGTCGGGATAGGCTTTCCTCACCAAGGCAGCAAACTCGTTGAGCCGGCGGTCGGTCAGCAACTGGATGAGTCGGTAGTCGGCCCGCACGCCAGCCTTTCGGGAAAGGATGGTTATCAGGCTGTCGGGCATAATGACCACACGGGCTTTCTTGCCATCGGGCAACAGCGAGGCGGTGGCCTCTGTGACAGGGAACTCGAAGAAGCGGTTGCCGAGTTGTCCTTCACGAGCCAGTGCATAAGCCCGCAGCATGGTGAGCGAGGGGTCGGTGACCTCTGACTTCCTTCCCACCCGCAAGGCTTCCTTGTTTTTTCCATCGAGCAGGAGGCGCTCCATCCGCATGCGATAATGGAAGGCCGTGTCGCCATTGCTGAACAGCCCGACGAGTATGAACATCACCACCATTGTGAGCAGATTAATCCAAGACGTGCGGGAGAGGAAGCCACTGCCAGTGCTCTGCGGCTCGAAGGGTTCCATCTTCCTGAGCAGCACCACGAGGAAGCCATAGCCCACTGCGATGAGTGGGACGGCGATGAGCCATCCACCGAAAGAGAAACCCAGATCGATGTTTGAACTGACATCGGTAATCACCGTCAGCACCAACAATGAAGGCAGGTATGTGAGTGCATGGGCACGCTTACGCAACTGCGTGAGGTGGAAAATGAAGCGTTGGAGGATGAGGAGCACCAGCGTGATGAGGACAGCGCCCACCAGCCGCCGATAATGCGTCTGACCACCCGATAGCACATGTTGTCCGGCAGCCAGCACATCAGACTGGTAGAAATAGAGGTAGACGAAGGTGAAGACCACAAACACCAACAGGCACACCCATTCGGTGTGCCTGGAGGAGGAACGTTGGTTTCGTTCGTCAAAATCGAAGTAAGACATTCTTCAATTGAAAATTGAAAATTCAAAATTGAAAATCGGGCTTCGCCTGCCTATCCTCCAACCATGCTTTATGGAAGAGATAGATATTGGCGTTTAGTTCTTCTTCAGCACCACTGCCGAGCGGGCGGGGAGATAGAGTTTGAGCCACTCCTTGTGATCCTCTACATAGAGCGGGTCGAAATTGGTGAAGTGGGTCATGCTGTCGTCGGCAAGGCCATTACCACCGAAGTCCTTGGAGTCGGTGTTGAGCACCACGTCATAGGACCCTGTGGGTACGAGGAAGCCGTAGTCGGTAAACGAGCGGTTGGGACTGAAGTTGAAGACGAACACGAGGTCGCCACGCATGAAGGCGAGCACCTGGTCGCCGTCGTTATGCCAGATTTCCTGCACGGGAGTCTTCTGGAAGTTTTTCTCCGACTTGATGACCTTGAGCATTTGCTTGTCGAAATCGCCAAGCCAATGATAGCAGAGTTCGTGATTGTCGACGAGGTTCCACTGACGGCGGGCATACTTGTAACTCCAGCCATTGCCCTCGCGGGGGAAGTCAATCCATTCGGGATGACCAAACTCATTGCCCATGAAGTTGAGGTAGCCACCGTTGATGGCAGCAGCGGTTACCAGACGTATCATCTTGTGCAGCGCAATGCCACGGTGAGCCATCTCGTTCTCGTCGCCCTTCTTGAAGTGCCAGTACATATCGGCATCGATAAGGCGGAAGACGATGGTCTTGTCGCCCACCAGTGCCTGGTCGTGGCTCTCGCAGTAACTGATGGTCTTCTCGTCGGGACGGCGGTTTTTCACCTCCCAGAAGATGGAACTGGGTTTCCAGTTCTCGTCGCTCAGTTCCTTGATAGTCTTAATCCAGTAGTCGGGGATATTCATCGCCATGCGGTAGTCGAATCCATAGCCGCCATCCTCGAACTTCGCTGCCAGTCCGGGCATGCCGCTCACCTCTTCGGCGATGGTCACGGCATGGGGATTCACCTCGTGGATGAGTTTGTTGGCGAGTGTGAGATAGCAGATGGCATTATCGTCTTCATGACCATTGAAATAGTCACCGTAGTTGCAGAAAGCCTCACCCAGTCCGTGGCTGTAGTAGAGCATGGAGGTGACACCGTCGAAGCGGAAGCCGTCGAAATGATACTCCTCGAGCCAGTACTTGCAGTTGGAGAGGAGGAAGTGGATGACATCGTCCTTGCCATAGTCGAAGCACAGAGAGTCCCATGCCGGATGCTCATGCCTGTCGCCGGGATAGAAGAACTGGTTGGGGTCGCCGGCGAGGTTGCCAAGGCCCTCCACCTCATTCTTCACGGCATGCGAGTGCACGATATCCATGATGACGGCGATGCCGTTCTGGTGAGCAGTATCGATGAGCGACTTCAACTCCTCGGGGGTGCCGAAGCGGCTTGATGCCGCGAAGAACGAACTGACATGGTAGCCGAAGGAGCCATAGTAGGGATGCTCCTGGATAGCCATGATCTGGATGCAGTTATAGCCATCGGCGATGACCCTTGGCAGCACATTCTCCTTGAACTCGGTATACGAGCCCACCTTCTCTGCATCCTGCGACATGCCGATGTGGCACTCGTAGATGAGAAGTGGGTTGACGTTGGGCTTGAAAGACTTCTTCTTCCACACATAAGGTTGGGCGGGAGCCCACACCTGTGCGGAGAAGATTTTCGTATTATCATCTTGCACCACGCGCTGTGCCCATGCTGGGATGCGCTCGCCCTCACCACCGTTCCAGTGGACATGCATCTTGTAGAGGTCGCCATGTTTCATGGCTTTCGTGGGCAGTTTCAGTTCCCAGTTTCCCGTTCCTGCCACACGCTTGGCGCGGTATTTCTCCGTCTCCTGCCAGTCGTTGAAGTCGCCGACGAGATAGATGTCGGTGGCGGTAGGTGCCCACTCGCGGAACACCCATCCACGGGCAGTGCGGTGGAGCCCGTAATAGTCGTATCCGGAGGCGAAATCCTTGAGTGTGATCTTGCCATTGCGCGTGAGTTGGTTGAGTTTCCACACGGCATGGTCGTGACGCCCGGTGATGGCGCCCTCGTAGGGTTCGAGGTATGCGTCGTGTGCTACCAGACCGATATGTTTCGGTGCTCTCTTACGTGTCGTTCTTGTCTTCACTACCTTTTCCTTGGCAGTGGTTTTGGGGTTATTTTTCTCTGACATATATCTATTTTGTTTGGTTTCTTACTGTCATTTTGCAATCCTTATTTCTTCGAAGCCTTCACCACACCTCAATTGTCCCCACTTACTTATGATGGGTAATTTTGAAGATTGCTTTTTTGAACTGTGGTTGGGTGGAGATGCATGGTGCGTGTCCGTCTTGTGGGAAGAAGATGGCGAACATACCGCGCTTGCAGGTGACATAACTCTGCGGGGCGATGCAGGGGAAGAGTGTCATGTCTCTTAAGGCATCATATTCTGCCCCCGAGAGTTCACAGGCTGGGGAGAAGCCGAATGTCTCGTCGGAAGAGATGGGCACCTGGATGTCGACCATCTTGACGTGGGTTTCCAAAACAGCCTCTTCAGGGGTTTTGCCCTTGGCCAACTGCACATTGACGAATACATCGTCGCCCTGAATTACATGCTTGCCCTCGGAAAGGGTGCTGAGGTCATTATCACGCAAAAAATCGGCCACCACCTGGAAGAGGGGATTGAGGCACGTGTATTGCTCCAAATGGTCTAGTGTGTCTATAATCATAAAGCATTAAATATATGGTTTATCTGTCGGTATAACGTATGCCGTCGGCATAATGGCCACGGGCAATGACCTGCCCGTTCTTGTTTTTCTCAACGAAGTTGCCGTCGCGCTCGCCGTTCTTGTAGGAGCCTTCGAAACGCTTGCCGTCGGCCGACTCCTCGATGGCCTCGCCATGGCGGATGCCACGGTGGTAGTTGCCACGGAAACGGGCCCCGTCGTGGTAGCGGATGATGATGAGCCCCTCGAAATTGCCGTCGCGGAACGACCCTTCATAGACGTCGCCGTTCTTCTTCGTCAGTTTGCCGGTGCCGTTATGCTTGTCCTTGGCCCATTGGCCGGTATAGACGTCGCCATTGCTCCACTTGAACGTGCCGGTGCCCGAGCGCTCGCCATTGAGGAAGCGTCCTTGGTAGACATCGCCGTTCTTGTAGGTGACCACACCGTAGCCTGTACGCTCGTTGTTGACGTAGTCGCCCTCATAGACATCGCCATTGGCAAACTCATAACGTCCCTTGCCGTTGGGGAGGTCGTGCTCCCAGTTGCCAATATACTTGTCGCCCTCGGCGTAGTAGTTCGTTCCCTTGCCTGAGCGCTCATTGTTGAGCCAGTTGCCGGAGTAGTAGGCATCGCCCCAGTGGAAGACGCCATACCCGTTTTTCTCGTCGTTCTTCCAGTTGCCGTCATAATACTGTCCGGTGCAGAAAGTATACTTCCCCTTTCCACTCCGTTCACCGGCATACCAGAGACCCTCGTAGACATCACCGTTGTAGTAGTACATCACTCCTTTTCCATGAGGGATGTCACGATACCAACTGCCCACGTACTTGTTGTTGTTCATATAATAGAAGGTACCCTTTCCATGACGTTGGTCCTGAAAATAGTCGCCCTCATATTTCTCACCATCAGCAAAGGTGTATACCCCACGCCCCTGTCGCTTGCCTTTCACGTATTCGCCCTGATAGACATCGCCATTATCATAGGTGGTGACACCTTTCCCATGCGGTTTTCCTCCCATCATCTCTCCTTGGTAATGGCCATGGTCTTTGGTGGTGTAGGTGCCAATAGTCACTTTCTGCGCATTGGCATGCACCACGGCCACCATCATGGTCATCAACAATATATATAAGCGAATTTTCATTATATTCTTCGGATTTTCGCCCAAAATTACAAAAAAAGTGGCAAACGTGAAAAACTTTTGCGTTTTTTAATATAAATAATACCAATATCAACACAAAGGCACAGAGATACAGAGTTTCATATCCTTTGTATCTCTGTATCCCTGTGTTGAAGTAATAAAATGCAGAACGCTTTTATTTCTCGGCTTATGTGAAAAATAGTTCTATAATTATGGAATAAATTCACTTACCTTCTGCACATCATCATCGCCGGGTGTGAACACCAGCCCCTTGCACAGGACGTCGGAGGCCTTGTAGGGAATCAGTTCTAACTTCGACCAGTCGATGCGGTCGGTAGACTGCGCCACGGGCACTTGTGGGATGAGCGAGCCGTCGGCCACGAGGATGATACAAGGGATGGCGCCTGCCTTAATGGTGTGGTAACCGCCATCATACACTTTCCCGTCCTGGTAGTCAATCCACTTGCCCTGGGGGAGATAACACACCCGTTCGTTGCCCGACTCCATGAGCGGTGCCACGAGAATCTGGGAGCCAAACATATACTCATCCTCCACGAGCCAAGCGCCCGGGTCTTCGGGGTATTCCACGAAGAGCGCGCGCACCATCGGCAAGCCTCTGTTGGAACAGTCTTTCGCCTGCGCATAGACGTAAGGCATGAGTTTGTATTTCATCTCTGCACACTGGCGGAAAGCATCGGTGAACGACTCACTGATGAGCCACGGTTCGGTAGGAGGAGCACCGTGGGCACGCGTATGGGAGGAGAGGAAGCCAAAGGGCAGCCAACGGCGGTAGATGTCTTCGGGCGATGCCGTGACGAAGCCTCCCATGTCGTGACTCCAGAAAGAGAAACCACTCAGGCCGAGACTCAGTCCACCCCGCAGGTCACCCATCATGCCGATGTCGTTGGTAGCAGCGTCGCCGCCCCAGTGCAGCGGATAGCGTTGTGAACCGGCCCAAGCGCTGCGCGCCCATATCACCCCCTCGCCAGAATTGTCTTTCACGGCATTCCACAATGCCTTGTTGTAACGCAGCGGGTAGAGGTTATGTTCATAGAATCCTGTACGCCCACTGGCATAGAGTCCATTATAGGGCGCGGCCTCACCGAAGTCGCACTTGATGGCACCCACGCCCAGACGGATGAGGGCACCTATCTTGCCCTGGTACCATTCCACTGCCTTGGGGTTGGAGAAGTCGACGACAGCATCCTCATAGGGCATGCCACCCTTCGCATTGGTCACGACCATCCCGCCATCAACAAGTTCGTTGAAATAACGGTTCTTCGGCGTGAAATAAGGAAGTTGCCACAGGCATGTATGGAAGCCATCTTTCTTCATCGACTTGAGCATGGCAGCAGGATTGGGGAAACGGTCTTTCGCGAACTCATAGTCACACTGCCAGTCGACACCAAACCACCCCGTGTCGAAATGGATGACATCCGACGGGATGCGATGGGCACGGAGTTGACGTGCTATCTCCAGTCCCTCCTCCTGAGAGAAATAGGTGATACGGCTCATCCATGTGCCAAAAGTCCAGAGCGGGAGCATCGGACTCTTTCCCGTCACGTTGGTATAAGCATCGAGAATCTCCTCCGGCTCACCGAAGAAGACAAAGAGGTCGACTGCCTCGTCGCCCATGAACAGACGCTGTGCACCGATATAGGAAGCGCCGAAGTCGCAAGTTGCCGGCGCACTGGTGTGCATGAAGATACCATAGCCCCTGTTGCTGAAATAGAACGGCACTGGCTTATACATGCCATCAGTCTCAGGTCCCTGCGGGTCGGTGACATAGAGATGCACCTTTTGTCCCACCTTGTTGAGAGAAGTGAACGACTCCCCACAGCCATAGATACGTTCTCCGGGCGAGAGGAAGAACACCGGATTGACACTCCTGGAGTTGTCGGCGCCACGCTTGATGAAACAGAACGGGAGGAGTTTCACCTGCGTGGAATCGTTATCGATGATGGCACGTGTCTGTGTGAGCACCTTGCCATTGCTGTCGCGAAGGATGACACGCCAGGGATAGCGCTGCACCTCTATACTACCATTGTTGCCCACATACCTGATGCTATTGGCATCCTGCTCCACACGCCAGCCATGGGCGGAAGGACGGCTGTCGTTGGTCTTCCACATCGTCTTGAACTCATCACAGAACATCGGGTCGGCATCGGTATCGTCGGGAGCGACGATAGGCGTGGTGAGCATACGGATACGCACCGTGCGGTCATCGATGAACTGCAGTTGGAAGGCGAGGTCGGGATCGTTGTCATACTGCGTGTCGGGGAAGTCGAGCATCTGCATCCGCACCGGCCAGTAGCCATTGAGGTTGAAAGCCTGACGGGGAGAGAGCCTGTAGCGCTTCCAGTTCACCTTTCCCGAGGCGGTTGCAGCATCAAAGGCAGAGAGGCTGTCGGCAAGGAAATAGGTGTTGGAAAGGTCGCTGAAGTCAGTAGACATATCCCTGGCATTGTTTTGCAAGTATTGCACACCGGCATTGGTCTGCAATTGAGCGTTTGCCATTGATACTAGACTAGAGAGCAGTAGTAGTAAGAGTGTTCTTTTCATTGCGTGTTTTTTTTAAATATTATCGACAAAGTTACGAATAAGTGAGCGTAACTCCAAATAATATTTGGTATTTCGCTCACTTATTCGTAACTTTAACTGCGTTGAAGTTTCTCGCGTTCGGTAGTAAAAACAAAAACTTGGTTATTTGTTTTGTACTACGCTCACTTATTCGTAACTTTAACTTTGTTGAAGTTACTCGCGTTCGGCAGTAAAAACAAAAACTTGGTTATTTGTTTTGTACTACGCTCACTTATTCGTAACTTTGCTACTACGAATAATCGTATCACGTCATGACAACCTATCCTATTCTTGATTCCCAACTCGGAATACTCCTTGCCTGTGGCAGTAGGCCTGCATCAACGGCATGGAACCTGCCGTCGGTCATAGAATTCGACAAGACCGTATCGGCAATGCAGTTGTTGGAAGCAGTAGGGAGGATATGTGACGCACGTACCGAACTGCATATCCAGTTCGTGCGAACCGAGGCTGGGGAGATACGTCAATATGCCGACCGCACCATGCCCATTCCCTTCGATGTGAAGAGGATGACCGATGAAGAGGCAGAGCAATATATGCAGGAAGGATTCGTGAGGCCCTTCACCCTTTTCGGGAAAGAAGCATTATGCCGGTTTGAGGTAGTGGAGACCGACACACGGGTGCTGCTGTTCAGCGACCTGCACCACAGCATCGCCGACGGCTTCACTATTGCCGGAAGACTGATGGGCAACGACGTGCCCGCCGCCTATGGACACCAACCGCTCCTCATGCCCCGGATGACACTCTTCGACTGGGCACAGCATGAACACGAGATGCTGCGAACGCCTGTCTATGAACGAGACAAGGCGTTCTATCAAGAATTGTTTGCCGACAGCGACGCCACGCACCTCTTCTCCACGACATCTGACGCATGGGGCAAACGGCTTTCCACGAGTTTTCGCTTCGGCATCAACAGCATCGAGAAATGGTGCCAGGCCCGTCACGCCTCGGCGCACCACCTGCTGATGGCCGCTTTCTGCCTGACGCTGAGCAAACTGTCGCATCAGAAGAGGGTGGTCTTCTCCACCATCAACCACGGCCGTTATGACAAGAAACTCAGCGAGGCCTACGGCATGTTTGTCAACACCGTCCCTTTCTTGGCCGACATCGATGCAGAGATGACCGTGGCCGACCTGATGGCACAAATCAGGAGACGGCTGATGCAAAGCATGCGCCACCACACCTACCCATACACCCACTTCTGCCAAGACACAGGCATCATCCCCAGGATATCGTTCGGTTTCCAAAGCCATGAGGTGATAGAGCAGGCCATCATCGACGGACGACGATTCAGAGGATGGCAACTGACAGGCAACGAGACTGCCAACGATCTGAGCGTGACCGTATACACTACCCCGACAGACTATGAGGTGCGTGTGGATGCCAGCGATGCCCTTTACACTTTGACCGACCTAAAACGGTATGGAGACGCCATGCACGAATGTTTTGTGCAACTGATGCAAGACGACAAGCAACCAATAGGCTATATCGACCTTATCGACAAAGCGCAGAAGGCAAAGGTCATGGCACTCTCGACAGGAGAGCGGAACGACCATCGCCATGGGGAAACCGTGGTGAGCCTGTTTCTCCGACAAGCCACGACAACCCCCGAAGCGGTGGCCATCGACGACACCCGGCAGGCGCTGACCTACAGGACTTTGGAACAACTATCGGGAGCGCTGTCTCACTGGCTGACATCGCAAGGTGTAGGCGCAGGCACGTTTGTAGGCATAGACACCAAGCCCTGCTGCGCCTTCCTCGTGGGAGCAATCGCCATCATGCGCGCCGGTGGTGCCTACGTGCCCATCGACCCCGACCTGCCACCCAAGAGAAGGCAGCACATCCTCCATGAAGCCGCCATCAGCATCATCCTCGACGAGCCTACCATCAACCATATTGCCAAGACCCACCAACCGAGTGACGTTGCAGACCACTCGCAACCACAAGGCGCTGCCTACATGATTTACACATCGGGGACGACAGGCATGCCCAAAGGCGTGGTAGTGAGCCATGAAGCACTGACCAACCTCATCCTGTTCTGTGTGAGACGATGGCCCCTCGCCCCAGAGAGCCGTATCGCCTGCCATGCCGACCTGGCCTTCGACGCATCGGTGGAAGACCTCTTCCCCGTACTCACCGTAGGAGGATGCGTGATGCCCTTGCCCGAGGAGATACGAACCGACATCGATGCCCTCGCCCACTTCATCAACGACCATCATATCACGGGAGGATGCTACACCACATCATTCGGCGTGGCACTGGCAAAGACCCACCGGCTCAACGTGGACTATCTCTGCCTAGGGGGCGAACGACTCCTCGTCAACCCAGAAATCAACGGCCGTGTATACAACACCTACGGACCAACGGAGTTTACCGTAGACGCCACCTATTACGAGTTGGAGAAAGACAAGCCCTACCGCAATATTCCCATCGGACAACCCTTGGACAACTGCCACGCCTTCGTGACAGACCCCTTCGGGTGCCTCTTGCCACAAGGAGCCGTGGGAGAACTGTGGCTGGCAGGACCGCAGACAGCCATTGGTTACTGGAACGACCCTGTGCTCTCCTCCGAGAAGTTCACGGAGTGTCGCTTCTACAAAGGCAACGTGTTTCACACCGGCGACCTGGTGAGATGGAACGAAGAAGGACTTTTGGAATATGTGGGACGTACCGACAGCCAAGTGAAAATCGACGGCATACGCGTGAACACCGAAGAGATAGAGCGGCGGCTGCTCGACATCCCCACCATCACCCATTCTGCCGTGACCGTGCAGGAGATGAACGGAAAGCCACGACTGGTGGCCTACTACACCAGCAAGGGCACCTTAACGGAGGAAGAGATATCCAAGATGCTCAGACAGTGGCTGCCACCACAGATGATTCCCACCCGAATCATCCCCCTGAAGGAGATGCCACTCACCCCCTCGGGAAAGACAGACAAGCGCCACCTGCCCCACCCCATACCGACAGCCATTCACGGAGAAGCACCGAGCAACGCCATCGAAGTTTCGTTATGCACACTCTTCGGTGAACTACTTGGCGAGGAGCATGTTGCCGCCACTGACAACTTCTTCCTTCTGGGCGGCACATCGCTCATGGCCATGCAACTCGTGGCAGAAGCGAGAAAGAAGGGGATAGGCCTTACCTACAGCGACATCTTCGCCCACCCCACCCCACGAAGTCTGGGCACCTTTCTCACCCAAGGCAACCATGCAGAAGAAGCCGACATCGCCCCATACAACTACCGAGCCATCGACAACCTGCTCTCACAAGGAGAGCCGAAGACTGGCGCAGCACCTCATCGGGGTGGCACACTACTACTCACAGGAAGCACGGGATTTCTGGGCATCCACCTACTCCGGCGGCTAATCCATTCCGGCATGTGGCAGGTGACTTGCATGATACGATGCCGCGACAAGGAAGAAGCCAGGCAAAGACTCCGCGACAGGTGGAAGTATTATTTCGGTGACACCTCCCTTGGCTCCTACAAGATAGACATCGTATATGGCGACCTCACCGACCCCTCCAGTATCAGGGCACTGTCAGACCACCATTTCGACGTCGTGGTGAACTGTGCCGCCGACATCAGGTATTTCGCCAAAGACGACAATATCCATCGGGTGAACGAAATAGGAGTGGAGCATCTTGCACAAACCTGCATCGACACCAATGCCACACTCATACACATCTCTACACTGAGCGTGAGCGGCTTCGATGCTCAAGGTGGCATCCCTACCCTCACCCCACAGCAACTATTCTTCCACCAACATTTCATCGACCAATACTCGAAATCGAAATTCATGGCAGAGAGGCACCTGCTCGAAAAAATGGCCCACGGTAAACTCAAGGGCACTATCATCCGACTGGGACACCTCATGCCAAGCACTATCAGCAAGAAGCCACCGTTGTTTGCCACGGAGGATTTGTTGACCGCCGCACTTCATGCCATGCGCGACATGGGAGCCGTTCCCGCTGCAGCACGATACATCAAGGTGGGGGCTGTGGACGTAGACCTGGCGGCAGCACGCGTCGAAGATATCATCAGCACCCCCACCACACGCCCCGTGTGGCATGTAGGCGACGAGAACTCGCAAAGTCTGAAAGACCTGGCCGAGCGTCTGGCAGCCAAGCCGCTGCCAGAGACCAGCGACAACTCTTTCGTGGAGCATCTGCCCAACACCCCACACTCCCAACTGCTGATTCGCTTGTTCGAAGCCATCACCCATTAACCCCTACAACCATCACCAACCATGTCGCCTCGCCAGATATACCCCTCTACCATCACCCTCATCAGCGCTGCCATGCACTTCCTTGTGGATGGGCTGTGCCTCTGCACACTATACCTCATGTCGCCATCGTTCGAGGCATGGAACCTGACAGGAATATTCATCACATACAATCTACTGGCATTTCTTACCCAACCCTTCACCGGCCACCTTGCCGACCGCACCCATCAGAAACATTGGATGCTGCTCGTGGCCATCCTCTTGCTGACAGCAGGTGTAGCCGCAGCCTCGGCAACACTCCACCTATGGCATCCTGATGCGGCATTCGGCATGCTGCCCACCGCCATATTGTTGGGAATAGGAAACTCTTTCTTCCACACGTGGGGAGGGAAACAGGTGGCGATGAAGACACACAACGACATCAGGGCACTCGGCGTATTTGTATCGACAGGAGCCTTCGGACTCGCCATAGGCGCCGTGTTCTGCTCCTGGGCACTGCTCTTCGCCTTCCTCCTCGTCCTGAGCCTATTGGCGATGGTCTATCTCGCCATTGACTTCAAGCACGACGACCTCTTTCAGGACACGAAGAGAATCACTGGAACAACGACAACCTACGGCAACGATAAGGGGCACTACAGTAAGACGGTGACAATAGGAGCAATCGTCATCCTGATGCTGTTGGTGATGCTACGCTCATGGGTAGGCAGTGACTTCACCGCTGCCATAGAGAAGAACGACAGCCTCATCCTCGCCATTGGTGCCATCGCCATGCTGGGGAAGATGGCAGGAGGATGGATAAGCCGATGGATGGGCATCGTGAGGGCCATGGTGGCAGTGCTCGTGGCAACATTGGCATGCCTGCTCTGCCAAAATGTCCATTTTGCCATAGCACTGATGGGACTCTTTGCCATCAACTGTACCATGCCCGTGACGCTCTATCTGGCTAACGAAGTGCTTGAAGACAGAGAGGGACTGGCCTTCGGACTCCTCGCCGCAGCACTGGTAGTGGTCATATTTTAGGGTCCTTGTACAATTATATTTACCACTGTGTAAAAAATATTTTCATTCTATGATAGATTACGGAATAGTATTTGCTGCTATATTGACAGTACTTATAGAATATGTCGTGCTGAGGTGCCTGGGAGAGAGACGGCGAAGGGTGCTTGGGGCATCCGTGGCCATCAACATCCTTACCAACGTGCCACTCAACCTCTATCTTATCCACAACCCCTCGGGCATGCCGGTCATCCTCCTGCTTGAAGGCATTGTAATGGCCATAGAAGCAGCATGGTACTACCTCTTCGTGAAAGACCTGCGGCAAGCCGCCATCTACAGCGTGCTCTGCAACGCCATCAGTTTTCTCATCGGAATACTCATAGAACCGATTCTCGTATTGCTTGAAACCATATAATCCATGACAACTCAACAACCCCCAAAAAGAAAACCACTCACCGTTTACAAAGCCAGTGCCGGAAGCGGAAAGACTTTCACGCTCGCCGTGGAGTATATCAAACAACTGATAGAAAATCCGCTCTTCTACCGCAACATCCTCGCGGTCACCTTCACCAACAAGGCCACCGAGGAGATGAAGATGAGGATTCTCAGTCAACTCAACGGCCTGGCACATGGATATGACGACTCCAAAGACTACTTGGAGAAAATCACCAAAGAACTGGGCTGCGACGAACAGCAAGTGAGAAAGAATGCCATGGTGGCCCTCACCAGCATCATCCACGACTATTCCGCCTTTCGGGTGGAAACCATCGACAAGTTCTTCCAACGCGTGCTGCGCAACCTTGCCCGCGAACTCGACCTCACCGCCAATCTGAGAATAGAACTCAACGACAAGCAGGTGGAGCAGTTGGCCGTCGACACAATGATTGAGTCGCTGAACGAGAAAGACGACGTGATGGAATGGCTGATGATATATATTTTGGAGAGCATCGGTGAAGACAAGGGCTGGAACATCATCTCGAAAGTGAAAACATTCGGCGAGAACATCTTCAAGGATGCCTACAAGGCCAAACGCAAGAAGTTGCAAGAATTCATGACTGACCCGGATTATTTCGAAAAAGTGAGAACGCAACTGAACCAGACGAAGAAAGCATGCGAGGATAAGATTCCCGATATTGCCACGCCTTTCTTTGAAGCCACAAAAGGCTATGGCATCAACGATTTCTACCAAGGGCAAAAAGGCGTTTACGGCTTCTTCGACAAGTTGCGTTCGGGCATCCTGCCCACCTCTGTCGGCTCGTATGTACTTAAGTGCACCGAATCGGCAGAATCCTGGGCGAGAAAGACATCACCCAAATATGCTGCCATCGTAGCATTGGCAGAGAATCAGTTGATGGAAATCCTCAACAATGCCATCAAAGAGGTTGAAAGACGTACCAGATTGGCCAAGACGGTAACGGTGACACACAAGAACCTCAACCAGTTGCGACTGCTCGGAACTATTGAGGACAAGGTGCACAAACTGAACACTGACTCGAACAGATTCCTGCTCAGCGACACCCAGTGGCTGCTCAACAGCCTCATCAACGGCAGCGACAGCCCGTTCATCTTCGAGAAAATCGGTGCCCCACTACGGAGCATCATGATAGACGAGTTTCAGGATACAAGCGCACTGCAATGGAACAACTTCAAGGTGCTGCTCAACGAGTGCATGAGCCATGGCACCAACAACCTGATTGTGGGCGACGTGAAACAAAGCATCTACCGTTGGCGCAACGGTGACTGGCGGTTGCTCAACGGCATCAAAAAAGAATTCCACAATGATGACTCTCTGTTGGAAGTATTGCCCCTCGACACCAACTACCGTTCGTGCCGGAAGGTAATCGACTTCAACAACCAATTCTTCATCCTCGCCGCAAAAAAAGAGCAGGAACGGCTGCAAGAGATGGTGGGGGCTGAAGCCATGGAACTGGGTACGGCCTATGCCGACGTGCGTCAGAATGTGCCGAAAGATAAAGCCGACACCGGCTATATACGCATCGAGATGATGGATGCCGACACAGAAGAAGACACCATCATGGAACACCTTGCCGACACCATCAGGAAACTCATCGATAACGGCACGCCACAAAACAAGATTACCATACTCGCACGAAACAAGAAAGAAATAGAGAGTACCGCACACTACTTCCAGAACAATGTGCCGGAAGTGTACATCATATCCGACGAGGCTTTCATCCTCGGTTCTTCTATCGCCGTGACCATCATCGTAGATGCCATGCGGCTGATGGCCAATGAAAAAGACGAACTCTGTGCCGCCATACTGGCAAAAGCCTACCAGAATGGCATCATGGAAGCCAACGACTGCGACTATATGCTGATTGATGACGGCAAGGACAAGGATGAGGGCAACGGACAACAACTCCCCTTCGCACACCTGCTGCCAGAAGGGTTTCGCAATGCCGATGACCTCGCACACCTGCGCTGTCTGCCACTTACCGACCTGACAGAAGCCCTCTACAATATCTTTGAACTAAGGAAACTCAAGGGTCAAAGTGCATATATCTGTACCTTCTATGACAAACTGGCAGACTATTTGAAAGACAATCCATCAGACATTGACCGTTTCCTCGACACATGGGACGAGAACCTATGCAATGAGAAAATACACGGCGACCAGGTGAATGGTGTGCGCATGATGACCATCCACAAAAGCAAAGGACTGGAAAGCGACAACATTATCATACCCTTCGGTAGTTGGGCACTGGAAAAACCAGGCAACGTGATATGGTGCGAGACCGATGTGCAACCATTCAAATTGCTCCCTGTGCTGCCCATCAACTACAGCAAGTCGCAAATGGTAGGAACGCTCTACGAGAAAGACTACGACCATGAGCACCTGCAAAACAGCGTAGACAACCTGAACTTGCTCTACGTGGCTTTTACCAGAGCGAAGAGACGGCTTTTCGTCATGGGAAAAGTAAAGAAGAAAGCAAAAGAGGAAAAGAAAGAAAGCAAGTCTTCCCCATCGTTGCGAAGCGAACTTATCTGCGACTGTCTGCCGGAGTTGTCGAAACTATTGGAAGGGAGCGTGCTCGAAACGGGTGAAAACGGCGGAATGACCTTTGAATACGGCCAATGTTTCGAAGAGGTGGAGAAGAAGAAAGAGAAAGAAGAAAGCAAGAACGTGTTTCTCCTGCCCGAGCAAGGCTGTTCGATTGCCATCACTTCATACCCCTCGCGGGCGAAATTCAGGCAGAGCAACAGCAGCCGTGCTTTCACCACCACCGAGGAGTCCGAACTCCTGCGCGCCGAATACATCAGCCGCGGCAACCTGCTGCATGCCATCTTCTCACGGCTGAGAGACATCTCTGACATCGATCGCGTGCTGCAGCAACTCACCAACGAAGGCATCCTCTACGACGAGGTGCCCGAAGAGGAACTGCGCCAGTTGCTGAGCAGAGCGCTCTCGAACACGAAGGTGAGGAAGTGGTTCTCGCCACACTGGAAACTGCACAACGAATGCACCATCCTCTACAAAGACCCCAAGACAGGTTCGACAAAGGAATGCCGCCCCGACCGCGTGATGACCGACGGCAAGAAGACCATCGTAGTGGACTATAAGTTTGGCAAACCCAACGACGAGCATGAGAAACAAGTGAAAGCATATATCAAGCAACTCGTTGACATGGGTTACCAAGAGGTGGAAGGCTATCTGTGGTATGTGTCGAGAAACAGAGTAGTACCGGTAAACTGATAACAAAAAAAATGATGACGATGGAAAAGAATTCTCCTTTCTTGAAATATGTGGCTAAGGACCTCTTGAAACGGTACGGCCACGACATGTCGGGCGTAACCCTGGTGTTTCCCAACAAACGCGCCTCACTGTTCATCAACGAACATCTCGCGGCACTCACCGACAAACCTATCTGGAGTCCCACCTACACCACCATCAGCGAGATGCTGCAGGGCAAGTCGGACCTTGTCATCGCTGATGACATCAAACTGGTTTGCGAACTGCACAAGAGTTTCAACCAATGCACCGGCAGCAAGGAATTGCTCGACCAGTTCTATGGATGGGGCACCGTGCTGCTGTCGGACTTCGACGATATCGACAAATGCATGGCCAAAGCCACCGATGTGTTCGCCAACCTTCGCGACCTGCATGCCTACGACAATCTTGACTACCTGAGCGAGCAACAGATAGAAGTGCTGAAACACTTCTTCGATAATTTCGACGAGCACCAAAACAGTAAACTGAAAGAGAAATTTCTCCATTTGTGGAGTCATTTCGGTGAAGTGTATACCGACTTCAACAAACGGCTACGTGAACAAGGACTCGCCTATGAAGGAGCACTCTACCGCAGCGTGGTGAGCGACGAGAGCATCAGTTTCGGCGAAGGACCTTACCTCATGGTGGGCTTCAACGCCCTGCAAGAAGTGGAACGGAAACTCTTCGAACGGCTGAAACGAGAGAGCCAGGCTTTGTTTTACTGGGACTTCGACAAATACTATATCGATGATGAGACAAGACCATACGAAGCCGGCACGTTTGTGAAAAATGCACTGCTCAGGTTTCCCAACGTCTTCGACAACGACAACGATGCCATCTACAACAACATGGCCAACGGTAAGCGAATACGCTTCATCGGTGCCCCCACAGGCAACGTGCAAGCCCGCTACGTGGGCGAATGGCTCAGCAACGACGACGACAGGGTGAAAGCCGGCAACAGGAGTGCCGTGGTGATGTGCGACGAGACATTACTCCCCACCGTGGTGCACAGCATCCCTCCTGCGGTGAGCGACCTGAACATCACCACGGGATTCCCCCTGTCGCACACCTCGGCAGCATCTCTGCTCACCCTGTTGCTCGACCTCAACATGTATGGCATTCGCGGCAACCAATACAGGCAGAAATATGTGAATGCCGTGCTCCGGCATCCCTATGCCATGTTTATCTCGCCCAAAGCCGCAGAGGTGTCGGAAGACATCACCCGACGCCACCGCTACTATCCCAGGCGCGAAGAACTGGCCCAGGACGACGGTCTGCGGCTGCTCTTCAGAGACCTGAGCAAGAACGACGGAAGCAAGACCTACAACGAGTTGGAAACCATCAACGAATGGCTGCTCGCATTGCTGAAAGGTATCGCCATAGAGGCACATCAGCAGAAGCCCGACAGTCCTTTCGACCATGAGTCGATATTCCGGGTCTATACCCTCATGAACAAGATGAGCGGACTGGTGAAAAGCGGTGACCTGGCCACTGACAAGGTGACCTACTTCAGACTCATCAGACAAGTGGTGAACACCACACGTGTGCCCTACCACGGCGAACCGGCAGTAGGGCTGCAGGTGATGGGGGTGCTCGAAACCCGTAACCTCGACTTCGACCATCTGCTGATACTGTCGTGCAACGAGGGCAACATGCCACAGGGTGCCGACCTGTCATCGTTTATCCCACAGTCTATCCGCAAGGCCTACGGACTGTCGACCATTGACTACAACGTGAGCCTCTACGCCTATTATTTCTACCGGATGATACAACGGGCGAAAGATGTGACCATCATGTATGTGAATGCCGCAGACAACAAGAACACTGGAGAAATGAGCCGCTTCATGCTCCAACTGTTAGTAGAGAGCGGAATGACAATAGACCGCATGGCACTTCACACCGAACAGGTTCCCATTGTATGGGAGAAACGTCCTATCGAGAAGACACCCGAGGTATTGGCGAAACTGGAGAAGAAGGACTACCTCTCGCCTACTTCCATCAACCGCTATCTCCGTTGCGGACTGCAATTCTATTACTACGACATTGCGGGAATCAAGGAACCGGATGATGACAGCGACGAGATAGACAACCGCATCTTCGGCACCATCTTCCACAATGCCTCGCTGTTTGTCTACGACAGCATCACCGGTGTGGACAGGAAAACAGTAGACGAGGCCCATCCCTTCTCGGCAGAGGGCCATCCGGTGGAGAAGCAGCAGATAGAGAACGTCATCAAATCGAAAACACAGATGGAGTGGGCGGTTAACAAAGCCTTCTGCCAGGACCTCTTCAAAGTAGAAGAGAAAGAAAGCCCTGAGTATAACGGACTGCAACTCATCCACCGCAACGTCATCATGCACTACCTGAAACAACTGCTCACCATCGACAGTCAACTGGCTCCTTTCGCCATCCATGGGTTGGAAGGCAAGGTGACGGGCACCATCATGGCAAAGACCAGTAAAGGAATGAAAAAAGTCAGCGTGGGCGGATTCATCGACCGTCTGGATGAAGTGACGGGAAAAGACGGGGTGCGGCGACTCAGGGTGCTCGACTACAAGACAGGCAACAAAGACCTGAAAACACTGTCGTGCATGGACGATGTGTTCTCGCCCGAGAAGATAAAAGACCACAGCGACTATTACCTGCAAGCCATGCTCTACTCCTGGATAGTGAGCAAGTCGGCAGAGGTGAATCCACAAGGATTGCCAGTCAGTCCGGCACTGCTGTTTATCCAGCATTCCGGGAAAGAAGACTATTCGCCCGTGCTGAAGTTCAGTCAGGGTACGGGAAAGAAGAAGGAAACGATAGAAATCAACGATATTCGCGACTATAACGACGAGATGGAAGAGCGGCTCAGTCAACTCATCGGCGAAATCTTTGAGCCTACTCACCCGTTTAAGCCTACAGAAGACAAAACAACCTGCAAGAACTGTCCCTACAAGCGGTTGTGCGGGTCGATTGTGAAGAAGTAGACAACGCAAAGAAAAAAAGACACAGAGGAAAGAGAAAGCCCTTACCTCTGTGTCTTTTTTTGTTGATATGGTTTACATCACTCCGTCTTCACGGAGTTTTTCCTGCCATTTCCATGCCGAAGCGAGAACATCGGCGATGGGAGTGTCGGCCCGCCATCCAAGAACTTTATTGGCCTTGTCGACATTGCCCCATACCTTCTCGATGTCGCCCTCGCGACGGGGGGCATACTCCCAGTTGACTTTCACGCCAGTGGCTTTCTCGAAGCCCTCGACCACCTCGAGAGTACTCAGGCCACGACCGGTGCCGATATTGAAAATCTCCACAGGGTCGGTGTCTTTCTCGAGCACGCGTGTCATGGCTGCCACATGGGCTTTGGCCAGGTCGACCACATAGATATAGTCGCGGATACAGGTGCCGTCGGGCGTGTTGTAATCATTGCCAAAGATCTTGAGTTGCTTGCGCACTCCGATGGCCGTCTGCGTGACGAAAGGAATGAGATTCATCGGCACACCGATGGGCAACTCGCCTATCAATGCCGAGGGATGCGCACCAATGGGGTTGAAATAGCGCAGGATAACCGACTTGATGTTCGCCCCGCTGTGGATATAGTCCTGGATGATTTCCTCGTTGATTTGCTTGGTGTTGCCATAGGGGCTGAGTGCCTTCTGGATAGGAGCCTCCTCTGTCACGGGCAGGTTCTCGGGAGAAGGTTGTCCGTAGACCGTGCACGACGAAGAGAAGATAATGCCCTTGACCTGATATTTGGGCATGAGTTCAAGCAGGTTGATGAGGCTGTTGAGGTTGTTGCGGTAGTAGAGCAGCGGTTTCTCCACGCTCTCGCCCACGGCCTTGCTCGCAGCGAAATGGATGATGCCCTGAATGCCAGGATATTTGGCAAACACGCCTTCGAGTGCCGGCATGTCGCAGCAGTCTACCTGCTCGAAAGCAGGGCGTATGCCTGTGATTTTCTCAATGCCATCGAGCACTTCGGCTTTGGAGTTGGAGAGATTGTCGACGATGACCACATCGTAACCCGCCTGTTGGAGTTCTACGGTGGTATGCGAGCCAATGAAGCCCGTGCCACCCGTTACCAAAATCGTTTTCTTCATTTTTCCTTGATAAGAATATAATAATTAAGTGATACAATATACATGAAAAATCATAGGGTGGGAATCCCCCACCCTATGTTTACTTAGTCGAGTCCGAAGAGTGTCTTCAGTCCGCCATCCACACCCGAGAATCCCATGAAAGCCAGACTGAGCAAACCGGCGGTAACCATGACGATAGCCATGCCGCTCATGCCCTTGGGCACCTTGACCAACGCCAGTTGTTCGCGGATGCCGGCAAACACTGCCAGGGCAAGGGCGAAGCCTATTGCCGTGGAGAACGCATATACCACCGACTCGAGCAGATTGTAGTCTTTCTGTATGACAAGGATAGCCACACCCAATACGGCACAGTTGGTGGTGATGAGCGGAAGGAAGATACCCAGTGCCTGATAGAGGCTTGGCGACACCTTCTTCAGGATAATCTCCACCATCTGCACCAGCGAGGCGATGACAAGGATGAACGCCAGTGTCTGGAGGTATTCCAGCGAGAAAGGCTCCAATACGTATTTCTGCACCAGGAAGGTGACGATGGTAGCGAGAGTGAGCACGAAAGCCACTGCCCCGCCCATGCCGAGTGCGGTATCAATCTTCTTCGACACGCCGAGGAATGGGCAGATGCCGAGGAACTGCGACAACACAATGTTGTTGACAAATATTGCCGATATGAATATCAAGATGTATTCCATAGTTATGCCTTTCTGAGTTTATTGACGATAGCGATGAGATAGCCCAGCGAGATGAAGGCTCCCGGAGGCAAGACGAAGATAAGGATGTTGAGGGTCTCGGGCAACAGGTGTATGCCGAAAAGCGACCCTGCGCCGAAGAGTTCGCGCATCATGCCCAGGAGGGTAAGGGCAAAGGTAAAGCCGAGTCCGATGCCGATGCCATCGAAGAAACTTGCCACGGGGTTGTTCTTGCTGGCAAAGGCCTCTGCACGTCCGAGGATGATACAGTTGACCACGATGAGCGGGATGAAGAGGCCCAGTTCCTTGTCGACATCAGGAAGGAATGCCTTGATGACCAACTGGATGACGGTGACGAACGAGGCGATGACCACGATGAACACCGGAATGCGCACCTTGTCGGGCGTGAGGTTCTTGATGCAAGAGATAACGACGTTGGAGCATATCAGCACCACCATGGTGGCCAGACCCATCGACAGGCCGTTGATGGCCGAGGTGGTGGTGGCCAGCGTAGGACACATGCCGAGCATGAGGACGAAGGTAGGGTTCTCCTTAATCAGTCCGTTGACGAGAATTTTCATATTACTCATAGTTGACTCCTTTCTTATTTGATGGCTACCTTTTTCGTGGCACCGCTCTTGGCGTCGGTGTTCTGTTTCACATATACTTCATAGGCTTGGTTGACCGCCTTCAGGAAAGCCCTGGAGGTAATGGTAGAGGCCGTGATGGCATCCACCTGTCCACCATCCTTTGTCACAGAGAGAGGTGTGGCGGGGTTAAGGCCGATGATGCTGGCCTTTCCGTCTTTCTGGAACCACTTGTCGGCTTTGGCACCCAAACCCGGTGTCTCGGCATGGGCGAGGAGGGTATAGCCCAAAATCTCGCCTGCAGGATTGAATCCCACGAGCACTTTCAGATCGCCGCCAAAGCCCATGGTGGTACTCTCCACGGCAGCCCCCAGTTCCTTGCCACTGGCATCAGAAGCCTTGTGCACTATAAAGACCTGCTCCTTGCCATCGATGTCCTTGCGGATAGTGTCGTTGGCTGTCACCTTGAGGTTGTCGCTACCGAGCACCGTCTTGATGCCATCGGCGAGAGCCTTCTCTGCCTGCAGGCGTATGGGCGCCTCGGTGACATGGTTGACTATGGCGAGCAGTCCGGCCATGATCAGCGCCACGACGACGAGCACCGCCACCATATTGAATAATGATGATTCGAGTTTTTTCATTTTTCCACTACCTCCCCAAATCGTTTAGGTTTGACATAAGCATTGATGAGCGGCGTGAATGCGTTCATGATGAGAATGGCAAACGACATTCCCTCGGGATAAGAACCCCAGTTGCGAATCACGACGGTGAGCAGGCCGATGCCGACGCCATAGATGAGTTGTCCCTTGTGCGTCATCGGTGAGGTGACATAGTCGGTAGCCATGAAGATGGCGCCCAACATCAGACCACCACTGAGGATGGCGGCAAACGGGTTGGCATAGACAGGATTGGCCAGATGGAGAAGGCCACAGAACACGAATACCGTGGCAATGATGCTGACGGGGATATGCCAGGTGATGATTTTCTTCCACAGCATATAGACCAGTCCGAGAAGCAGAGCCAGGGCACAGATTTCACCAATCGTACCTGCACCGCCTTCGGTCACATTGCCGAGCAGCATATTGAGCGAACTTGGCAACTTTTCAAGCACTGAGGCATCGCCCGTTTTGATGGCCTCTTTCATGATGCTCAGCGGAGTGGCTCCGGTAGTAGCGTCTACATAACTCCCCCACTGTCCGACAACGGGCCACGAAGTCATCTGTGCCGGGAAGGAGACGAGCAGGAAGCAACGTCCCACGAGGGCTGGGTTGAAAGGATTGCAGCCCAGTCCGCCAAAGGTCATCTTGCCGATGCCTATGGCTACCAGCGCACCAATGAAGATAATCCACACCGGTAAGTTTGACGGCAGGTTGAATCCGAGCAACAGTCCGGTAAGAATGGCCGACCCATCGGAGATGGTGGGTGTGCGATGGAGCAAATATTTAGAGATGGCCCATTCGAAGAACACACAAGCGCCCACGCTGGCGGCACACACGATGGCCGAACCCAGTCCGAAGAACCAGAACGACACCAGAAGAGCCGGCAGCAGCGCAATGATTACTCCATACATATTGCGCTCCACGGAGTCATTGCCGTGGGCATGTGGAGAAAGAGAAATGATTAATTTTCCCATAACCTAAAAACTATTTCTTGGCATTACGGGCACGGATGATGCCCATGACGGTAGATTTTCCCAAACGAATGTTATCGAGCAGCGGTCGGTGGGCAGGACAGGTGAACATGCACGAGCCGCACTCGATGCAAGAGGTGATGTCCTCGGCCTCGGCCTTCTCCCAGAGATGGAGCGACGATACCGATGCCAACAGGTAGGGCTCAAGCCCCATCGGACAGGCACTGACGCACTTGGCGCACCTGATGCAAGGCTGCGGGGTCTTTCTCACTGCCTCGTCGCCGCTGATGATGGTGACGCTGTTGGTGCCCTTGCACACCGGTACATCTATGGAGGTGAGCGCACGGCCCATCATCGGACCGCCAGCGAGCACCTTGTTGTCGCCTTCAGGCATTCCGCCACAGAGTTCAATGAGATTCTTCATTGGCGTTCCCATTCTCACCAGAAAATTACCCGGCTTCTTGAGTTGCTTGCCGGTGACGGTGGTATAGCGCTCGAAGAGCGGTTTATTCTTCATCACCGCCTCATAGACGGCGAAGGCTGTGCCCACGTTCTGCACAATGGCACCCACATTGACGGGAATGGCAGGAGGGGCAGGTACCTGACGGCGGATAACGGCATCAACCAATTGTTTTTCACCACCTTGAGGGTATTTCTTGGCAAGCGGCACGATTTCGATATCATCTCTGCCGGATGTCTTCTCCTCGAAGAGGGCGATGGCAGCAGGTTTGTTGTCCTCGATGCCGATATAGCCTTTGTTGACCTTGGCAGCCTTCATGAGCAGTTCGAGTCCTACCAATATCTCGTCGGCATGCTCCATCATCAGGCGGTAGTCGGCAGTGATATAGGGCTCGCACTCCACGCCATTGATGATGACGCACTCGGCCTTTGCCGTGGGAGGCGGACAGAGTTTGATAAACGTGGGGAAGCCTGCGCCACCCATACCGGTAATACCCGCCATCTTCACGCGTTCGACGATGACCTCGGGAGTGAGTTCAGGGTGATTGGCCAGGGTTTCGAGTTTGTCGGTGCGGTCGATGGTCTCCTCCCACTCATCGCCCTCGACCTTGATGATGACAGAAGGTTTGAGATAACCGGTGGCATCGATGGCATTGTCGATCTTGAGCACCGTTCCAGAAACGGAGGAGAAGATTGGCGCGGAGACGAAGCCGCCAGCCTCGGCAATCATAGTACCTACCTTCACGTTATCGCCTTTCGCCACGACGGGCTTGGCAGGTGCGCCGATATGCTGAGAGAGAGGGAATACGGCCTGGTCGGGCAACGGAGCCTTCACCGTTTTCACCTCGGAAGACAGTTTGTTTTCTTCGGGGTGCACACCACCCATCCTAAAGGTTCTCAGTTTCATGATTGCGCCTCCTTCTCATTATTAGGGTTCGTATTCTTCTCTACAGTCTGTGGCTTGGGGGAAGCAGCCTTAGAAATGGCTTCCTTCACAGGCGTCCCCGCCTTGGCGGTGATGGCAGCAGGAGCAGCCTCTGCCGGTTTCTCCTTCCTCGGTGGGAAATTGACGGCAATAATAGACCCTGTGGGGCATGCAGCCTCGCACTTGCGGCAGAGGCGGCACTTCTCGGGGTCGATATACGAGATATTGCCCTCGACGGTAATGGCCTCGAACTTACATTCCTTGGCGCATTTTCCACAGGCGATGCAGGCCGCCTTACATGCTTTCCTTGCCACGGCCCCCTTGTCTTTGTTTACGCAGCGTACATATATCCTACGGCTCTTGGGTCCGCGTTTGCGCAACTCGATGATGTGTCGCGGACATGCCTTCACGCAAGCGCCACAGGCGGTACACTTCTCTTCCTCTACCTCTGGAAGACCAGTCTCCTCATTGATGACTATTGCGCCAAACTGGCATGCAGCCACACAGTCGCCACATCCCAGGCATCCATATCCACACCCCGTCTCACCTGCCGCACAGGCATTCATTGCAGAGCAAGTGCGTAGGCCGTCGTAAGCCACCACCTTAGGTCTGTTCTCACATGTGCCGTTACATCTCACCACGGCCACTTTTGGCTCGCTGTTGGCCATCGCCATTCCCAGCAAGTCGGCTACCTTGGCCATGACATCAGGTCCTCCCACCGGACAGTTGAGTCCGTCGAGCGACCCTGCGTCGGCACCTTTCACCAAGGCATCTGCCAATCCCCCGCATCCGGCGAATCCACAGCCACCACAGTTGGCACCCGGCAGCAGTTCGATGACCTTTGGCAAGCGCGGGTCTTCTTTCACAGCAAACTTCTTGGAGCAGAAATACAAGATCAGCGCGGCGACCAATGCTATTCCTCCAAGTACGATTACTGCACTTAAAATGAAATCCATAATGTTGTGTTTTGGTTATTTTGATTTGTTTTCCAAGACGAACGAGAACCTCTTCTTCAGTTTGGCTCTGAAAAGATAGAGAATCAGGTAATAAGGTATCAGGCTACCTATACCCACCAATGCTGCCGTCGCCTCGTCGGAAGTAAGCCTGAGGCAGCAGTAGAGTACAGCCACCATGATGATGAAAGGCAGGACAAAGGCAAAAACGACCGCATCACGGCCATTCACTCCCGACATCGACACAACGACACTATCGCCCACCTCTGGCCTATCATGCCCCTGGATTCGGGCAGTGACCAGTTTCTCCTTGCTCTCGGCAGCACTACAGTGGCTGGCTGCCTTGCAAGCGGCACATGCCGATGTCTGCACGATACGCACGACGGCGCAATCGCCTTCCAGAGACTCCACAATGCCTTGGTGAGATATTTTATTCATAATATTCGATTATCGTGAAAAGAAGTGCCGAAGATGTATCAACATGCAAAAATAGCATAAAATCTTCATTCTTCCAATTAAAAATGAAGAAAATATATCTGATTTTCCGAAATCGTTTCCGTGAAATCGTTTCCGCTATGGCGACAAGGCCGCCATTGGGTCATTTTATCCTCACCACCCTGATACCGGCACTTGATGTTTGTTTTTGCAGGTATTGATAAAGTGTCATGGGTTCATCGACCACTTTCTTGTGCAATGACGATGCATTGAAGAGGTGGAGTCCGTCGTCATGCCATACGGCAAGTCCGACATGCGAGATATCGAGTCCTTTCTTGTTGGTGACGATGCCGATGATGTCGCCGTCGTGGATGTATTCCCTGTATTTGTTGGAGTCGCGGAGTTGTGCCTTGGGGATGAAGGTGAACGAGGTGCCGTTGACCTCTTGTTCCATCTCTCGGATGGCAGGAAGCCACTGGCGGTGCGCATTGAGCATCTTGTAAGCCTCCACATGCGTGGTCATGTAGTCGACGTGGGGTTTGCGCTTGGCAGAGAGCGGAGACTGAGGCAATGCGATATCCTCGATAAGTCCGTCGTTCAAGTTGTCGGCAATCCAAGTCGTGAAATAATGCTGTCTTGAGGTATATGCCACCTTGCCATTGACATACCTCACGTCGGTGAGTACGTCGCAGAAATCATGGAAAGAGGTCAGTCCCCTCTTCACGCAAACCGTGAGAGCGAGCACATTTTCCACGAAGGTGGTGCAGTCGAGTCCCCGGGTGTTGATGACCAATTTTTCCTCCTTGTTCTGGTCGAGGGTAAACGCCACATAAGGAAGGCCTTTGAATTGGTTGGCAAAGAAGAGAGGGATATTGTCTTCGGGCTGGAGAGTAGCCCCTTGCTGCAGGAGGTCGGCGATGCGCGCGCTGTCGCCTTCATGGGTAAGGGAAATCTGATAACTCTGCTGTTGGTCTTTGTCGGAAGACAGCGAGCCGTTGTCGGCAGGCGCCATGGTGCTGTCGGTGGTCATGCCAGCGGTTTTGTCGGCCGTTGCACTGGGGTTGTCGGCACACGACACGATGGCAACGAAAGCGAGTGAGAGGGAGATAAGGATTTTATTCATGATGGTTTATTGTTGTTTATGGCTTTTCTTTCTACCAAAGTTCACTCCGACATACACATACACGTTGCCGAAGTAATTGTTGGTCTTGAACTGCGATTTGGAGTAATTATAGGTATGCACGACGCCGTAGGAGCCGAAGTACCATTTTGAGTCGTTCCAGATGAACCCCACCCTGCCGACGCCGTCGACGTTGAAGTTGCTGAGTGAGAAGTCGTTGAATAGAGGCAAGCCTTTTGCGCTACTTCCCGAGGAGTGCTTGTAGCCGATGGCAGCCGACAAGGAAGCAGAGAAGAGCCAGTTGCGAGCGAACACCCAGTTGTAGCCATAGCCCAGCGACAAAGAGAGGTCGGTATATTTGATTTTGTCGAACATCATGCCGCTATCCACTTCCACGGTTATATCGGGCATGGCATCATCCAAAGTCTCCTGGAGTTTCCGGTGGTCGAGGTGGAGCGAGTGACGCGTATAGCCGGCGCCAAGCATCAGCGAACCGGCACTCTTTCTCTGGCATGTGCTTTGGTTGAAAGCCGCGGGATAGGAGAATTTCCTATGATTGAAGATATAATAGACATTGAGTCCCGTAATCGAAACGTCCAACCCTTCAAAAGGCACCCCACCCAATTCGGTTGCCTTGTCACTGCCGGAATTCCATGAGCGTATCATGTATTCACCTCCAGTCCGTCTCCAGAAGAAGTCGAAGCCGAGCATGGTGGTATATCCGCTTAAGGAAAGTTGCCTTCTCGTTTTTGAAGGAATATAGCCCAGATCGAAGGTATACCCCCAGAAGAGGAGGCTCCATCCGATATATGGTCCGACCTTGAATCTCGATTCGGGAGCGAAAGTGACCTCCTGTCCCGATTTGCTTCTGATGCTGTATTGTTCGAAAGAATAAGTCGACATCAGCGAGGCAGTGAACTTATAATGCTGCGGCTCGATGTATGTCGTATCGAAGTTGTTGAATTCCTTCAGGACACCCACCACGCCATCCAAGACCTTCCTCCCAAACGTGCGTTGGCGGGGAATGGAATCGTTTTCGGCGACAGCCGTCAACGAACAGACCGACAAGATGACAATGACAATATTTCTTAACATCAGAATTTTCCTAAAATACGGTCGAGGACCCAATTGGTGGGCGTCGCCGAGACGCTCGTACACTCACACACGTTGAATCCCTGCAGGTGTCGTATGACCTGCTCGATGATAGGCAGTTGCACATAAGGCGGGTTGGGCACATCGATATACACATCGTCGTCGGTTGTCACCAGGTGGATGGGTTTGTAGTTGAACACAGAGAAACTGATGAGTCCTCTGTCGCCGATAACCTCCACCCTATCCTCTTTGGCTGCCTCATGTCCGACAAAGCACCACGACCCGCTGCCCGGGAGGCCGCTCTCAAACTCAAAGCATGCGCTGAGGGTGTCTTCTGGAGAGTATAGTCCACCCCTGTTGGCACATATTCCCTTTGCGTCGACGATGATGCCGAAGTATTCCTGCAACAAGTCGAGTTGATGTGGAGCGAGGTCATAGAAATAGCCTCCACCCGAAATCTCAGGATGAAGTCGCCAAGGCAAATCATCGGGTTTGGCAAAATCGACGTCTCTTGGAGGACAAGCGAACCTCACCTGCACATTGATGATTTTCCCTATCACGCCATTGTGGATGAGTTCTTTCACCCGTTTGAAATAGGGCAGGTAACGGCGATAATAAGCGACGAAACAAGGAATGCCCGTCTGTTCGCTCACCCTGTTGATGCGCGCGCAGTCTTCATAACTGGAGGCAAGGGGTTTCTCCACATAAACGGGTTTTCCTGCCTTCATGCTCATGATGGCATAGGTGGCGTGGCTTGAAGGAGGTGTAGCCACATATATGGCGTTCACGTCGGGGTCGGCGATAAGTTGCTGGGCGTCGGTATACCAACGGCGTATGCCATGACGCTCGGCATAGGAGCGCGCGCGCTGCTCCCTTCTGCTCATCACAGCCACCACGCTCGAGCCTTCTACCTCGGCAAAGGCAGGGCCGCTCTTGATTTCTGCCACCTCGCCACAGCCGATAAATCCCCATTTGATATATTTCATACAAATATTAATTAGGTCTAGTTGGAATGAACACTACATATCACCGGTTGTCTTTCCTGAAGCATCCGATTGTTCCGACAGCCGTGCCATGCTGAACTCACATCCACAATATCGCTGGTTGTAGAACTGATATTGGCGGAGCAGTTCGTTACGTCGTTCATAGAGTCCGCCCTTTCTCCAGTTCTGTGCCCAGAACAGCGTTCCGGGAACCGCCCTCTCGGCCTCGGCACCAGCGAGGGCGATTTGGGAGAGGCTTTTCCACCTCGACGATGCCAGGGTCGTGGAGAAGCAGGTGATTCCACGCTCCTTCGCCACGGCTGCAGTTGCCTTCAGTCGGAGAGCAAAGCAAGCCTGGCATCTCCTTCCCCGTTCGGGCTCATTCTCCATTCCTTCCATCGCTTCCAGCCATCCGTCGTGGTCATAGTCACCGTCTATCCATTCCACCCCAAGACTATCTGCATGACGTTTGCTTTCCGCCTTCCTCGTCTCATACTCTTCACGGGGAAAGATATTCGGGTTGTAATAGAAGATGACGGGCTTGATGTGATGAGCCAGTATCCATTCCACGATGGCAGAGGAGCATGGCGCGCAACAAGCGTGCAACACCACTTCTGTGATGCCGTCAGGTATGTAGAGAGGCGATTTCTTCTTTCCCATATTCCCACAGACATTGATCTGTAATGCTATACGGGGTTACCTGAACAAGCGTTTCAACGACCGTCCTTCGGGCAGCCGGATGATGTTAAGGCCCTTTTTAGCCGACCTTTGCTGCCTGCCGTCCACGGTGAAGAATTGCGGGCTGGCGGCAGTCTCGCCTCTCATGTGGGATATGCCATCAGGGTCTTGCATCTCCTGAATGTCGGCAAAGAAGAACATCTCGTATTCTTCGGAATAGAACCCACGCTTGAGGAAGTAATAGTCGACCTTCCCCGGTTTGACAAATAGTGTGCATGAGGTAGGCACATAGCCCTCCTCATCAAGAAACGCATAAGGCGCGATGTCATCGTCGGCAATGGCATCGGCATACATCCACACCTCTTTCAAGCCGCTGCATCCCGTGACGAGAAAGTCGCCCAGTCGGCTCAACCCCTTGCCAAGGATGAGTTGAACCATCCCCGTGGAATAGGCGAACGCGCCTGTCCCTATCTCCGTGACATTATCGTTGACATAGACAGCGGGAAGTCCGATGAACCCTGTGGCAGCGAAATCGCCTATCGAGGTAACCGTAGCAGGCAAGTCGAACGACTTTGCCAAGGCAGGCGCATATACCAACCGTGAAATAGACTTGTCGTAGACAAATCCATTCTCATCGGAAGCGAACCAAGGGTTGTCGTTGTCGACGACGATACCTTGCAGACTTGTATTACAGAAGAAAGCACCGCTTTCGATGACAGATACCGTGGCAGGCAAGGCCAGTTCGCGGAGCGAAGTCTCGGAACCTGGTAAGGCCCCGAAGGCACCAAAGGCAATGCTTTCGGTCTGTGCGCCCAATTCCACCCTTTCGAGCGACAAGCAATTGAAGAATGCCAACGAGTCGATGATGGCCAGCGAATCAGGCATCGTTACCCCTGTGAGATACTTGGCACCATAGAAAGCGCTGTTGCCCACCCTTTTCACTTCACTGGGTATGGTATAGTCATAGAGTTCGGAAGCAGGTGGGAACATCAACAAAGTGTCTTTCTCGCAGGAGAACAGCACCCCGTCATCAGAAGAGAGATATGGGTTGATGTTGGGCACATTGATTTCGCGCAAGGAAGGCGCCGTGTAGAAAACGATGGGATGGAATGACTTGAAATCCTTGCCAAGGTTAATGACCTGGAGGCTGTCGTCGCCCAAGATAAGAGAATTGTCGATGCTTGTAATGCCATTTCCCAAGGTAAGTTCACACAAGTGTGTCATTTTCTGGAAGGCACCCAGGGCAATCGAGTCAACACTGTTGGGAATGGAGAGTGTCTCTATGCTCTCGCAACCCACGAAAGCGCCATAACCGATACTCTGTAGATTGACAGGCAATTCGATGGACTTCAGCGAACTGCAACTGGCAAGGGCGAAGGAGTCGACCACCATCGTGGTGCCGGGCAATTTGAGTTGCTCCAGTTGGCGGCAGTTGTAGAGGAAACAGCACCCGAACACGTCATCGTGAGAAGTGAAGTCGATGCCATAGAGCGAGATATACGGCTCATCGGAACCGACAATGAAAGCCTCACTGAGGTCGAGTTGTGTGAGTACTCCTTCCGTGGGGGTGGAGATATCCTTCACGCCACACAATTCACGGATGAACATCATGTCCTTGCCGTTGATAAAGCCATCAACTTTCAGCCTCACCGTCGTGGTCATGGCATCGGGTGCAATCAAGAGCAACTGCTCTTCCAGTGTTCCCGCCGTGAAGACCGACAATTCTATATCTTCCTGTGCAACAGCCGAGAGGGAGAGCAACGGAAGGAAAAACATCAGTAAAAAACGTTTCATACGACAGTTTTATAATCCTACATTGAAAAGGAGAATGTCATCGTTTGCCCCCTTATCTACGGTCAGGCAACAACACTCCGTGACAAAGTTAGTGCATGGTGAGCGAAAAGCAAAATAAAAACGGAAGTTTTTTGTTTTTTTACCATCTGCTGCCTTGCGACGCAGGGGAATGACAAGGGGATAGAAACAAAAAAAGGAAACAATCAATGTTTCCTTCTGCGGTGCGTACGAGACTCGAACTCGTGACCTCCTGCGTGACAGGCAGGCATTCTAACCTACTGAACTAACGCACCAAATCAGAATTGTAGGCGGTGCGTACGAGACTCGAACTCGTGACCTCCTGCGTGACAGGCAGGCATTCTAACCTACTGAACTAACGCACCAAAAACGTGTCTGTTCTGATTTGCGGATGCAAAAGTATCAATAATAATTTAATCTACAAAACATTTTAAGCATTTTTTACAAAAAAACATTCATCATGTATGCATCGGAAAAATGCTCGCCATCATACATCCAGTCTTTGAGCAAAGAAGCCTTGGAAAAACCCGCTCCGAGAAAAAGTTTCACAGAATGGCTGTTGTTCATGTCGACCAAGGCATAAACCTGATGAAGGTGTACGATTTGCCTGCAGTAGTCGATGGCCTTCAGCAATGCGGCATGTCCAAATCCCCTGTCACGCTCTTCTCTCAGTATTGCCACCCCTATCTCGGCACGACGATGGCGGGGATCGAAATTGAAGATGTCGAGAATCCCGACAGGCGTACCGTCTGCCTTCTGGATGATGAGGCGCAGTTGACGGTCGGCATAGATGTCCGACGACGAGGTCATCACGTAATTGTTGAGTGTAAAGCGTGAATAAGGCACGTTGGTATTGCCCACGAGCCACATCTCCCTGTCGTTTTCCAACGAATAGAGGAAATCCAGGTCCTCAGGCTCAACGGCCCTCATCGAGACCTCTGCAGAAGATTCCTTACTTGAAGGCATGCCAGAATGGTTGGGTGTCATCTCAATATCTCCTCTGCCGTTATAATGGTTTTAGTGCGCTGATTATACGTACCCACGAAAACATTGGGCATGTTGGTCTTTGCGAAGTTCTCCAGAATGGTCTTGTAGGAATAGGCGTCGGTGTCGTAGACGATATACACATAATTGCGTGAAGCATCGATATCGTCGAGTATGGACAGATGGCCCTCGGGCCTCACTTTCTCATTAGCCACAATAAACTCCCCGGAGAGACCTTTCTTCCTTGCCAGTTTCCTGCACTGTGTGATAGATGCAACCGACCCAATGAAGATGTAGTCGGGTTCTCGCCTGTGCCTGGGTGAGAAAAAGCCCAGCATCTTCCTCAGTTTCGACGTCTGCATCCTTACCAACGCCAAGGATGCTTTGAGGTAAATAGCAATCTTGATGGGCACAGTGAGCCAAAGGCTCGAACTCCCGTAGTGTTTTCGGAAAAAGATGAGCATGGCCTCATAGAACACATGCACATACCTAAACGACGATTTCTGCGTGCTCTCCCCCTTGTAATGGAGGATGGAGACAGGAAGATACCAATTGTGGTATCCTCCCTTGAGCAACCTGTACGACAAGTCGATATCCTCTCCATACATGAAGAAATCCTCGTCGAGCATACCCACCTTATCCAGTGCCGAACGTCTGACCATGCAGTAGGCGCCGCTCACTACCTCTATTTCCACCGGTTTGTCCCAAGGCAAGTATCCCATGTAATAATGTCCGAAACGACGACTCTCGGGGAAGCGCTTGCACAGTCCCGTCATCTTGTAGAACGAGGTCATCGGGGTGGGCAGTCCCCTTCTCGACTCCATGGCCTTTGTTCCATCCGACTTGAGCATCTTCACGCCCACGGCGCCGGCATCTTCATGCTCTTCCATGAAGGCGAGCGTCTCACGTATGGAGTCCTCTGATACAAACGTGTCGGGATTGAGGAGCAAGACAAATTCCCCCTGACTCTGCCGGATAGCGATGTTGTTGGCCCTGGCGAAGCCCAGGTTGTGGTTGCTCTCCACGTAGTTCACCCGCTCAAACCGGCTCGACACATAGGATATACTCCCATCGCGTGAGTGGTTGTCGACGACGAACACTTCGGCATCGAGACCCTTTATTGCCCTATAGACACTCTCCAGGCACTGGTAGAGGTAGTGCTTGACATTATAATTGACTATAATTACCGACAGTTTCATGCGAATCAATCGTTTTTGGGGGTCGTTTCCGACACACACCGCTCCATCGAAGGATAGATGAACAACATGCTGATGAGCAAGATAATGGCGATATATCCAAACGAGGCATTCAGGAAGAAATAGTAGAGCAAGGCCGACATGACCATAGGCAGACTGAGGATGAGTATCCTTATGGTGCCCCAGATGGCCAGCGCATGCTCCTTATCCTCATACAGGCGTCGCCTGACGGCGCCGAACTTGAACAGCCGTAGTGCCAGCGGCACTGCTATCAAGGTCAACAGTTCCACTATCACAGCAGCGAAATACTCCATACGCTTGTCGAGGGCGCACATACCCTCGGCCAGTATGCCGGTCTCGAAAAGTACGACAATAATCCCCACGACCAGCAAGGTCGCGAAGAAAAGGATTTTCAATCGTAATGCTGTTTTTTCCATCATTATTTAAGATTCGCATTCGCCCAACTATCAGGAGTTAAGGGGAATATGACGGGAAGATAAAGAGGAGTTAAACCATCCTCAGGCCTCATCTTTGCCTTACTTGCTACAGCCTTGCTGATGAACTATGCGAAAAACAAAACAGTTATTATTGACGAGTGTAAGGTAGATTACTTGTTGAAAGGGGTGCGGTTGACAATCGACCTGCCCAACGTCACCTCATCGGTGTACTCCAACTCATCGCCCACAGAGATGCCCCTTGCGAGGACAGAGAGAGCCACGTCGTAGGGAGCCAACTTGCGCGAGATATAGAAGTTGGTGGTGTCGCCCTCCATCGTACTTCCCAAGGCGAGAATCACCTCTTTCACCTCGCCCTGCGACACCCGTTCCACGAGGGAGCCGATTTCAAGATCGGAAGGGCCGATGCCGTCGACAGGAGAGATGACGCCGCCCAACACATGATAAAGACCATGATACTGTTGAGTGTTCTCCACTGCCATCACATCCTGCACGTTCTCCACCACGCACACCAACTGCCTGTCACGACGCTGGTCGGAGCAGATGGGGCAGACCTCTGTGTCGCTGATGTTGTGGCACACCTTACAGTACCTCACCTCACGACGCATCCTCGCCACGGCCTCGGCAAGCGTCGACACATCATCGACAGGTTGCCGCAACAGGTGCAGCATCAAGCGCAAAGCCGTCTTGCGCCCGATGCCGGGAAGTTTGGAGAACTCACCCACCGCTTTCTCAAGCAACGAGGAGGGAAGTTGTTGATACATGTGAGGTTACCTGTCAGAAGAGGTAAATGCCCAGGCCGAGCCTCAAGCCCACATTGGAGTACTTGCTGTGGTCCTTGAACGACTGCTCATAATAGAGGGCTGGCTCTATGGTGACATGGCGGTTGATGAAGAAAGCATAGCCTATCTCCACACCAGGCATGATATCATTATAGTTGTGGTTGGCATGCTTGTAGGTAGCACCTGCACCAAGATATATACCATTCTGGATGATGTAGTAACGGCCCTGCACTCCCAACGACACACGGTCGGGCGTCTCGTCGTCGCCACCAACATGGTTATAGCCAATCAAGCCTACTACGGCAAGGTTATCGGCAAGGAAATAGCCACCTTTGGCCTGAAGCCCCACATTGAACTCAGAGGAGCCGTTATACCCCATATCGAGTCCGGAGAACGAGGCACTGATGTATTTCTTACCTTGTTCGAACTGAGCACTGGCCGAGAGTGCCACCATGAGCGTGAGCAACAGCAATGATAATTTCTTTCTCATAATGATTTGTAGTTTATTGAATGTTTCTTTCTTTTCTATACCACACACAGAACCAAATCAACGCTATGACGGTGCAGAGTGCGCCGAGAGGATAGCCTATGGAAGGATTCAGGTACATGGCTTGCGGACTGACAAAAATGAACGTGGAGCACACCGAAGTCATGAACAGCGCCGGGATGAGCGAGATGATATAGGGTTTCTTCTCGCGGACGAGATACACGGTAATGGCCCACAACGTGAATACAGAGAGAGTCTGGTTGCCCCATCCGAAGTACTGCCAAATGGTGTTGAAGCCATCGGGGTTCTCCATCTGCCATATCAGTAGGAGAATGGAAGCAGCGAACATGGGGAGCGCGATGTAAAGACGCTTGACGATGGTACGCTGGTTCACATTCAAAGCCGAAGCGATGATGAGTCTGGCGCTGCGGAATGCCGTATCACCACTGGTAATGGGGGCTGCCACCACGCCAAGGACGGCGAGTACACCACCGAAAAGGCCAAGCCATCCTGCACAAACATATTGAACGACATTGGGAGCCGTGAAGAACTGAATGAGGGTCTTCGAACCCTCCCCCTTCAACTGGTCGTTGAACTGGGCAATGACATCGGCAGGCACCACTTCGCGCCATCCGCCATAGTAGAAGAAGTAGGCAGAAGCAGAAGCCCAAATCAGTGCCACGAGTCCCTCGGTAATCATCGAGCCGTAGAACACCGGACGGGCAAGGCGCTCGTCTTTCAGGCAGCGAGCCATAAGTGGACTCTGCGTGGCATGGAAGCCACTGATTGCGCCACAGGCAATGGTGAGGAAGAGGCATGGGAAGATGGGATTTTTCGCTATGAACGACTCCGTACCCAGCAACGACTGCGGGTCGTTGAGATTGGCTGCAGACAGGTCACTCCACAACTCCGGTATTGCCGGCCATTTGATGAAGAGAATCAACAATATCGATGCCGCCATGAACAAGAGTGAGAAGGCGAAGATGGGATAGAACCTACCGATAATCTTGTCGATGGGCAACATCGTAGCCAGGATATAATACAGGAAAATCACGATAACCCATGTGATGAGGCCCACAGAAGGCACAAGGCTCTTCAGGAGCAGTGCGGGACTATAAACGAACACCACGCCTACCATCACGAGGAGAAATACCGAGAATACCAGCATCACCCCCTTCGTTGCCTTGCCCAAATACTTGCCGATGAGTTCGGGCAAGTTGGCACCGCCGTTCCTTATCGAGAGCATGCCACTGAAGAAGTCGTGCATGGCACCGGCGAAAATACATCCCAACACTATCCAGAGATACGCCTTCGGACCATACCATGCTCCCATGATGGCACCAAAGATGGGGCCTGTGCCAGCAATGTTGAGAAACTGTATCATGAACACCTTCCAGGTGGGCAGTACGATATAATCCACACCGTCTGCCATCGCCACGGCAGGCGTAGGCCTGTCGTCGGGTGCTACCACCCGCTCCACGAACTTGCCGTAGATGAGGTAACCCAGAATCAATGCGACAAGGCTTAATAAAAATGAAAGCATAAAAAATCAATTATTCGTTTAATCATGCAAATATACATTTTTTATTTGAAACAAGGAAAAATAATAGGATTTTTCACTAACTTTGCCCCTCAATATGACAAAAACAAGCAAAATGAAGTTGAGAAGAATGCTTTTGGCTTCCCTCATCTGCCTCCTGTCGGTAACATCATGGAGCCAGATACCCAAATACGAGGTGCGTGCCGTATGGCTTACCACCATCAAAAGCCTTGACTGGCCCCAAGCCAAAGCCACATCGGCAACAGGAATAGAGCAGCAAAAGCGCCAACTCTGCGACATACTCGACCGCCTGCACCGCTCCAACGTCAACACCATCCTCCTGCAGACACGCGTGCGGGCCACCACCATCTACCCCTCGAACTATGAGCCCTGGGACGCCTGTCTCACGGGAAAGGGAGGGAATAACCCTGGCTACGACCCCCTGCAATTCGCCATCGACGAATGCCACAAGCGAGGCATGGAATTGCATGCCTGGGTCGTCTCCATCCCTGTGGGTAAATGGAACGACATCGGCTGTAAAAGGCTGAGGGAACGCTACCCGTCAATGATACACAAAATCGGTGACGAGGGGTATATGAACCCCGAGCAGAGCCAGACTGCTGAATACATCGGAAAGATATGCCGTGAGATTGTGGAGAGATATGATGTCGACGGCATACACCTCGATTATATCCGCTATCCTGAGAACTGGAAGATTCGCGTGAGCCGCCAACAAGGCCGCGACCATATCACACGTATCGTACGGGCAGTGAACCATCAGGTGAAGTCGCTGAAGCCGTGGGTGAAAATCAGTTGCTCCCCCATCGGGAAATCGAGGGAGATGAGCCGCTTCACCAGCAGGGGTTGGAATGCGTATGACGCAGTGTGCCAGGATGCGCAAGGATGGTTGCGCGACGGACTAATGGACCAACTCTATCCGATGATGTATTTCAAGGACGACAATTTCTACCCCTTCGCCATCGACTGGGCAAAATACAGTTACGGCCGTACAGTGGTACCAGGATTGGGCATCTGGATGATGTCGCGCACCGAAGGAAGCAACTGGTCGTTGATGGACATCACGCGCGAGATGAACGTACTGCGCAGTCTCGGAATGGGCCACACCTACTTTCGCAGCCGGTTCTTCACCGACAACCTGAAGGGCATCTACACCTACGCCAAGGATAAGTTCGACCAATACCCGTCGCTCACCCCACCCATGACATGGCAGTCGACCGCCATACCCAGTCGTCCGGAGGGGATGAACTTGACATCCACGGCAGGAAAACTCGTATTACGATGGTGGGGAGGGACCGACACCAGCGGCAGTTCCTCTTATATTATGTATAATGTGTACACCAGCAAGGTATCCCCCGTTGATGTTACCGACGGGCGCAACCTGATAGCGCGACGCCTCAGGCACCCCCAACTGGTCTTGGCCAATGACGACGGAGAGCACTTCTTTGCCATTACCGCCATTGACAGATATGGCAACGAGAGCGCACCGTTGCAGAGCAAGGAACCTTATAAGAGCAACGTAGAATGGCTGAAAAACGACGGCAGCCAACTGTCACTGCCTCCTATCGACCCCACGCTTGATGTCTACTACATCTGCGTGGAAAGCATGCAGGGCAATGTGCTGATGACCCGCATAAAGACCCCGACTCTCAATATCAGGAGCCTGCCCAACGGCGTGTACTCACTGAAAGTCATGAACCGCCAGAAGAAATCATTCCATATAGGACAGTTCATTATCAAGCGATAACCGGCACATCCTACATTCAACGCCCAACGCAGGGATATAGAGAAAGACTCTGTATCCCTGCGTTGGGCGTTGTTTGATAATGGGATTTCTCCGTTTAGGCCATCAGAATGGTAAATCCCCCGCATCGTCGCTTTCGACGGCTGGTTGAGGAGAAGTAAATGAAGTGGGGGAAGCAGGAGGAATGGGATTGGCAGGAGCAGCCGACACGAACGGGGGGGTGTCGGTAGGAGCCTGAACATTGGGCACCACGGGACGCACATCAAAAGCACGGATGCTGTTGAACCATCTGCCTTGATACTCATGAGCATCGATGTCGAACGACACGTTCACATCCTGTCCTACCTGAATATTGAAACGCTGAAGCCTGTCTTCACCGAAGACCGAGAAGACCATTCTTCGGGGATACTGAGCATCGAGTGTCTCGAGCACGAATTCCTGAACTTTCCATTCACCTCTTGCCGAGGTACCCGTCTTCACAGGGAGCGCCTGTATGATTTTTCCTTGTAATTCCATAATAATTGCTAATATATAAGATATGTTGAAAATTTGCTCAATCTAAATCGAATGCAAATTTAATAAAAAAATGGCGTACCGCGAGAAACTTTTGCACTATTTTTTTGTCATGTGGAGGGATTTTTGTATTTTTGTAGTCACTAATCCGATTATCCTGTTTGCTATCAAGCATATTGCCATCTATTGGTCAGAACAATAACAACTAAAATCATATAACTATGAGATTTACCCTATCGAGCACCACTCTGAGCAGCCATCTTTCGACGCTCTCTAAGGTCATCACCAACAAGAATGCCATTGCCATTCTGGAATGTTTCTTGTTCGAAGTTCGCGACGGCCAACTGATCATCACCGCCTCTGACAGTGAGAACGTGATGAAAGCCACATGCCAACTCGACGAGACCGACGGCAACGGCAGTTTCGCTGTCAGTTCACAAACCATCCTCGATGCTGTGCGTGAGTTGCCCGAGCAGCCCCTGTCGTTTGACGTTGATACCGACAAACTCGTGGTGAAAGTATATTACCAGAACGGAATGTACAACTTCACGGTACAAAATGCGGAAGAGTATCCCCAGACACAGCCACTTCCCACCAACGTCACACGGATTACCTTCGACAGTGGTGTGCTGTTGGCCAATATCAGCCGCACGCTCTTTGCCACCGCGAGCGAGGAACTTCGTCCGGTGATGAATGGCATCTATTTCGACATCACCCCGGAATTCACTGCCATAGTGGCCAGCGACGGAAGCAAGTTGGTGCGCAACCGTAACTTCTCTGTTCGCGGAGAGGGCAACGCCTCATTCATCCTTCCCAAGAAGCCCGCTACCCTGCTGAAGTCGGTGCTTTCCAAGGATGGTGGCGACGTGGTGATACAGTTCAACGACCGCAATGCGATGATCAACTTTGCTGACGGTGTGCTGATTTGCCGACTGATAGAAGGCCGTTATCCCAACTACAACTCTGTGATTCCCCAGGACAACCCCAACCAGATACGCATTGGTCGCAAGACCCTTATCAGCACACTGCGCCGTGTGATGCCTTTCGCCAGCGAGAGCAGTCAACTGGTGAAGTTCGTCGTAACCCAAGGTCAGATAGAAGTATCTTCGGAAGACATCGACTTCGCTACAAGTGCCAAGGAGAAAATCACGTGCGAATATGAGGGAATGAACATGTCGATTGGTTTCAAGGGCTCGTCGCTGTCGGAGATTCTCACCAACTTGGAAGGAGAAGAGGTCATCGTGGAGTTGGCCGACCCCAGCCGTGCCGGCGTGGTGGTTCCTGCGGAACAGCCCGACCAGGAAGAGGTGCTCATGCTCATCATGCCCATGCTGCTTAACGAATAAGACCTTCTGTCTGAAGATATGAAACTGAATCTGAAGAAGCCCCTGATTATCTTCGACCTGGAAACCACGGGACTTGATCTTGTTAAAGACAAGATTATCCAGATAGCCTATATCAAGGTATATCCCAACGGGAAAGAGGAAAGAAAAAGTCTGTTCATCAATCCTGGAGTGAAGATTCCGAAGGAGGTGACAGCCATCACGGGTATCAGCGATGAGATGGTAGCCGGCCAGCCCACTTTCAAGGAATTGTCATCGCAGTTGCTGTCGGTTTTCGACGGGTGTGACATCGCCGGTTTCAACTCCAACCATTTCGATGTTCCCCTGTTGGCAGAGGAATTCCTGAAAGCCGGTATCGACTTCGACTTCTCCAAATGTCGGCTGATTGACGTCCAGACCATCTTCCACAAGATGGAGCGGCGCAACCTCGAGGCAGCCTACGAATTCTATTGCGGTAGGAAGATGAAGGATGATTTCCCCCTCATCAAGCCGACAACGACACCGAAGCCACTTACCGTGTACTGCAAGGGCAACTCGACATGTACAGTCCCGAGCGTCAGGAGTCTGCCGACCGGCAGTTGGTGAACGATATAGAAGCATTGGCCGAGTTCTCGAAGACCAATAACAACGTGGATTTCGCTGGCCGCATCATCTGGAAGGAAACGGTGAATGCTGCCGGTGAGAAGGTGCGTCAAGAAGTGTTCAACTTTGGCAAATACAAAGGTATTTCTGTTGCCGAGGTATTACGCAGAGACCCTGGCTATTATGGTTGGATACTGAATGGAGATTTCACCTACAACACGAAGCAAGTGCTCACTCGCATACGTCTGCGTGAGTTCAGCAACCATTAAGACGACAAACCAAAAACCAATAAGATGAAGGCATCCGAGCAAACCATCCAGCAGATAGAACGGCTGATCAAGAAGATTGCACAAAAGTTCCCTGAGGAAGAAGACCCCACACGTCTTACCGATATCCACCTACGTGTCTATCAAGACAGTGGGGAGATTCTGGCCTACGACGACGATGACGAAGAGATAACAAGGTGTGTCATCAACGACTGGATAGAGAACAAGGATGCCGATTTCTACGAGCATGCCACCAACATCCTCCGTCAGGTGTTGAAACGTCATGGCAAACTGGTGGACAAGATGGGCATTCTGAAGCCCTTCAGTTTCGTGCTAGAGAACGATGAGAAGGAAAGTATCGCCGAGTTGTATATTGCCGATGACGACACCATTATCATCACCGGTGATTTGATGGACGGGCTCGACAAAGACCTCGACTCATTCTTTGAGAAACTGATGAAGGAGTGATTTAAGGTTTGAGGTTTGAGGTTTGAGGATTGAGGATTTATTCTACGACCATACTAAGATAGCGGGAGGCTCACAAAAGTGAGCCTCCCGCTGCTTTGGATGTATGTGATAGTCTTAATATTTCACTTTCTTCACCACCCCTTTGCTTTCGTTGCTCATTCTGTCGAGGGCAGTTACCACATATACAGATTTGGTTTTTCCTTTTCCTTCCGCTGCTGGCAATCTGTAATAATTATTGGCTGTGATGGAAACGACCTTTGAGGGGTCAGACAAATCGATATCCTCTTTCTCTTCGAAGCGGTAAACCACATATTTCACCGCCTTGTCTTTCCAACTGCTGCCTTTGGGAGCCGTCCAGAAGAGCACCTCTCCGTCATTGGTCTTCACCACTTTCACCTTCTTGGGATTGCCGGGAGCCTTGTCGTCGATGAAAGGCATCAGTGGCTGGAGTGCCCTGCATCTCCAGAAAATATTACGCAGGTTGGTGCCATAGTTGCCCACATTGTCGACAGCCGCCTTGGCATACCACAGCACTGTGCCGTTGACGTTGGGCGACTCCTTGTGCAACTTGAACTTCGCACCCATCTGATGGGCATTGGGATTGTCGGGGTCGGGGTATTTTACAGTCCTTTCCACATCCTCGCCGATATACAGCGGACGTTTGGAGGCATGTTTGTCCCACCACTTGATGAGCGTGGCATAGTCCGCCGCCTTATGGCCTATCTCCCAATAAAGTTGCGGCACACAGTAGTCTATCAATCCATTGTTCACCCACAAGAGCACATCGGCATAGAGGTCGTCGTAGTTCTGCGTGCCGTTGGTCTTGCTTCCCACGCCTGGGGCACTCCGCTCATTGCGGTAAATGCCGAAGGGAGACACGCCGAACTTCACCCACGGCTTGCGTTTATGGATGGTCTTCGACAATTCCTCCACAAATTCATTCACATTGTCACGGCGCCAGTCGGCAACATTGCGGAAGCCTCTTCCATACTGTTCAAACTGTGCCCTATCGGGAATCTCCTTCCCTGCTACTGGATAAGGGTAGAAATAGTCGTCGATATGCAGTCCGTCGACATCATACCTTGCCACGATATCATCCACCACCTTGCAGATATACTCCCTATTCTCTTGGATACCCGGATTGAGGATGAGCAGCCCATCGTATTCGAACACCAAGTCGGGCCGAAGCGACGCGATATGGTTGGAAGCCAGCAACTGGGTGGTTTTCGTCCTTGCACGGTATGGGTTGATCCACGCATGCAATTCCATGCCCCTTTTATGGCACTCGTCAATCATCCACTGCAAAGGATCCCAGTAAGGCTGTGGCGCCCTACCCTGCTGTCCTGTGAGGAATCTGCTCCAAGGTTCTATGCTGCTCTGATAGAGTGCGTCACACTCTGGCCTGACCTGGAAGATGATGGCATTCACCCCGTCGCGCCATAACTCGTCGAGTTGATAGGACAGCGTTTTTTTCATCTGGTCGGTAGGCATACCCTCAAACTGGCCGTTGACACACTGTATCCATGCCCCCCTGAACTCCCTTTTCTCTGGAGAGGAAGCGGTGGGGACCACCGATTCGGTAGCACAAGAAGCAAGCAACAAGGTGTAGAGGGCGACAAGGCCCCATTCTGCAAATCTCTTCATTTTGAATAGTTTATCTGTTTATTCAGCAAAAGAGGGTTTCCTTTTGGGAAGCCCTCTTTTCCTTATTGTGAGACATCTCTTAGAAGAAGAGGTATCTATTGTCAACTACATTTGCATTGATATACAATTCCTGCATCATCGACCTGAGCGACTGCATGTAACTCTGAGCGGTCCTTGTAGCCGACTCCTTGGCATCGAACTTCCCGTCGAGTGTCCTGCGGTCTTTCACTTGGAAGACATACACACCAGCGTTGCCCACAACAGGTCTTGCAGAGAACTTACCCTTCTCGGTAGCAGCGACAGCACCACTGAGCGCCGGCTCCCTTGCCTGGAGGGCAGAGACGAAGGAAGGTGATGCGAAGGTGATCTGTGTCACCTCTGTGGTCTGAGCGCCCTTGGCCTTTGCCTCGGCAACACTCTTCACGCCATTGAGTTTCTCAAGGAGCATCTTCGATTTCTTGTCTTTGAGCACCTCATTCTGCACGTATTCCTTGATTTCGCTGTTTTCGAGAGGCATATATCCTTTCGGATAGATGTCGGTAAGCACCATGACTACCATTTCGTCACGGTTGGCACCACAGGTGATGACCTCGGAGACATCGTTCTTGTCGGCCTCAAACACCCACTTCAGCGCATCACGCGAATTGGTGATGCCGGGGATGGAACCCTGAGAGGTGAGTACGTTTTTGGCCTCCAGAATATCATATCCTGCTTTCTTGGCGTTCTTCTCCATAGCCTCCAGACTCTGGTTGGCAGCCACGAACTGCTTGAACTTGTCGCTGGTGGCGTGAGAGGTCTCATCCGAATAGGTGATATCGCGCTTCACCACTGCCACATCATACTTGTCGACCATATTCTTGCGGTTGGTCACCTGAATGATGACATTTCCCTGAGCAAGAGGCAGGTTCTTGGTTTCGTTGACACCCAGGTTGTTGAGGGTGTTGATGAAAGTAGCGTCATCCTTCGACATACTGGTGGCACGCTCATACTGTGCGGTAGTCATCCAGTTCTTTGCGCCATTCTGGGCATATTTCTTGGCAATAGCCTCGAAGTCGCCGCCACCCACCACAGCATTGTACACACTGTCGGCCTTGGTCTTGGTTTCTTCGTTGTTCTTGCCCTGTACATAGATGGCACGATACTCTACAGAGTCGGGAAGAGTGTTCTTGGCAATGACCTTGATGACGTTGAGTGTATTGTCAACCGTGCTCTCCACGGGACCGAGCACGCCACCCACTGCCACGGAGTCGAGGCGTGAGGCGATGTCGTTGGAGAATGCAGTCTTCTTCACGGGCACGCCCAGATAAGCCACATTCGAACGGCTCTCTCTCACCACCGTCTCGGGTGAAGCGCCACCTCTCAACTGTTCAGCAAACTTAGTGAGATCGCTGTTGAGTTTGGCACGGTCGGCGGCCGATGCCACTTTCTTCACGAGGATGTACTTGATGCTCCTGATTTCCTCAGGAATACGGAACATCTCCTTCTTCTCGTTGTATTTGTTCTTCAGGTCATCTTCTGTAATCTTCACATCCTTGTCGTTAACCGACTTGAAGTCGAAGTAAGCCAATTCGATGTCGCTCTCCTGGTTGGAAGCGTCGAAGTTGAATTTTGCCTCTATGGGGTTGGAGAGCACACATGCTGCGAGAAGAGTCTGATACTTCTCGGCGAGCAGTTGTTCTCTGAGTTGTCTCTCCTTGAAGAGCACGAACTTGTGGATTTTATCGTATTGCTCAGCCAGTTGTGGATTGGCATTGCGCTGTGTCTTATACTCGCTGATGAACTTCTGATAGGCGTTGAAGTCGAACCTACCTGTCTGCTGGTTGACGAAACCGGTGACATTGGCCATTTCCATGAGCACATTGTGAGTGCCCTGCTTCATCACGTCATTCAACTCATCAATGGTCACAGTGATACCCAATTTGTTGGCCTCGTTCTCCAAAATCTTGTTCTGCAAGAAACTGTTCCAAGCCATCGACCTGAGTTGGTCGTCATTGGCTTGAGGCGCAGTGATTTTGGTACACTCCACGAATTCCTCGACGTAAGCCTGGTAATCCTGTGCTCCGATTTTCTCTCCCAAGATTTCACCGACGCGATTGCTTCGTTCCCGTCCTGTTGACTCACAGGAGCGGAACATATCGCCGGCAATGAATCCAAAAAGGCCAAGTCCGATAATGATAATCAGGAATGTGCCTTTGCTTCTGATTTTTCCTAATGCTGCCATTACTGTTTGTTATTGTTCTTTAATTGTATTCTCTCTATAAATCAATGCATTTCCATTCTATCTGAGGCTCTCCAAGCCCCTTTATCGCAAAATGCGCACAAAGTTACGAAGAAATTAGGAAACGGGCGAATTTTCGGCTTCAAAATTACTCATTTCCCCACAAATAATTTCACGAGTTCGATTTTTGTCATCGTATTCTTGATGATTTTGAACTGGAATTGGCCGATTCGCACCACTTCATTGAGTTTGGGGAAACTCTGGTATTCGTGCAGGATAAGTCCGCCGACGGTCATATATTCGTCGCTTTCGGGCAGTTCGAGTCCGAACATCTCGTTCACCTTGTCGATTTCCAGACGGGCGGAGAGTAAGTACTCTCCCTCGGCTGTTTTCTTGGCCACATAGTTCACACTGTCGTGTTCGTCTTCGATATCTCCGAAAATCTCCTCCACGATGTCTTCGAGTGAAACGACGCCACTGGTACCACCAAACTCATCTACCACCACCCCGAGGCTTTTCTTCTGCTGAAGGAAGATCTGCATCATTTTCTGTGCCGACATGGTTTCGGGCACAAAAGGCATCGTGCGTATGTCTTTTCTCCAGTCGTCGGGTTTTCTGAACATCTCCGAGGAATGTATATATCCGATGACGTGGTCGATATCTTCTTTATACACAACGATTTTAGAGTGTCCGCTTTCGATGAATTTCTGGTTGAGATGCATGATGTCGCAATCTTCAGGAACGGCATCAATTTCCGTTCTCGGCACCATGCAGTCGCGCACCTTTGTCTCGGAGAAATCGAGGGCATTCTGGAATATCTTCACCTCCTCGTTGATTTCGTCATCATTCTCTGCATTGTCAATGCTCGACTGTACCAGATAGTCGAGGTCGACTTTGGAGAAGACCTCCTCTTCTTGCTGCTTGTCAATTTTCACCCCCACGATACGCATGAGCACCCGTGAGAGGAATGTGGCAAACTTGGATATGGGCCATAACAGTATATAGCAGAGATAGGCAGGTACGGCAAAGATGGTGAGGAATTTGTTGGGTAGGTTCTTGAAGAGAGTCTTCGGCAGGAACTCTCCAGTAAAGAGTACGATAATCGTGGAGAGGATAGTGTCGGCAGGCACGGTGATGCCCGCGCTCATCCCCTTGAAGATGGTGGCATCGAAGAGTCGTGCGATGAGGATGCCATAGACCACGAGTGAGATGTTGTTTCCCACAAGCATCGTGCTGACGAAGTCATTGGGGTGTTTGTAGAACAGTGAAATGCACCACTGCGAGAGTTGGTTTTTCTCCTTGTCCATCTCGGCAAGCATTCTGTTGCTGGCGACGAATGCTATTTCCATGCCCGAGAAAAAGGCAGAGAATACCATAGTGACGAGGATGCCCAGAATTAATTGCCAGTCCATATTTTATTTCAAGTTTCGCAATCGTTAAAACTTCGGGATTTCAGTCCCCTTGGCTGACCCTACGCGGCGAGGCAGGCCGTCGACCCTGAGTCCTCGCCGAGTCGGTTTGCGGTTTTGTCTTTTTTTCATCCGACTTGTCTATTTCCTTTCTGTCAAAATACCCTTTGGTATTTCTCACCGAGTATTTTGTCATCTTCTCGTCGCTCCTGAACCGGTTGCCCTGCAACTCCTTGTCGGGAGTGATGAGGTGTGAGAACTTATTGGAATAGATTTCATGTCTGTTCTCATCCCAGAACAGTTCCTCGCTGCTGAACCGGAGTCCGTTTTTGGTAAGAATCCTTACCCTGCCATGCAGTTCCCACAGCCGTTCCACGTCATAGTAGTAGGCCGTGTCGCACTGTATGAACGACAGCACGTGCATGGCCAGGTCGAAATTTTCGAGCAAGAGTCCTTTCTCGAAAATCCACCTCGAAGGCTGTCTCTGCTGGTTCACCTCCCATTGTTCTGCCACGATGCGGTATTTGATGACGCCCGAGTCGGAGATGAGCGTGTTGACCCCATACGACACCATCACAGCCACCGAGTCGCGCGGATTGATGGCTGGAGCGATGTGCTCCTTCTCTTCCGCACAGGCTGCAAGTAGTGCTATAGCGAGGATGGCAATGGTGTGAAGCAGTTTTCTCATGAGCGGGCATTCGGTCTCAATCCACTTTCCACTTCATGAACCATCTCTCGTTGAAAGTGATGCCTATATTGATGCGGAATGTGTTCTCCTTGATGAAGTTCGTGGCATCTGTCCTCACCCATTGTCCACTGATGTTCAGGATAGGCCTGCTGTTCCATACGTTGACCAGGGGTATGCCCAATCCTGCGCTCACGCTGATTTCCTTTGGTCCGTCATGGCCGCTAATATTTAAATAAGGTGTGGAGTAAGATGCTCCAGCCCTAAACCTCATCCTTCCGAAGAAGTTGCGTGCCGCCGGGTTCTTGCAGTATTCCCCTCCCACCGTCACCTTGTGTCGGTCTTTGTAATAGTTGTCGTTCAGGGAATACGAAGGAACACTGTTGTTTACCTGATATTCAGGGAATCCCACGCTAGCCCATTTCTGCAACGAATAATCCGCTCCAATCCGAAGTTGGTTGTTGAGAGTGAGCATGGCGCCTCCGCTGAGGGTGGTGGGCAGTTTCAAACCATCTTTCACGACGTATGCTGTAGTGTCTGACACGCTTGTCTGAGAGTTGTTGGAGATCACCTTGCATTCCGGGTCGGCATGCAGGCTCTTCCCCAATCCGTAGGTGAATCCCAGGGTAAGTCGGCTCTTCTTGGAGAAAGGAACGGTGATTTGTGCACCAAAGTCGAACTTCACGTCAGACACTTCCACATTATAATATTTGGAGAGGGTATTGACATAGTTGTCGCTGTAACTATTGACGACCGACCTGTCGTAGTCGCCCCACAAATATGCTGCGCTCGCTCCAACGGAGAAACCCTTGAACAGTTCCCATCCCATACCGATATAGGCTTGGCGGAAACCACCCGAACCCTTGTAGGTATTGGTATAGGTAGTGGAGTTGATGTCACCCACTTTGTTGGTACTGGCGTATGAATATCCCACGGTAGAAAAGGGCAACACGCCAAAACTCATTCCCACGTGCTTGAACACTCTGAAAGCGGCAACAGCATAGTCGAAGTTGGCATTCTTGGCATTGAGGCGTTTCCCGTTCTCCTCGAAATTGGTGATTTGCCCCGACATTCCCGCGTCGAAAATGAAAGTCAGGGAGTCGATTGACGAGAAGGAAGCCGGATTGAGCACATTTACCTGACCACCGTCTCTTGAACCCACACCAAGTCCGTTCATTCCCTTGTTGCCTCCCGTTGACTGGTCGGAAAGGATACCCATACCATATTGGGAATACGGCGAATTAGTGCCGCTCTGTGCCACGGCACTGACCGAGAGAGCCATCATAATGGCAATCGATAAGAATTTTTTCATTTCTATTGCAATAGTATCCACAGACCGCCTTTTTCGTCCTTTGAGGGCTATAGAGACGGCCTGCATTTGAAAATCGATGCAAAGATGGCGATTTTTTTTGAATTATGCAAGTAGTTAGGCCATTATGCCGTTAAATAAAGCAAAAGTTTAGGTTATTTAAGACTCAAGTTTGGCATTCGCTCCACTTTCAGGAGTTAAAAGAAAGCACATGGGCAGCAAGCGAATTGCCCCCTTTTTAATCCATCTTGTCGTATTTGTCATAGTCGAGGTCTTCGAGCAGTTGTCTGAAAGACACCTCGGGGTATTTTTGCATGTACTTGTCGAACTTCCTCACATACTTCGATTTGAAGAACGCATATCCCAACACCTTGTTGGCAGCCCATTGAATCTTGGCTACATGCAGGTCAAGGTCACGCTGAGGTGCGTTGTAGAAATTGGGCAGTGGATAAAGGCTCAGCAGATAGAAACAGATGAAGTCGGGTACGATATATTCACGTGACATCGACTGGCGCTGCTGCTTGTCATAGTATTTTTCATAGATAGGATAGTTGGCACCGAGGTATTTGTCGAGACAGATGCCCACCGAACCGTCACCCACAACTATACTATGGTCGAGGGCGCAGATTTGCGCGTAGACCATGGGGATTTTTATATCGGGAATCCAGGTCTTCAACGTATGGAAAGCCTCCGTCAACTGCGTGTTGAGATCGCTCATATTGGCATATTGTACCTCTGCATCGGAGATGACCGTCTGTAGCGTGGAGTCTTGATAGAACCGGAGCAGTTTGGAGTTGATTTGAGGGTCGCTCACATCGCCGAGTCCCAGCACGTCCTCGATGAGTGTGCGTGTCTCATTGGGATAGTCTGTACTCATCTGCTGGAGGGCGGAGAAGTCACCGGTCGTCAGGTAGAGGCTCTCAATCCTGTCATATCGTTGTATGGTAATTTCCAAAGTATCGTCCATCATCTCACTAAACGGCTTCAGTTTGAAGTCGCAAGAAGCGAGCAAGGCAGCCCACAGAGAAATAAAGATGAGAGACTTGAATTTCACACGTAATACTTAATTGTTTTCCTTTGCAAAAATACTAAAAAATATTTTTATTTCCAAATAATTTGCTAAAAAAGTTAAAAATTCAGCATAAAAACCGCCTCAAATCCATATTTTTGTTAAAGAAACGTATGGATATCTACCCATTGGGGGGCTATTCCGAAAGATTAGATTCTATTTCCCCGGATGATTGAATGGTGGTATTTCCTATTTCCTAACCTTCATTATCATGCCATCGGCATGGATGAGGTAGATGCCGTGTGACAAGGATTCCAGCGAGACGGAAGTGGATGGATGGTCGATAAAGAGGACCTTTCTGCCATCTACGCCAAAGATTTCCAGCCGTGAAATGTTTGCCGGCAGATAGAGGGTATGACCATCGAAACGGGCGGCAGAGTCCTCCGCAAGCCACCTGTCGGTCACCCCCGTCGATGTGGCATAGCGCAGCCAAGGGCAGATAGCAAAAGAAGTGGGGTCGTCTACGTTCTGATACCAGGTATAAGTGCCTGTAGGCTGATAGTAAACATCCTCGTCGGCAAGCAAGTGGTAGGCTGTGCACACCTCCCCTACCGGCCTACGCACGCACTCGATGGCGAGGCCATCGCCATTGGCTTTGGGAAAACCACCGATGACCACGAAGAAAGGTCCGTCGACCCTCACTGCTTCAGCGAAACGGAAGAAAGTGCTCTCTCCCGCTGTCCTATTGACTTGCGAAGCCAACAGCGAGGTAACACCAAGCGGCTCTCCTGGCATACCATTCTCATCCACGGCATTCACCGACAAGGTGATTTCGGCGCCCTCTGTCGCCACGTCGACCGCGCCGAAGCGCACTGCCACGCTGTCGATATAAGCCGTTTGCATCGGGTCATGGAACGCCTCAGCAAACTTCTCCATCCCCAGCCAGTTAGTGCCGCCATAATAGCCATACCACGCCAGCGCGATGGTCTCCAACCGTTCCACCTCTTCGCTGGCAATATTCCACACGAAATTGGCATCACCAGCCTGGATGACATTGTCGAAGTGCAATACTTTATCCACCCCGTTGACATTAGCCTCAAGACGTACGTCATAAACACCTTCCTCGGCATACACCACCGCCGCCTCCTGTTCCTCCACGACTTCAGGAGTGGCACCGGGCAATTCCCATCGCCACCCCGTGGCCGATGCCGGGAGCGCACCGAAATGCACCTCCGTGTTCAACGGTAAGAGATACTGATTTCCTGGGGTGTGATAGCCCTCCGACGGCCATGCTATCGTCAGGTCGTTCTGTTGGGCATAAGAGGTAATGGTCATGGCAAAGGCCAGTGTTACGAGCATGCAACGCTTCATGACTAAATTTGAATTAACAGGTAAAACATGTTCAATCGCATTATAGCCGCTAAGTTATCATTATTCCACATAAAACGCACTTGCTTTTAACGAAAATTAGCACAATTTTCAATGTCTTTTCCGAGAATAAAACTAAATTTGCAAAAAAATCGCATAAACTTACAAACTTACTATGGAAAAGACATTTGAAAACACCCACGAACAAGGAAAAGCCATGCTCGGCAGTGAGCAACTGATGGAGTTGGAAGAGCAATACGGAGCCCACAACTACCATCCCCTTCCTGTTGTCCTCCACCGAGGGAAAGGCATCTACGTATGGGACGTGGAAGGCAAGAAATACTTCGACTTCCTCTCCTCTTATTCCGCAGTGAACCAAGGGCACTGCCATCCCCGCATCGTGAAAGCGCTGAAAGACCAGGCCGACCTTCTCTGCCTCACCTCACGGGCATTCTACAACGACGCCCTCTGCGAATACGAGAAGTTCATGCACGACTACTTCGGCTACGACCGCGTGCTGCCGATGAACACCGGTGCCGAGGGTGTGGAGACTGCCCTGAAACTCGCCCGCCGCTGGGGCGCTGTGAAAAAAGGCATTGAAAACGACAAGATCAAGGTCATCTGCTGCGAGGGCAACTTCCACGGCCGCACCGTGACGGTGATTACAATGAGCAACGACCCCAGTTCCTACGCACAGTATGGTCCCCTCACACCAGGTTTCATCCGCATTCCCTACAACGACACCGAAGCATTGAGGAAAGCCCTCGACCAATATGGCGACGAGGTATGCGCCTTCATCGCCGAACCCATCCAGGGAGAGGCAGGAGTCTTCGTTCCCGATGACGGTTACCTGAAGACCTGCTACGACCTCTGTCATGCACACAACGTGCTGTTCATCGCCGACGAGGTGCAGACCGGCATTGCCCGCACGGGCAAGATGCTCTGTTCGGAGCACGACGGCATACGCCCCGACATTGTCGTGCTGGGCAAGGCCCTTGGCGGTGGTGTCCTCCCCGTTTCCGCCTGTCTTGCCGACGACGACATCATGCTCAACATCAAGCCCGGTGAGCACGGCTCCACCTTTGGTGGATTCCCCCTTGCCGCCCGTGTGGCTGTAGAAGCGTTGAAGGTGGTGCGCGATGAGCACCTCGTAGAGAACGCCGAGGCTATGGGAAAGATTTTCCGCGAAGAGGTAAGGAAGATACAATCGCCGTTTATCGAACAAGTCCGTGGCCGCGGCCTGCTCAACGCCATTGTCACCAAGCCTGTGAACGGCAAGACCGCATGGGACATCTGCCTCAGCATGAAAGAGAAAGGCCTGCTCGCCAAGCCCACCCACGACCATATCATCCGTTTTGCCCCACCGCTGTGCATCAACGAGGCTGAACTGATGGAAGCCATCAGCATCATCAAGGAGACGTTTGAGGAAAATTGATTCACGACTTGCGTTCGCTCACCATATAGGAGCGAATGGAGAGATGAAGGGACGTATGAACTATTTCTTCGATCCATATCTCTCCATAGTTGCAAAAGTGGAGTAATTGAATAAAAACCAGAATTCGACCGATTGAAGATGATGCTGAACCAAACCACTTCACATCTTTTGATGGTGCGGCCTGTGCGCTTCGCCTTCAATGAAGAAACTGCCGGCAACAATGCTTTCCAGCAGCGGAGCGATGAAGCCGGGGAGAACGGTCTGCAGCAACAGGCCCTGAAGGAATTCGACGACTACGTAGCCCTGCTCCGGCAGAACGGCGTACGGGTAACCGTCGTTGATGACACCCCATACCCTTTCACCCCTGACTCCATCTTCCCCAACAACTGTTTCTCCACCCACCTCGACGACAAAGGGCGCACACTGGTGCTCTACCCCATGTTTGCCCCCAACCGCCGTGACGAGCGTGAGAAACTGCGCCCCCTATTGGTTGAGATGCCATTCGACAAGGTTGTCGACCTCACCCATTGGGAGAACGACGCGCATTTCCTCGAAGGCACCGGTTCACTCATCCTCGACAGGCAGCGGCACATGGCCTACGCCTGCCGCTCACCACGCACCCACGAAGAGGTAGTGGCCGACTGGGCCCAACAGTTGGGCTACGACTATTTCCTCTTCGACAGCACCGACGACAACGGCACACCGGTATACCACACCAACGTAGTGATGCACGTGGGCATCGACGTTGCCGTGGTATGCCTCGACAGCATCCGTGACGACCATCAACGTGCCGAACTTGTGCGACGCCTTGCCGACAGCGGCAAAGAGGTGGTGCCCATCACCCAGGCCCAGGTGCGCCAATTTGCCGGCAACATGCTTGAGGTCAGCAATATCCATGGTGAACAACTATTGGTGATGAGCGACACCGCCCGGCAGTCGCTCACCCCCAGTCAGTTCGACACCCTCTCCCGCCACACACGCATCGTAGCACCCCCTATCCACGCCATCGAGACCGTTGGCGGAGGCAGTGCCCGGTGCATGATTGCCGAGATTTTCTAAGACATCACAACAACCATTTTAATACTATCGACACATGAACAATTCCATCATCACATTCCCCCTCCCGGCCAATGAGCCGGTGAAGACCTATCTGGCAGGCTCGCCAGAGCGCATCGCCCTTGAGAAAGAACTGGAGCGGCAGAGCAACACCGTTGTCGACATCCCCATTATCATCGGCGGCAAGGAGATACGCACCGGCGACACAGGCAAGGTAACCTGTCCGCACGACCACCAGCACGTGCTCGCCACCTACCACAAGGTAGGCAAGAAAGAGATAGAGTTGGCCATTGAGACCGCCATGAAGGCATGGAAGGAATGGAGCCGCACGCCATGGACCACCCGTGCCGCCATCGTGATGAAGATGGCCGAACTGCTCGCCACGAAGTACCGCCCCATCATGAATGCCGCCACGATGCTCGGTCAGAGCAAGAACTTCTTCCAGGCAGAGATTGACTCCGCCTGCGAGACCATCGACTTCTTCCGTTACAACGTGCACTACGCCTCGAAAATCTATGCCATGCAACCCAAGGACGGCGTGGCACAACTCAACCATACCGAATACCGTCCGCTCGAGGGTTTCGTCCTCGCCGTCACCCCATTCAACTTCACGTCCATCGCCTCCAACCTGTGCATGACCCCTGTGCTCATGGGCAACGTGGCACTGTGGAAACCATCCACCACCGCCCTGCTGAGCAACTACTACCTCATGCAACTCTACAAGGAAGCCGGACTGCCCGACGGCGTGGTAAACTTCCTCCCCGGAAGTGGTGCGCTGATTGGCGAGGTAGCCACACAGTCGAAACATTTCGCCGGCATCCACTTCACCGGCTCTACCGCCACCTTCAAGAGCCTATGGCAACAGGCGTGCAGTCAACTCGACCGCTACATCTCCTATCCCCGGCTCGTGGGAGAGACAGGCGGCAAGGACTTCATCTTCGTGCACCCCAGCGCCGACACCAAGGCTGTGGCTACGGCAGCCTTCTGCGGAGCCTTCGAGTTCCAAGGCCAGAAATGCTCTGCTGCCTCGCGCATGTACATCCCGAAGAGCCTGTGGCCCGACGTGCTCGACGACATCAAGCGCATGGCCAAAGAGATCAAGATGGGCGATGTAAAAGACCCCATGAACTATATCAATGCTGTCATCGACGAGGCCTCATTCGACAAATGCCAGTCGTATATCGAGTTTGCAAAAAAAGCCGACGATGCCAAGATTGTGCTCGGAGGCACCTGCGACAAGACCAAGGGATGGTTTGTGGAGCCCACCGTCATCGAGACCACCAATCCACGGTTCAAGTCGATGGAAGAAGAAATCTTCGGTCCCATCCTCACCGTCTTCCCCTACGACGACGACAAGGTGGAAGAGACTGTGCGCCTGTGCGACGAGACATCGCCCTATGGACTTACCGGAGCCGTCTTCGGCCGCGACCGCATGGCAGTGGAGAAGATTACCGATGCACTGAGTTATGCCGCCGGCAATTTCTACATCAACGACAAGCCCACGGGGGCCGTGGTAGGCATGCAGCCCTTCGGAGGAGCGCGTGCCAGTGGCACCAACGACAAGGCCGGAGGAGAGTTCAACCTCATCCGATGGATTATACCACGTGTAGTAAAGGAGACCCTTGTGTCGCCCACCGATTACCGATATTCATACATGAAATGAGCACCGACATACACCCATGCAATATCAATGTGGGCTCGGAGACAGGCCGCCTGCGGGCGGTGCTGCTCCGACGGCCCGGCATTGAAATAGAGCGCATGACGCCCCTCAACGCCACCCAGGCACTCTACAGCGACATCCTCGACCGTCCGACTGTCGACAAGGAGTACGACCTCTTCAGCGGAGTACTGGAACGTTGGTGCGACGTCTATTACGTGAGCGACATTCTTGAACAGTTGCTCAACGACAATGACATCCGTCAGTATCTGGTTGCCGAGAGTCTGCGCCACGACCGGCGCACCTCACAACAGCAGCAGGTGAACAACGGACTGTCCGAATACCTGATGGAACTCGACAGCAAGGCCCTGGCACGCATCCTCATCGAGGGCTATGAGAAGGAACAGTGGGACGGGTTCTCCGACGACCGCTACCTGCTAAAGCCCCTCTACAACCTCTTCTTCACACGCGACGCCTCCTCGACCATCTATAACCGTGTGCTCATCAACTCGATGAGTTTCGAGGTGCGTGAGCGCGAGACACTCATCTACGATGCCATTTTCCGCCATTTCTTCAAGGCGGAGATGCTCAACGCCGCCACATGGAACCCCATGGCACGCACCGAGGGAGGTGACATCCACATCGCCTCGCCCGACCTGCTCTGCATCGGTGAAGGCATACGCACCAATGCCAAAGGCATAGAATACCTCGCGCAGACCTTCGCCCGCGAGCGCGACCACTTCAATATTCTCGTGCAGGAGATGCCCACCGACCCCGACTCGTTCATCCACCTCGACATGGTGTTCACCTTCCTCTCGCAGCACCACTGCATGGTGTTTGAGCCTATGCTGAAGAAAGAGGGGTTCTTTGCCAACAAGGCCACCACACTCATACGCATCCACAACGGCAAGGTGACCTACCATCAGGTGCGCGACATCCTCAGCGGACTGCGCTCACTGGGATGGGACTTGCAGCCAGTGGTCTGTGGCGGCAGCGACTCCTGGGACCAACTGCGCGAGCAGTGGCACAGCGGTGCCAACTTCTTCGCCCTCGGCGATGGCAAGGTGATGGGCTATCAGCGCAACACCCACACCATCGACGCCCTCGACAAAGCCGGGTTTGCCGTGCTCAATGCCGAGGACATCGTCAGCGGCAAAGTCGACATGAACGACTACCCCTCCTTCGTGGCAGCCTTCCCGGGTTCGGAACTCCCCCGCGCCGGCGGTGGCGCACGCTGTATGACCATGCCTATCCTACGCGACTGACTACATAATATCGCATTCGCCCCACTTCAAGGAGTTATAGGGGGACACATGCGCTGACTTATCGAAGGTGCCTCGTGGCATATACGGCCTCCACATTGGAAACAGTGTGGAGGCCGTTGTTTAAAAAAAAATATAAAAACCAGCCCAGAAGTTGTTCATGTCAGATATAATGTATACATTTGCATGATAACATTGAAACCAATATGGATGAACTCTAATAAGATATGACAGTATTTCCCTGCGCAAAAATCAATCTTGGACTCAACGTGGTGTCGAAACGCCCTGACGGATACCACAATCTGGAAACCGTGTTCTACCCCATCCCGCTCTACGATGCCCTCTCTGTGTACAAGATGGACCACCACTTCCCCAGCGAACGCCCGTGCGACATCAAGACAACGGGGATTGCCATCGACAGCGATGACGACAGCAACCTCGTAGTGAAAGCCTACAACCTGCTGGCACAAGACTTCCGGTTGCCCCGGCTCCACGCCCATCTGCTCAAGCGCATCCCGTCGCAGGCCGGACTGGGAGGCGGTTCGAGCGATGCCGCCTTCATGATCAGGTTGCTCGACGAGGAATACCACCTCAATATCGGCAATGCCGAGATGGAACGCTATGCCGCCCGCCTGGGAGCCGACTGCGCTTTCTTCATCACCGCTGAACCCGCTTTTGCCACCGGCATCGGCGATATCCTTGAGCCCGCCGACGGGGAGTATGGCAATCTCAACGGCTATCACCTCGCCTTGGTGAAACCCGACATCGCCGTCTCCACCCGCGAGGCCTACGCCAACATCCATCCCCGCCAGCCTGAAAAGAGTTGCCGTGAGATCGTATGCCAGCCCATCAGCACATGGCGCAACGAACTGGTCAACGACTTCGAAGCCCCCATCTTCGCCCTCTACCCACGCATCGGCGAGATTAAGGAAGCCCTCTATGCCGACGGAGCCCTCTATGCCCAGATGACAGGCAGCGGCAGTGCTGTCTTCGGCATCTTCGACCACCAGCCCTCTGGCATCGCCGAGCAATTCAACGACTGCTTCACCGCAGTGATGGAGTTATAGATGGGGGAATAAAAAGGACATCAGCACAGCGTTTATCGCGTGCGTATTGTTATTATCTATTTTCATTATTATTAATGGACAACCAAAACGAGCGCTTTCCTATTGTCGATGAAAACGGCAACGTCACTGGCAGCATCAGCCGGGGACAAGCCCATGACGGCACGAAGATACTGCATCCCGTGGTGCATCTCCACCTCTTCAACAGCCAGGGCATGCTCTATTTGCAGGAGCGGCCGCAGTGGAAAGACATACAGCCCGGAAAATGGGACACCGCCACTGGCGGACATATCGACTATGGTGAGAGCGTGGAAGACGCCCTCGTACGCGAGGTGCTCGAGGAACTCGGCATCACCACCTTTACCCCTGAGTATTTGGGGAAATATATTTTCGAGGGCAAGCGAGAGCGCGAACTGGTATACGTCTTCCAGACCGTCTACGACGGTGAGGTGCTCCCCGCCCCCGACGAGTTGGCTGGAGGCCGCTTCTTCAGCCCCGATGAGATACTACAGAAGATAGGAAAAGACTACTTCACACCGAATTTTGAAGACGAATACATGAAATTTTTCGGCAACCGATAATTTTGGCACAATGTTTGATTGTATTTTTGTGTGTACTGAATAGACCATAGAATTGACATTAAGGTATTAATTTTTTTAAGGTATAAAGATGATGACAAGCCAATTTTCACCAAAAGTATCCGAAATCCTCTCCTACAGCCGTGAGGAAGCCACGAGGCTTGCCAGCAAATGGGTGGGTCCGGAGCACCTGTTGATGGGCATCCTGCGCGACCGTGCCAACGAGGTTCACTCGTTGTTTGAGCGCATGCACATCAACCTCAAGTCGGTGAAAGACGACCTGGAGTCGCTTGTGAAAGCCGACGAGAGTGACCAGCCCCTGACCAACAGGGAATTGGTGCTCAACGACAAAGCCAGCAACATCCTGAAGTTGGCCGTTCTTGAAGCCCGTCTGCAGCGCACCAGCACTGTCGACGTGCGTCACCTATTGCTCGCCATCCTCCACGACCAGGTGGACAATGGCGCTAAGAAAGTATTGGAGGACAACAACATGAATTACGAAGACGCATTAGCATATTTCCAGCAGGTGGCCAACCTACCGCAAGACGGTCTCGGCATCCCTGATGATACCGAAGACGATGACGACGGCATGCCACTCGACAACCACGGCAGCAGCGGCAGCACTGCCACGCAGACCCGCAAGCCAGCGGGCAAGACCCCTGTGCTCGACAATTTCTCCACCGACCTCACCAAAGCCGCTTTGGAAAACAAACTCGACCCCGTGGTGGGCCGTGAGCACGAGATGCAACGCGTGATGGAGATTCTCTGTCGCCGCAAGAAGAACAACCCCATCCTCATCGGTGAGCCCGGTGTGGGCAAGAGTGCCATCGTGGAAGGCCTTGCCCAGATGATTGTGCGCCACCGCACCTCGCCCATCCTCTTCAACAAGCGCCTGGTGAGCCTCGACCTCACGTCGGTGGTGGCAGGCACGAAATACAGAGGACAGTTTGAGGAGCGCATCAAGGCCCTCATCAAGGAGTTGGAGGAGAGTCCCGACATCATCGTCTTCATCGACGAGGTGCACACCATCATTGGTGCCGGTTCCACCCCCGGTTCGATGGATGCCGCCAACATCCTCAAGCCCGCCCTTGCCAGGGGCACCATACAGTGCATCGGTGCCACCACCCTCGACGAATACCGCAACAGCATCGAGAAAGACGGTGCCCTGGAGCGCCGTTTCCAGAAGGTGATGGTAGAGCCGACGACCACCGAGGAGACCCTGCAGATACTCCATAACATCAAGGACCGCTACGAGCAGCACCATCACGTAGACTACACCGACGAGGCCATCAACTCGTGTGTGCGGCTCACCGAGCGCTACGTCACCGACCGCGCCTTCCCCGACAAGGCCATCGACGCCCTCGATGAGGTAGGTGCCCGCGTGCACCTGCAGCATGCCCAGATTCCCCCTGAGATTGCCGCCAAAGAGAAGGAGATCGAAGAGGTGAAGAAGAAGAAGAGCAGTGCTGTGCAGAATCAGAACTACGAGTTGGCAGCCAGTTACCGCGACCTGCAGAGCCGCATGGAAGAGGAGTTGCGCCAACTCAATGATGCCTGGAGTAATGGTGTGAACGATGAGCGCGAGACCGTCACCGACGAAGAGGTGGCCGACGTAGTGTCTATGATGACTGGCGTGCCTGTGCAGCGCATGGCAGAGAGTGAGGGCGTACGCCTTCGCCATATGGGCGACGAACTGAAGAAGGCTGTTGTTGCCCAAGATGCTGCTATTGAGAAGATGGTGAAAGCCATCCAGCGCAACCGCGTGGGTCTGAAAGACCCCAACCACCCCATCGGTGTGTTCATGTTCCTCGGTCCTACGGGTGTGGGCAAGACCTACCTTGCCAAGAAACTCGCCGAGTATATGTTTGGCAGTGCCGACGACCTTATCCGCATCGACATGAGTGAGTATACCGAGAGTTTCAACGTGTCGCGCCTTGTGGGTGCCCCTCCGGGATATGTGGGCTATGAGGAAGGCGGTCAACTCACCGAGAAAGTGCGGCGCCACCCGTACTCCATCGTCCTGCTCGACGAGATAGAGAAAGCCCACGGCAACGTGTTCAACCTCTTGCTCCAGGTGCTCGACGAGGGACGCCTCACCGATGGCAACGGCCGTCTTATCGACTTCCGCAACACCGTCATCATCATGACCTCCAATGCCGGCACCCGCCAGTTGAAGGAATTTGGTCGCGGCGTGGGCTTCAACTCCACTGGAACGACAGGTCTTAGCATCAACGAGAGCGACAAGGCCTATGCCCGCTCTATCATCCAGAAGAGCCTCAGCAAGCAGTTTGCGCCTGAGTTCCTCAACCGTCTCGACGAGATTATCACCTTCGACCAACTCGACATGGAAGCCATCAAGCGCATCGTCGATATCGAGTTGCGCGGACTCTTCACCCGCGTGGAGGCCTTGGGCTATCACCTCACCATCAGTGACGAGGCGAAGGAGTTCGTCGCTACGAAGGGCTACGACGTGCAGTTTGGTGCCCGTCCGCTGAAGCGCGCCATCCAGAACTACATTGAGGATGGTCTCTGCGAGCGCATCCTCGGTGGCGACGTGAAAGAAGGCGACACCATCGCCATCGGCAAACATCCAGAGAAAGAAGAACTGACATTCGAATAACCAACACGGCATGGGGCACACGCTCCATGCCGTAATTTTATGCCAACAATACCATGACCCAAGAATTCATCCTACGACTCTTCGCCGCCGCCGTCATGGGCGGCATCATAGGTATGGAGCGCGGCTACCGTGCCAAGGAGGCCGGCGTGCGTACCCATTTCCTCGTGGCTCTCGGCAGCGCCTTGTTTATGATTGTCTCACAGTTTGGCTTTGAGACAGTTCTCGGCCTGCCCTACAACATCCGTCTCGACCCGTCGCGTATCGCCTCACAGGTGGTTAGCGGCATCGGTTTCATTGGTGCCGGCACGATTATCTTCCAGAGACATGTGGTGAAAGGGCTCACCACTGCCGCCGGACTGTGGGTGACCGCTGCCATTGGTATGACTTGCGGTTCCGGACTCTATATCCTCGCCATCGCCACTACCCTTCTCGTGCTGCTCTGCCTGGAAACGCTCAACCTTATCATGCACCACTTCGGCACCCGCAACATCGCCATCACCTTCTCTTCGCCGAGCATCAGCGATGTGCGCAGTGTGCTCGACCGTCTGCGCAACGATGGCATGAAGATTGACAACTACAACATGCGTGAGGTGCAGAAAGACGGCAAGACACTGTTTTCGGTGACCACCGACGTCATCGTGAAACGCGACAAATACGAGTCGCGCGTCCTTGGCATCATGGAAGAACTCAATGGAGTGAAGATTGAGAGTATAGAGTAAGGTTCAATCATTGGATACTTCTTATTGGAGTATTCGGCTCACTGCTTTTTCCCTGGCTTTATAATCATTCAGAACAGTCTCCGATGATTATTGATAAAAACAACCGGGGGTGATTCTCTCGAAAAGAACCACCCCCGGTTTATTGTTTCTACTCCACTTTATTTGTCGAGCAGGATGTTCATCATCTCTACGGCAGCCTTGGCCACGGAGGTGCCAGGACCGAAGATGGCGGCAACGCCTGCCTTGTAGAGGAAGTCGTAGTCCTGAGCAGGAATCACGCCACCAGCGATGACCATGATGTCCTCACGACCCAGTTTCTTCAACTCCTCGATGAGTTGCGGGATGAGCGTCTTGTGACCTGCGGCGAGCGACGAGGCACCTACGATGTGTACGTCGTTCTCCACTGCCTCGCGTGCAGCCTCGGCAGGAGTCTGGAAGAGCGGCCCCATGTCCACGTCGAAGCCACAGTCGGCATAACCGGTGGCCACCACCTTGGCACCGCGGTCGTGACCGTCCTGTCCCATTTTAGCAACAAAGATACGAGGCCTGCGGCCCTCTTTCTTGGCAAACTCTTCAGTGAGTTGACAAGCCTTCTTGAAGTCGGAATCGTTTTTGCTTTCTGCTGAATACACGCCTGAAATAGTTCTGATGATTGCTTTATAACGGCCTACGATTTCTTCGCAGGCATCACTGATTTCACCCAGCGTACAGCGCAGTTGGGCTGCCTTCACGGCGAGGTCGAGCAGGTTGTCCTTGCTCTTGCGCCCCTCCTTGAAGTCGCGCACGCATGCGGTGATGGCTTTGAGTGCCTCCTGGCAAGCAGCCTCGTCGCGAGAGGCACGCACCTGTGCGAGCGACTCCTCCTGCTGTTTGCGTACGGCAGTATTGTCTACCTCGAGGATATCGATGGGGTCCTCATGGTCGAGACGGTATTTGTTGGTGCCGACGATGGTCTGCACGCCCGAGTCGATGCGTGCCTGTGTGCGTGCGGCGGCCTCCTCGATACGCATCTTCGGAAGTCCGGTCTCGATGGCCTTTGCCATACCACCCAGTTTCTCGATTTCCTGGATATGCTCCCATGCCTTGTGCACCAGTTCGTTGGTAAGTGTCTCCACATAGTAAGAACCAGCCCACGGGTCAATCTGCTTGCACACCTTCGTCTCGTTCTGGATATAGATTTGCGTGTTGCGTGCGATACGGGCGGAGAAGTCGGTAGGCAGGGCGATGGCCTCATCGAGGGCGTTGGTGTGCAGCGACTGTGTATGTCCGAGCACGGCAGCCATAGCCTCGATACAGGTACGGCCCACGTTGTTGAAGGGGTCTTGCTCAGTGAGCGACCATCCAGAAGTCTGCGAGTGGGTACGCAATGCGAGCGACTTCGGGTTCTTAGCGCCGAAACTCTTCACAATTTTCGCCCAGAGCAGACGTCCGGCACGCATCTTCGCTATCTCCATGAAGTGGTTCATGCCGATGGCCCAGAAGAACGACAAACGTGGTGCGAAGGCATCCACGTCGATACCTGCGTTCACACCCGTGCGGATGTAGTCCATACCGTCGGCCAGGGTGTAAGCCAATTCGATGTCGGCGGTGGCACCAGCCTCCTGCATGTGATAGCCCGAGATGGAGATGGAGTTGAACTTCGGCATCTTCTGTGAGGTGAACTCAAAGATGTCGGCGATAATCTTCATCGAGAAGGCAGGCGGGTAGATATAGGTATTGCGCACCATGAACTCCTTGAGGATATCGTTCTGGATGGTACCAGCCATCTCCTCGAGTTGTGCTCCCTGCTCCAGACCAGCCACGATATAGAAAGCAAGGATAGGAAGCACGGCACCGTTCATGGTCATCGACACCGACATCTTGTTGAGAGGAATGCCCGAGAAGAGCACCTTCATGTTCTCCTCGTTGCAGATAGACACACCAGCCTTACCCACGTCGCCCACCACACGGGGGTTGTCGGGGTCGTAGCCACGGTGTGTGGGAAGGTCGAAAGCCACGGAGAGGCCCTTCTGTCCGGAAGCGAGGTTGCGGCGGTAGAACGCGTTAGATTCCTCGGCGGTGGAGAATCCAGCATACTGACGGATGGTCCACGGACGGAAAGGATACATCATCGAGTACGGACCACGGAGATAAGGCGGTATACCTGCTGTGAAGTCGAGGTGCTCCATACCCTCCAGGTCTTCCTTCGTATAAACCGGTTTCACCTCGATGTGCTCGGGGGTTTTCCAGTTGTAGTCAATGCCGTTGGCCTGTTGCCACTCAGCACCATTCTGCGGCTGAATGCCAGCATAAATATCGATATCTTTAAAATTCTTTCTCATGACTGTAGCGATTTAAATTCCCAACTTGGCATTGTATTCACGGAGTGTCTCAAGCACGTTGCAGCGCACATGTACGAAGTTCTCGATACCGGCTGCTTTCAGGTCTTCCATGCAAGCGGGAGCACCTGCCACGACAAACATGGCGCGGCCGTCGAGATACTTGAAGGCAGGGATGGCATACTCGGCATATTCGTCATCGCTGGAGCAGAGGACCACGATGTCGGCCTTAGCCTCGAGAGCGGCATCGACACCCTCCTCAACGGTCTTGAAGCCGAGGTTGTCGACGACTTTGTATCCTGCACAAGCGAGGAAGTTGCACGAGAACTGTGCACGGGCCTGGCGCATGGCCAGGTTGCCGATGGTGAGCATGAACGCTACAGGCACTCGGGTGTTCTCGGTATGGATGCGGAGGTCTTCGAAGTCGGCAGCCAGGCGGGTGGCCTTCACAGCCTTGAAGTCGGCCTCCTCTTTCTGGCAGCAGCAAGCGCACTGACGAGCGGTCTTGCCATCAGAAACCTCGGTGAAGTTGGGGAACTGGTTGGTGCCGAGGATGAACTCCTTGCGCTTGGCGGCATCGCCATGACGCTTTTCGTTGGTGGCGTTGATGACGTCCTGCACCTTGCCCTCCTTGGCAGCGGCGAGGAATCCGCCATCCTCCTCCACAGCGAGGAAGATTTTCCATCCCTCTACAGCGAGGCTATCGGTGAGATGCTCGATATAATAGGAACCGGCACCCGGGTCGACGACGGCACCGAAGTGACACTCCTCCTTGAGCAGCAACTGCTGGTTGCGTGCGATGCGCTCTGAGAAGTCGTTGGGCACCTCATAAGGCTCGTCGAACGGAGTGACCACCATGGAGTGTACGCCAGCGAGGGCAGCACTCATGGCCTCGGTCTGCGAGCGGAGCAGGTTGACATAACTGTCGAAGAGAGTCTGGTTGTATTTCGAAGTGGTGGCATTGACGCACATCTTGCAGGCACAGTCGCATTTGGGCTCATATTGCTTCACGATTTGTGCCCAGAGCAAGCGGGCGGCACGGAACTTGGCGAGTTCCATGAAGTAGTTTTCGCTTACGCCCATATTGAACTTGATCTTCGATGCAGCCAGGTCGACATCGACACCAGCCTCAGTGAGTTGCTGCAGATATTCGTTACCCCATGCCAGGGCATAACCCAGTTCCTGCACGATATAGGCACCGGCATTGTTGAGCGCTTCGGAGTCGACAGTGACGCAGCGCATCTGCGGGTAGTCCTTGAAAGCCTCCACGAGTTGGGCGGTGATGCCGAGCAGTGGTGTGGCATCCTTTCCCTTCATGACGATTTTCTCAATGGGGTCGAATTCTACGCTTCCCACGAGTTTCGTCTTGTCGTAGCCTTTCTTCTCGAAATAGGCCTTGAGGATTTCGGCCAGTTCCAGGGTGTGGCGCGGGCAAGTCTTGAAATTGATTTCAATGTACTCGCACTCAATATCCTTTAATAAGGTGTCGATGAACTCCTCGCTCACCTTATCACCGGGAATCTTGAATCCCAGGGAATCAATACCCTTATTGAGCACATCGAGGGCTTTGGCGTTGGCAGCGGCGGCATCCTCTGCGAGGATATTCTGACGGACAAACCACTCGTTGTTGTCCTTTTTGTTGCCGCGAACGAACGGGAATTCTCCGGGCAAGGCCTCGGGTGTTTTCAGTTTCAGAACGTCTTCCCTGCGATAGAATGGTTGCACGTTGAAACCTTCGTTAGTTCTCCATACGAGTCTCTTGTTGAAATCTGCTCCCTTGAGGTCGACTTGAATCTTGTCTAGCCATTCTTGTGTGGTAGGAGCCTGAAACTCAGTAAAGAGTTTTTCCTTGTTGTTTGACATAGCGAAATGTTTATTATATAAGTTTGAAAAATTATAAGGTACAGAAGGCCCTTAAATCATTATGCAAAGATACAAGTTTTTTGCGACATCATGAAAGAAAAACGGATAAATTAATATTTAAACGTGAAAAATTCAAAATCTTGTCGTTTTGCGGAGAATTAATTGCACAAAAATTATTCTTTGAGCAATAAAATGAGTAATTTTGCAGAGTTTTTTTTCAAAAAGATGGATTGGCTCATTAATCTCTTTACAGAAACCGACTCTATTGCCCACACCGTGCTCCTCTATGCCTGTGTCATCGCATTGGGAGTGTATCTGGGCAAGATCAAGGTATGTGGTATCTCGTTGGGTGTTACCTTCGTGCTCTTCGCCGGCATCCTGGCAGGTCACGTGCATTTCACAGCCCCCGTCACGATTTTGAATTTCATCCAGGATTTCGGACTCATCCTCTTCGTGTTCATGATAGGTTTGCAAGTGGGTCCGGGTTTCTTTGAGAGTTTCAAGAAAGACGGTCTTACGCTCAACGGCCTTGCCGCTGCCATCATCCTGCTCAACATTCTCGTGATGTTTGGCTGCTACTACCTGTTCTTCGACACGTCAAACCCCAATAACCTGCCCATGATGGTGGGTACTCTCTACGGAGCCGTGACCAACACCCCCGGTCTTGGTGCCGCCACCGAGGCTTTAGGAACGGTGTTCTCTGACAACACCCCACAGATAGCATCTGGCTACGCCTGCGCCTATCCGCTAGGTGTCACCGGCATCATCCTCGCTTCCGTGGCCATCCGCTTCCTCACCCGCTCGAAACTGGATACAGAGGAAGCCCAGTTGGAGGCTCTTGAAGCAGAGAATCCCCATGCCAAACCCTACATGATGCACCTGAAGGTGCAGAACTCCTACTTGGCGGGGCGCACACTGAAACAGATCAGCGAGTTTCTGAACCGCGACTTCGTCTGCTCTCGCTACCTCCACGAGGGGCAGGTGAGCATCCCCAACCGCGACACGGTGTTTGAAATCGGCGACGAGTTGCTCATCGTTTGTGCCGAGGCCGATGCCGAGCCGATCATCGCCTTCATCGGTCCGAAACTGGAGAGTGAGTGGGACGTGAAGCAAGAACAGCAGCCGATGGTATCGCGCCGCATCGTAGTGACCAGTCCGCGCATCAACGGCAAGACCTTGGGCAAGATGCACTTCTCGAGTGTCTATGGCGTGAACGTGACGCGCATCACCCGCCACGGCATTGACCTCTTTGCCGGGCGCAACCACCATTTCCATGTAGGCGACCGCATCCTCGTGGTAGGTCCAGAAGACAATGTGAACCGTGTGGCAGAGATTATGGGCAACTCTGCCAAGCGTCTCAACGCCCCCAACATTGCCACCATATTCATTGGTGTGATGCTCGGCATCATCTTCGGCAGCCTGCCCATCGCCATCCCCGGCATGCCCATCCCCATGAAACTGGGTCTTGCCGGTGGCCCGCTGATCATCGCCATCCTCATCGGCCGTTTCGGCTACCGCATCAAGTTGGTGACCTATACCACCACGAGTGCCAACATGATGTTGCGCGAGATAGGTCTGGTACTCTTCCTCGCCAGCGTGGGCATCAAAGCCGGTGCGGGATTCTGGGACACCGTGATTGCCGGCGACGGCATCAAGTATGTCTACAGCGGCGTGCTCATCACCGTGTTGCCCATCCTCATCGTTGCCACGATAGCCAAACTGGTCTACAAGTTCAATTACTTCACGGTGGTCGGCATGGTGGCAGGCGCTTATACCGACCCTCCTGCCCTTGCCTATGCCAACCAGATTTGCAGCCGCGAGGCCCCCGGTGTTGGCTACTCCACCGTCTACCCCCTGAGCATGTTCCTCCGCATCCTCACAGCGCAGGTGCTCGTGCTCTTCTTCTGTGGTTAGAAAACAAGAATCTATCAAATATAATACATTTCGATGAAAAAGAAGTATTCACTTATTGCAGTATTGGCTGTGTGCCACCTCATGGTGTTCGGGCAAGGTGCCAAGAACATCAAGATCAACGAGGTGATGCCTGTCAATACCGAGAGCATCGTGGATGAGTACGGCGAGCACCTGCCCTGGATGGAGTTGGCCAACACGTCGTTCACCACCTTCAACGTGCGGGGTATGTATATCGCCACCGACACCGCCGTGCTCAACAAGGCACTCACCGTGCCCGAGCGTGTGTCGATGATGAGCATCATCCCCAACAATGAGACCCGCACCAATCTTTCGGGCCGACAGCACCTGATTTTCTACCTCAACAGCAACCCTGCTAAAGGCTCCACCCATCTGAGTTCAACACTTCCCGCCGAGGGCAACCTGTGGATTGGACTCTTCGAAGGCAACGGCGTCAACCTCGTCGACTCTGTCACCATCCCCATGCCGATGAAGCCCAACGCCTCGTATGCCCGTCAGAAAGACGGTGCCGACACCTGGGAAGTGAAGGCTGTGGATGCCGTGACACCCGGCATAGAGAACTACATCAACATCTCCGACAGCAAGGTGGCTCAGATCAAGCGCGACGACCCCCACGGTTTTGGCATCACCCTTCTCTCGATGGGTATCGTCTTCTCCTGTCTTGCCCTGCTGTGCATCTTCTTCACCATTTTCGGCAGGATTATGAAAGGCAGGCAGAACCGCAAACTCAATGATGCCAAGCAAGCCCATACCAAGAAGATCCTGAGCAAGATGAGCCTCGAGGAAGAAGACGAGCGCGCCTTCCCCGGTGTGGTGACGAAGCGCCGCGAGGAAGACCCCGACGTCATCATGGCCGTTGTTGCCATGGCATTGAAGGAGTATCTCGACGACACCCACGACGTAGAGAGCGGCACCATCACCATCATCCCGAAATTCACGAAATGGACAAGAATCTAACCACATAAAACCAGATATACAATGAACAAGTATCAATATAAGGTCGATGGCATCGACTACACCGTAGAGATAGAAGACATAGAGGGCAACATCGCCAAGGTTATCGTCAACGGCAAGCCCATTGAGGTAGAGATGGCTCAAGCCGCCACCAAGCACCCCCACCCGAAGAAGGTGAAGCCAGCCGCTGCTCCTTCTCCTGCCGCCGCCCCTGCCGCCAAGGAGGAGACATCAGCCAAGCCACAGGTGGCAGCCGGCCCCGGCACGAAGGTCATCGCCCCACTTCCCGGCACCATCACCGAGGTAAAGGTAGCCGTGGGTGACACCGTGAAGAGCGGCGACACCGTCATCGTGCTCGAAGCCATGAAGATGCAGAACAACATCGAGGCCGACCATGACGGCACGGTGACCTCCGTATTAGTAACCCGTGGCGACACCGTGATGGAAGGTGCCACCCTGATAACCATAGGATAGCGATATGGGAACGTTTGAATTCATCTCAACCAAGTTTTTCGACTTCTTGTCGTATACGGGCTTTGCCAATGCCACCATCCCCAACATCATTATGATTATCGTGGGCGGCATCTTCATCTGGCTCGCCATCAGAAAAGACTTCGAACCCCTGCTTCTCGTGCCCATCGGTCTTGGCATCATTTTGGGCAACATACCTTTCCGTGCCGATGCCGGCCTGGAAATAGGACTGTATGAAGACAACTCCGTGCTGAACATCTTCTACCAGGGCGTGCGCCAGGGATGGTATCCGCCGCTGGTGTTCCTCGGCATCGGTGCGTTGACCGACTTCTCGTCGCTCATCAGCAACCCGAAGTTGGTGCTTATCGGTGCTGCAGCACAGTTTGGTATCTTCGGAGCCTACATGGTGGCTTTGGCCCTCGGTTTCGAACCCAATCAGGCTGCCGGTATCGCCATCATCGGTGGCGCCGACGGTCCTACCGCTATTTTCCTCTCATCGAAACTCTGTCCGAACCTTATGGGTGCCATTGCCGTGTGCGCCTACTCCTACATGGCCCTTGTGCCGGTGATACAGCCGCCATTGATGCGCCTGCTCACCACGAAGAAAGAGCGTGTGATTCACATGAAGCCCTCACGCCACGTCAGCCAGACCGAGCGCATCCTTTTCCCCATCATCGGACTGCTGCTCACCACCTTCATCGTGCCCTCTGGTCTTCCTTTGCTCGGCATGCTGTTCTTCGGCAACCTGCTGAAGGAGAGCGGCAAGACCACACGTCTGGCAAAGACCGCCGGCAGCGCCCTGAGCGACGTTATTGTAGTGCTCCTCGGTCTCACCGTGGGATGCAGCACCCAGGCCAGCGAGTTTCTCACCCTCAACACCATCAAGATTTTTGTGCTCGGTGCCATGGCATTCATCATTGCCAGTGCCAGCGGTGTGTTGTTCGTGAAACTGATGAACCTCTTCCTCTCCGGTGACAAGAAGATCAACCCGCTCATCGGTAACGCCGGTGTGAGTGCCGTACCCATGAGCGCCCGTATCTCCAACAATCTCGGTCTGGAGTACGACCGCCACAACTTCCTGCTCATGCACGCCATGGGTCCGAACGTGGCAGGTGTCATCGGCTCTGCCGTGGCAGCCGGTACGCTATTGGGCTTCTTCTCATAACGGCAAATAAAGATAGTCAAACATTCTTTCTATCTATACAAAGGCGTGGTGTCACCACGCCTTTTCTTATTTTTGTGTTTCCATATATTCAACTAATTACAACTAGAGAAAGTGGTTTTCTGGCAATAATCCTTGCTTATATGGCAAAAAATCCCTATTTTTGCAAAAACACCCTATCCATATGAAAAAGACCCTTCTGCTAACCATTGCCATCGTCTTTGGCTTTCACACACTCAGTGCACAAACCTTCCCCTACCAAAACCACGCCTTAAGTGCGGAGGAACGGGCAGCCGACCTTTGCAGTAGACTTACCCTTCAGGAGAAAGCACGGCTGATGATGAACTCCTCACCCGCCATCCCACGTCTCGGCATCCCACAGTTTGACTGGTGGAGTGAGGCCCTTCATGGTATAGCCCGCAATGGTTTCGCCACCGTATTCCCTGCCACCATCGGCATGGCGGCATCGTTCGACGACGACCTGCTCTTCAAGGTGTTCGACGCCGCCAGCGATGAGGCACGTGCCAAAAACAACACCGCCCGTCGCTCTGGGGTGGTGAAACGCTATCAGGGACTGTCGTTCTGGACCCCCAACATCAATATCTTCCGCGACCCGAGATGGGGACGCGGACAAGAGACCTATGGCGAAGACCCCTATCTCACCGGACGCATGGGACTGGCCGTGGTGCGCGGTCTGCAAGGCGACGGCACCCACCGCTACCGCAAACTGCTTGCCTGCGCGAAACATTTCGCCGTGCACAGCGGACCAGAGTGGAACCGTCATGAATTCAACGTAGAGTTACTGCCCGAGCGCGACCTCTGGGAGACCTATCTGCCCGCCTTCAAGCAACTTGTCATAGAGGGCGAGGTAGGTGAGGTAATGTGCGCCTACCAACGCTTCGATGGCGCCCCCTGCTGCGGCAGCAGCCGTCTGCTGCAACGTATCCTGCGCGACGAGTGGGGATTCAAGGGCATCGTGACGAGCGACTGTGGTGGAATCGATGACTTCTGGCGCCCTGGCCGCCACGGTGTATCATCCACCGCCCATGAAGCCTCTGCACTGGCAGTGCGCACCGGCACCGACGTGGAGTGCGGCAGCAGTTACCGCAGCCTCCCCGAGGCCGTTTCAGCAGGAGAAATTTCCGAAGCGGAGATTGACGTGAGTCTGAAACGCCTGTTGAAAGCCCGTTTTGAACTGGGAGATTTCGACAGCGAGGAACTCGTAGACTGGCAGAAGATTCCCGGCAGTGTAGTTGCCAACCTGGCACACAAGCAACTGGCCCTCGACATGGCGCGTGAGACGATGACCCTCCTTCACAATAACGGCATACTGCCCCTGCGCAAAGACGGCAGTCGCCTGATGGTGATGGGTCCTAACGCCAACGACTCTGTGATGCAATGGGCCAACTACTCCGGCTACCCCACCACCAACGTCACTATCCTTCAAGGCATCCGTGAGAAAGTGGGCAACGTGAAATACTTTCCTGCCTGCGACCTGACCAAGAACATTATTGATGAGAGCCGTTTTGGCGACATCGTGAGTCCTGAGGGCAAGAAGGGACTACGCGCTACCTACTACAACAACGCGACATTTGCCGGTGACGCTGCCACCGTGGTCACCCTCTCCGAATCCGTGAACCTGAGCAATGGCGGCAATACCGTCTTCGCGCCTGGTGTAGCGCTCGAGGATTTCAGTGCCCGCTACGAAGGCACATTCTGTCCCACCCACGACGAGGAGGTGACCTTCAGGATAAAGTTCGACGACGGCATTCGCTTCATCCTCGATGGCGACACCCTCGTGAATGTATGGGGAGGTCGCGACCGCATTCAGGCAGCCGACCGCACCAAGCGCGTGAAAGCCGGTGAACAATACAAGATACAACTTGACTACCACCAAGGCAAAGACATGGCGGCCCTGTATTTCGACATCATCCATCAGTTAGACGCTACCATGGACGAGGTGGTGGCACAAGCCCGCGACTGCGAGACAGTGATTTTCGTGGGTGGCATCTCGCCACGCCTTGAAGGCGAGGAGATGAAGGTCGACGCAGCAGGATTCAAGGGCGGCGACCGTACCGACATCGAACTGCCCGAAGCCCAGCGTAAAGTCATTGCCGCCCTGCATGCTGCCGGGAAGAAAGTGGTGCTGGTGAACTGCTCAGGCAGTGCCATCGCCCTGGAGCCAGAGACACGCACCGCCGATGCCATCCTTCAGGCGTGGTATCCGGGAGAGTCGGGCGGCACCGCTGTTGCCGACGTGCTCTTCGGCGACTACAACCCAGGGGGCAAGTTGCCCGTGACCTTCTACCGCAACGTGAACCAGTTGCCCGACTTCCTCGACTACCGTATGACGGGGCGTACCTACCGTTACTTCAAGGGCGACGCACTGTTCCCCTTCGGTTTTGGCCTCAGTTACACGACCTTTGAAATAGGCAAGCCCAAATTCAAGAACGGCAAACTGACGGTAAGTGTAACCAATACGGGAAAGATGCGCGGGAGTGAGACCGTGCAGGTATACATCAAACGCGTTGGCGACAACAACGGTCCCATCAAGACCCTACGTGGATTTGCGAAGACGACGCTTGAGCCCAACGGAAGTCAGGTATTGACCATCGACATGCCCCGCGACCGGTTCGAGACATGGGACGAAGCAACCAATACGATGCGTGTGGTACCTGGGAAATACGAAATCATGGTGGGCAACTCAAGTGCCGACCCCAGCATGAAACACCTGACGGTAAAGATTAAATAACCCATTTTTACCTTCAACACAGGGAGACAGAGAGACAGTTTTTTTGTTTCTCTGTATCTCTATGCTGAGATATATTTTTTTGGAGCAAACCCTTGCTTTATCCGATATAATTAAGTAATTTTGCAGCATGATAGAATTAGGAAGACACATTGAAATACTTTTGCTGAACAACGACTGCGTGATTGTCCCCAATCTCGGCGGTTTCCTGACCCATCATGTGGAAGCCCGCTACGACAACCGCGACAGCATGTTCATCCCCCCATTGCGCACATTAGGCTTCAACCCCCAACTGACGATGAGTGACCCTTTGCTCGCGCAGTCGTATGCCGATGCCTACGACATCAGTTATCCTGAAGCCGTTGCCATGTTGGAGCGCGAGGTGGAATCGGTGAAGAACCAGATAGAGCAAGAAGGCCAATATGAGTTTACCGACCTTGGCGTGCTCTCGCTGAGCGATGAGGGACGCTATGAGTTTGAGCCCAATGAAGCGGGACTCCTCACCCCCATGCTCTATGGCCTGAGCAGCATCGAGATGCCCTTGCTCAGCGAGGTGCTGAAACATGCCGACATCCCCGGCACCATATCCTACGATACCGCTCCCATCGGCATTACATCCCCCAACCCAACATTCCAACCCAGTCTTGCAACCATCATGTCACAAGTATCCCCTTCCGACCGTCATCGCGAGGAAAAAACCATCAGCATAAAAGTCAGTCTTCTGCGCAACCTGGCCGTCACTGCCGTGGCTGCCGTGGCCTTGCTGTTCTTTGCCCGTCCGGTGACCAACCAACAGGTCATGGTGAGCGACCACCAAACCGCTGAAGCCAGTCTTCTTACCACCATCACCCCCAAAAAGGAGGTGAAGGAAAGCGTCAGTCTCACGACTGTAGCCGAAGCCACTGCCACCGACGCCCCAGCAGAAACGGCTGTTGAGGCTGCTGCTCCATCGAGAAGCATTGCCGGTGCCTTCGAGCAACTCGCCCAGCAGATAGAGCAGATGAACGAAGAGACTGTATTGCCCTCTGCCGGTCACTACACCGTGGTGCTTGGATGCAGCCTCCCATTAGAGAATGCCCAGAACTTCCTTGCCAGCATACAGGAGAAGGGAGCCAAGAAAGCCGTTCTCTTCGAATACAACAACGACCACATGATAGTATATGGCGACTACGCCGACAAGAACGACGCTGTGGCACAGTTGCAAACGCTGTTGGACGCTGGCACCGTTGCCAGCGGATGGATCATGGAAGTGAAATAGCCGCATGAAAAGAGTACGCTGTCCGAAATGCGACAATTTCATCACTTTTGATGAGACAAGATACGAGGCAGGCCAATCATTGGTCTTCGAATGTCCGAACTGCGGAAAGCAGTTCGGTATTCGTATGGGCGTATCACGTCTCCGCAATACCCAGAAAGAAGAGAACCCCGAAGAAGAAGCCAACGAAGCCAACTGTGGCAGTCTGTTGGTAATAGAGAATGTTTTCCATTACAAGCAGGTGTTGCCCCTACGGATGGGCGACAACACGATAGGCCGATATATGAAAGGGAGCAAGACTTCGCTGCCTATCGAGACCAACGACCCCAGTGTAGACATGTTGCATTGTATCGTGAATGTGTCGCGTGGAAAGAACGGCGCACTGAAATACGTGCTTCGAGACGGTCCGAGCAATACGGGCACATTCGTTGACAATGAAATCCTCGGCGACCGCGAACGCCGCGTTCTCGAAGACGGTTCGCTCTTCACTATCGGCGCTACAAGCATCATCCTTCGGACTGCAGAATAAGAAACACGAAGTTTCGGTTCATTGTATTTTTTCTTTCGTTCATTTTTATATTATCTTTGTCAGCATCAAATCAAGCCTTTTGGCCTACAGGTTTTCTAGAGGGCGGCAAACAGATTGAAGGAGCATTTGGAGGATGCTTCTGCCAGCCCCATTGCCCCCGCCCCCTCTGACATCATCTATCTTAAGTCCTACTACCGTATTGTCAAGGACAACGTCCTTGATATACGCCGTCACACCCTAACCTGTGTCGGTGAAAGCAAACCACTATTTATCATATACAACTCTTTAAATACGAATGTCATTATGGTTAATGAATAAGTTTTAGAACAAGAAGAGTTCAGGATGAGAAATCACACTATTGGCTTCCATTAATTCACCAATGACTTGGGCATGATCGTGAGAACATGCCCATGTGTTGTATACGTACGGCTTATGGCAACGGGTATGTTGAGGGAAGGCGAGTTGAACAACAAAAAGACAGGATTTGCTGTTTCACAGAATAAAAACAGGTGTTCGTTATAATTTTTTGTGAGGTTATGAATGATGCCTTACCTTTGCCGATGTATTCAACAACCAAATTGTAAAACAATGAAATAAGGAGAACCTTAGAATGAAAAGAACAATAATGATTGCAATAGCCGCCCTGGTCGTTTGTCTGGTACAGGCAAAAGTCGTGCAGACCACCACCCGTTTGAACAATGTCAGTTCGAAGAGCAAGGTGGAGAATGTGGCAAAACGAATCAAGGGTGTCACGGCTGCCAAGTATTCCACCAAGTCCAAGACGCTCACGGTGAGTTACGACAACAAGAAAACCTCTGCCTCAAAAATCAAGGCCACCTTGAACAAGGCTGGCTACAAGAGCGGTACAAGCAGGAACGGTGCGAACAATAACAAAACAAACACCACAGGCAAGAGCCAACAAGCCGGACAGTATCAAGGCTATCAACAAGGCCAATCTCATGACAGCCATTCACAAGATGGCTACATACCACAGCAGACAGGCAACCAGAACCAGTACAGTCACAGAAATGGTGAAAATCACTAGATGAGAATTAAGCATTTATGTTGTTAGTTAATAATTATGGTATTCAAGTCGATAGGTTTTTTTAGGTAATTAGGTTTGTGGGGATTATCAAGACAGGCAAGAATCACCTTGACAGACATGTGGCATGGTGATTCTTCCTTTCTTGCGAAACTTCATGCTTATTCAGTCCTGACACCTCTTCACTGAAGGAAAATGCGGGTTCGTTGATTAAATGCGGCATGACGCTCATTACCGCCTAATTTTGCACCCATGAAAAGATAATGGACACCAGAACGATTTCTCCTTTTTTAAGACAAAAGATATGATAGAGATTTGTTTGAACACCAGATTACTACATTGTTTTCCGGCGAGCAAGTTGAATATGAAAAGAATGATGACGGCATGTGTGTGGTTGGTGATGCTGACTGTCCAACCCTCTTTTGGTCAGGACACAGGTAAAAAATGGACGCTTCAAGAGTGCATCGACTATGCCTTGAAGAACAATATTCAACTGAAGAAGAGCCAGGTACAGAGACTCTCCGTAGAAGAAGATGTCCTGCAGTCGAAAGCCGAACTCCTTCCTTCCCTGAACGCTTCAACCAGTCAGAATGTTGTCTATCGTCCGTTCATCTCATCTGGACAGAGCACCGTGGCCAACGGATATGTGCAGTCGAGCGTCGACAAGGTATACTACAACGGCAGTTACGGCGTGAACGCCAACTGGACGGTATGGAACGGCAATAAAAACAAGAACACCATCAAACTCAACCAGTTGACCGTCCAGCAGGCTCAGGTGGACTCCGTTGTCACAGCCCGCAGCATCGAGGAGCACATCGTACAGCTCTACGTGCAGATTCTCTACACCACCGAGGCCATCGCCGTGAGCAAACAAAGCCTGGAGACAAGCAAACTCAACGAGCAGCGCGGTCAGGCGATGGTCGACACGAGTACAACATCGTGGTGGCCGAGAGCAACGTGAAGAACTTCAAGTTCCAACTCAAGCAACTGCTCGAACTCACCGACGCGACCGACTTCGACGTGGCCATCCCGCAATTTACCGATGCACAGGCCTTGGAGGAGATTCCCGCCCTCGACACCGTGTACATGGCCGCCCTCGACAACCGTCCCGAAATCAAGAGCAGCCTGTTGGCCATTGAGAGCAGCGATGTGAGCATCGACATCGCCAGGGCCGGCAAGAGTCCCACGGTGAGCCTGACGGGCTCAGCCGGAACCAACACCACATCGATGAGCAAAGACAATTGGGCGCATCAACTCAAGACCAACTTCGACTTCTCCGTAGGCGCCACCCTCTCCATCCCCATCCTCGACAACCGGAAGACAAAGGCCGCCGTCAACAAGGCCCGCCTGTCGCGCGAGCTCAACCTGCTCGACCTGAAAGACAAGCAGAAGACGCTCTACAACACCATCGAGACTTTCTGGATAGACGCCACCACCAACCAGAGCAAGTTCAAGTCGGCACAAGTGGCCACTGCCAGCCAGCAGGCCAGTTACGAACTGCTCAGCGAGCAGTTCCGGCTCGGTCTGAAAAACATCATCGAACTGATGAACGGCAAGACCAACCTGGTGCAGGCGCAGCAAAACGAACTCGAGAGCAAGTACACCACCATCCTCAACATCTACATGCTCAAGTTTTACCAACGTCCCCTGATGGTCCAATAAGCATTACACCACCTGACATATACCAATAACAAAGAAGAAATGAAAAAGAACAGAATCAGCAAAATCTGGATATTCGTCATTCTCCTGGCCATCGCCGCCGTGGCATTCTGGATGTTCTCTGGAGACAAGAAGGAGGAAGTAATCAACTTCAGCACCGTGAAGGTGGAGGAGACCACCCTTCGCAACAGCGTCACCGCCACCGGCACCATAGAGCCTGTCACATCGGTCACCGTGGGAACTCAGGTGTCGGGTATCGTGAGCCGTCTATACGTAGATTACAACAGCGTGGTAAAGAAAGGCCAGGTGATAGCCGAGCTCGACAAGACTAACCTCACCAGCGAGCTCAACACCGCCAAGGCCAACCTCTCGAGCGCGCAAAGCGCACTCAACTATCAGGAAGCCAACTACAAACGCTACCAAACCCTCTTCAACAAAGGGCTGGTGAGTGCTGACGATTTCGAGAGCGCCCAACTCTCTTACCGCCAGGCCCAGGAGCAGGTGAACCAGGCCACTGAGAATGTGCGGCGCGCACAGACCAACCTGGGCTACGCCACCATCACCTCGCCCATCGACGGCGTCGTCTTGTCGAAGTCGGTGGAGGAAGGACAGACGGTGGCCGCCAGTTTCAACACCCCCGAACTCTTCACCATCGCCAAAGACCTCACCAACATGCAGGTGGTGGCCAATGTCGACGAAGCCGACATCGGCGGCGTGAAGGTTGGCGAACGGGTCACGTTCACCGTAGACGCCTATCCCGAGGACACCTTCCAAGGAGCCGTCACCCAAGTGAGACAGGAAGCCACAACGACCAACAACGTGGTGACCTACGAGGTGGTGATCAGCGCGCCCAACTCGCAGCTGAAGCTCAAACCTGGCCTTACCGCCAGCGTCACCATCTACACTTTCGAGCGCAACGGCGTGCTCTGCGTGCCCACCAAGGCCCTGCGCTTCACACCCACCAAGGAGACCATCGGCAAGCAGCGCAAGATGGTGGACTGCAGCGGCAAGAACAAGTTGTGGACTCTTGAGGGCGATGTGCTGAAGGCACATCCCGTGAAACTGGGTCAGACAGATGGCACCAACACCGAGATAGTGAGCGGTGTGAGCCGTGGCGTGGAAGTGATTTCAGAAGTGGTGGTGACCACCGAAGAGGAACCTCAGGATAACGGACAGGAGCAGAGTCCATTCGCACCAGGCCCTCCCCGCCGCAATAACAACAAGAAATAACTCGCGCTTAGTCATCATCCATCATTATGGAAAACAGAAAAGTTGTCATCGAACTGCAAGACGTGAAGCGCGACTTCATCGTAGGCGAGGAGACCGTCCATGCCCTACGTGGCGTGTCGTTCAAAATCTACGAGGGCGAGTTCGTCACCATCATGGGCAAGTCGGGTTCCGGCAAGTCTACCCTCCTCAACCAACTGGGATGTCTCGACTCCCCCACCACCGGTGAGTATTTCCTTGACGGCGTTTCGGTGCGCAAGATGTCGAAGTCGCAGCGCGCCGTGCTTCGCAACCGCAAGATCGGTTTCATCTTCCAGAACTACAACTTGCTGCCCAAGACCACCAGTGTGGAGAACGTGGAGCTGCCATTGATGTATAATGCCGAAGTATCGGCAAGGCAACGCCACGAGAAGGCCGTGGAAGCCCTGAAGGCCGTAGGCCTTGGCGACCGTCTCTACCACAAGTCCAACCAGATGTCGGGTGGTCAGATGCAGCGTGTGGCCATCGCCCGCGCCCTCGTCAACGACCCTGCCGTGATCCTTGCCGACGAGGCCACCGGCAACCTCGACACGCGTACCAGTTTTGAGATTCTGGTACTCTTCCAGAAGCTCCATTCCGAGGGCCGAACGATCATCTTCGTCACCCACAACCCTGACATCGCCAACTACTCGAGCCGCAACATCATGTTGCGTGACGGGCGGGTCATCAGCGACGACCTTAACCACAACATCCTCTCTGCCGAGAAAGGCCTGGCTGCCCTCCCGGCCAACTCCGACGAATAGAATAATCCCCTGTTATCATGAACATTACAAACCTTTTCAAAATAGCGCTCCGGGCCATCGCCGCCAATAAGACACGGTCGTTTCTCACAGCCTTGGGTATCATTATCGGCATCGCATCGGTTATCACCATGTTGGCCATCGGACAAGGCACAAAACGGAGCATCCAGTCGAATATCTCGGAGATGGGCTCCAACATGATCATGATCTCGCCGGGGGCCGACATGCGTGGAGGCGTGCGTCAGGATGCCTCGTCGATGGAGACGCTGAAACTGGCCGACTACGAGGCCATCAAGGAAGGGTGCACCTATGTGAAGGCGGTGAGCCCGATGGTGCAGAGTGCCGGACAGTTCATCTATGGCAACAACAACACGCCATCGTCGGTCTATGGCGTGAACAAGGACTATCTTGAGATTCGCCAACTCACGGTTTCCGACGGCGAGATGTTCACCGATGCCGACATCAAGACGAGCGCCAAGGTGTGCGTCCTTGGCCAGACCGTCGTCGACAACCTCTTTGGCGACGGAGTCGACCCCATAGGAAAGGTGATACGCTTCAAGTCGATTCCTTTCCGCGTGGTGGGCGTGCTCAAGAAGAAAGGCTACAACTCGATGGGCATGGACCAGGACGATCTGGTGTTGGCTCCCTATACGGCAGTAATGAAGCGCATCCTGGCGCAGACCTACCTCAGTGGCATCCAGTGCTCGGCCATCACCGAGGGGGTCACCGAGAAGGCCACCGAGGAGATCAGCGAGATATTGCGCCGCAACCACAAGTTGAGAGAGGCCACGGATGATGTACCGGGCGACGATGACGACTTCAACATCCGCTCCCAGGAGGAGTTGGCAAGCATGATGAACTCCACTACCGACATGCTCACCATTTTATTAGGTGCGGTGGCTGGCATCTCGCTCATCGTGGGAGGCATCGGCATCATGAACATCATGTATGTGAGCGTGACGGAACGTACCCGTGAGATCGGCCTGCGCATGAGTGTGGGAGCACGTGGCATTGACATCCTCAACCAGTTTCTCATCGAGGCCATCATGCTGAGTGTCACCGGCGGCATCATCGGGGTCGCCCTGGGAGTCGGAGTCTCCTATGCCATTAATTCCCTTGCACACTGGCCCGTTTACATCCAGCCTTGGAGCATCGTCATGAGTTTTGCTGTATGCACCTTCACCGGGGTGTTCTTCGGATGGTACCCGGCTAAGAAAGCTGCACGGCTCGACCCAATCGAGGCCATCAGATACGAATAAGCAAATGATCTATAAATGCTTTTTTATTTCATATGTGGATAATTTAGTATTTTGTGGGCGGTTCCTCGTGAGAGGGGCCGCTTTTTTACACATGATGAGTTCAACTTAGTTGTAAAGGTGGAGTTTCGTTTAATAATTCTGCCGGTTCACAGATTATAGTTTAGAAATGCCGTTTTGTATTATTTTCGCACCACAAAACCATTGACATATCCAGGAGGCGGTCAAGGAGGCAGGCCTGGAGGCATGTTATTTCCGCAGTTGAAGTTTAGGAATACGATATTTTTCTCCAGGTTGAGGATTGTCATTGCCATCGTTGGCCACAATAAGATAGATAGGGTTATCGGCTCCAAGCATCATCATGGAGAGGGAGGCTGCCGTTTGTCCCTTAACCACCGTGATAACGGTGTCGATGCCCACTATATCATAAGCACCATAAGGTATCTTCGCATTCATCGCATCCAAATCGATGGTATCGGCTGAGGCTATGGCCTCTTTGGGCGCCATTGTATCAACGGGAAGTATAGCCTTCACGGAGTCTGAGGAAGATTCTGTGGTCTGAGAAGCCACACCGGTCTCCTCGTCGTTGCTACGACCAAAGAAAAGGATGACAAGACCTATCAGTGCCACTACTCCCAACAACACTATCAGTCCGGTGTAATTCCTCTTAGGAACATTTTTCTCCACGGAAGTTTCCTGAGAGGATGAGGGTGTTAGGACTATTGGAGCATTAGAGTCTTCTGGGTCATTAGATTCATTGGAATCATTAAGGGCATTAAGGGCAACAGGGACTTTAGCATCTTCTTGCTCTATATCGTCTTCTTGCTCTATATCGTCTTCTTGCTCTATAATACCTTCTTGCTCTATAGCGTTTTCTTGCTCAATTGCATCTTCTTGCTCTATAATACCTTCTTGCCCATTAGAGTCTTCCTGGTCTTTAGCGTCAGTGTTTTCGGTGATGGTTTCCATGACGAAGGTGTCGGAGGCGGGGGCGGAAGAATCTGTGGGAGCAGTGGTGGTCTCCACATCTTCGAAATGCACGTCGTCGCGCAATTCCACGGGTTGGAAATAGGAGAATGGTCTGTTGACGATATCAGACAACGCGCTGTCGGAGCGGAAAGACACCTTGCCGTAGACCGAGTTGTTGAGTTTGACTTTTGTAAGTTGGAATACGCCCAGTGCCTCCACACTCACTTCCCCCTCGTTGTTCATCGCATGAAGCAACGCCTTGAAAAACTCCACTACAGCCATTTCCGCCACATTGGCAGGCACCTGGAGTTTGTTTGCCATTTCGCCGGCCACCTGTTCCATGGGGAAGAACAACCCTTTCTCCTCATCACCGAGCAATGGATAAGGCACAAAATGCATGGAAAGGTGCGGTGGCATGAGTGTCCGTTTCCTTGTGATGGCATCGACAACAATATACTCGTTGCGCTTCTCCACCAGGAATTTCCCGAAATCACGAACCACGAGTTGTGTATTGGCGATGGTATTGTCGGTTATCCATTTCACAATGGCAGAGACATATTGTTCGGCCATTTCGGTAGAACAGCCCAGTCTGGCAGCAAGAAAAATGATGAATTGACTATTGTTCATGGCAAAAATGATTATCTTTCCACCTCACCATAGAGGTCGAACTCTTCTGAACCGGTAATCCGCACGTTATAGAACCGTCCGGGGCGCAACTGGCGTGTTCCAACAGGAACAAGCACTTCAGGGTCGACCTCTGGCGAGGAAAACTGTGTACGCCCCACATAATAGTCGCCTTCTTTCCTGTCGATGACAACCCTGACGGTCTTCCCCACTTCGCCAGCCTGTATCTCGGCACTGATTTCCTGCTGTACCGCCATCAAGGTGTCGAGTCTTTTGCGTTTCACCTCTTCCGGTACATCGTCTTTGTAATGCAGGGCACTGTAAGTGCCCTCCTCCTCAGAGTAGGCAAAGGCACCAAGACGTTCGAAACGAGCCCATCGCACGAAGTCGAGGAGTTGCTGAAAATCCTCATCGGTCTCGCCAGGAAACCCGACCATCATCGTCGTTCTCAGCGTCACCCCCGGTACCATCTCCCTCAGCCGTGTGATGAGTTGGCAAGTCTCTTCCTTCGTAGTATGCCGGTGCATCCGGCGGAGCATGTTGTCGGAGATATGCTGCAAGGCAATATCGAGGTATTTGCACACCTTGGGATTATCGCGCATCACCTCAAGCAAGTCGTCAGGAAACTGGTTGGGGTAAGCATAGTGAAGACGTATCCATTCAATGCCCTTTACCTCGGCAATGCGCGAGATAAGTTCAGCGATATGCCTACGGCCATCGATATCGATGCCATAATAGGTGAGTTCCTGAGCGATGACCTGCAGTTCGTGCACCCCTTTGTCGGCGAGCATCTGCACCTCATGGAGGATATCCTCCATCGGTCGGCTCTGGTGTCGCCCGGTAATAATGGGGATGGCACAGTAGGCACACTTTCTGTCGCACCCCTCACTGATTTTCAGGTAGGCATAATGGTGAGGCGTAGTGAGGTGACGCTGGTCTTTGTAGGCAGCGATGGGCGCCTTCCCCAGGTCATTGAGCAACTGATGGTAGTCGAACTTCCCGTAATACTTGTCTACGTTGTCTATCTCACGAAGCAGTTCATCGTGATAGCGCTGCGACAGGCACCCCATGACAAAGAGTTTGTTGATACGGCCCTGTTCCTTGGCCAAGGAGAAGCGCAGGATTTCATTGATACTTTCCTCCTTGGCATCCTGTATGAACCCACAGGTATTGATGACGACAATTTCCCCCTTCGGGTTCTTGCTGTCGTGCTTGCATGTATAGCCATTGGCTTCGAGTTGCCGCATGATTTTCTCGCTGTCGACGAGATTCTTCGAGCAACCCATAGTGATGATGTCGACCTGGTTTTTTATCATTACGATGCTGGAAGGAGAAGATGGATTATCTTTCGCCGAAAAGCGAATCAACGAACTGGCGTTTGTTGAAGAGTTGCAGGTCTTCCATGCCCTCTCCCAAACCGATATACTTCACCGGCACCTTCAACTGGTCGCTGATACCTATCACCACTCCACCTTTTGCCGTTCCGTCGAGTTTGGTGATGGCCATGCTGGTGATTTGTGTGACAGCCGAGAATTGCTTGGCTTGTTCGAAGGCATTCTGCCCCGTACTGCCATCAAGCACGAGCATCACCTCGTCGGGAGCATCGGGCAGCACCTTCTTCATCACGTCCTTCACCTTCTTCAACTCATTCATCAGGCCCACCTTATTATGCAAGCGCCCTGCGGTATCGATGATGACCACATCGGCCTGATTGGCCTTTGCAGAACTCAAGGTATCGAAAGCCACGGAGGCAGGGTCGGACCCCATCTGCTGTTTGATGACAGGCACTCCCACGCGCTCACCCCAGATGCAGAGTTGCTCCACGGCGGCAGCACGGAAGGTATCGGCAGCACCAAGAAAGACCTTCTTGCCTGCCTGTTTAAACTGATAAGCCAGTTTGCCGATGGTGGTAGTCTTTCCCACGCCGTTGACGCCTACCACGAGAATGACATAAGGTTTGTGGTCGGTGGGCAAATCCCAATCGTCGTTGTCGGTGGTGTTGTTCTCGGCGAGCAGCGCCGCTATCTCCTCACGCAGGATTCCATTGAGTTCGGAAGTGGTGACATATTTGTCTCTCGCCACCCGCTCTTCGATACGCTCGATGATTTTCACGGTGGTGTCGACCCCTACGTCAGAAGAGATGAGCACCTCTTCCAGTTCGTCGAGCACTTCGTCGTCGACCTTTGACTTACCTGCTACGGCTTTTGAGATTTTGGAAAAAAAACTTTGCTGTGTGCGCTCAAGCCCCTTGTCAAGGGTCTCTTTCTTTTTCTTATTGAATATACCGAATAATCCCATAATAAAACTCTTTTGGCGACAAATATAGTTAAAATTTGCGAATTACAAGCCTATTGAGATAAAAGAATTGCATTTCTTCAACTCAAAGCGCGAAGAAGAATGTGAGAAACAAAAAAGAGTGCCCCTTAGAGCACTCCTCTTGTGTATCGTATAAGATATTATTTCTTAAAGAAATTCTGCACTTCCTCGTTGGGAACCATTTGCTCATCAAAGATATAAGCACCTGTCTTGGGGCTCTTCACCATCTTGATGACTTTTGTATAAGAGCGACCATCCTGAGATCCTTCATGGAAGGTTGCAACGGTTTTCTTTGCCATAGTTCAGTGATTATTTAATTTCCTTATGAACGGTCATTTTCTTAAGGATGGGGTTATACTTCTTCAATTCCATTCTCTCGGGAGTGTTCTTACGGTTCTTGGTGGTCAATTTGATTATTCTCCTATCACTTTAATGTCTTTCCAATCGCAATAACCTTTGGCAACAGCCTGCTTCAGTGCGGCGTCAAGACCAACTTTATTAATAAGACGCAGACCAGCAGCACTAATCTTAAGACTGATCCAGCAATCTTCCTCTACATAGTAGAATTTCTTTGTGAACAAGTTCACATCGAAAGTGCGCTTTGTGCGATGCTTCGAGTGGGAAACATTGTTGCCCACCTGGGCCTTTTTCCCCGTAATCTGACAAATCTTCGACATTGCTATCTAATTTTTTTGTTTTCTTGTTTTTGATACCTATTCCAAACAGGGTGCAAAATTACAAAGATTTTTGTAATCACCAAAATATTTTTTCAATAAATCCTTGTTTTTAAAGAATTTTTAGGAAGATTTCATTCAAGAAGCCAAAGATACCGAAGTTTATGAAGAGAATCAAGTTTCGTATACACTCAATTTAGGGTGGAAAAAGTGACAAAAAGATGAAAGAAATGAGAGATGATGGCCGCCTCGGCGATGAAGATGAAGGGGAGCAGGAGTAACGTCTGTACCGCAAATCTTGACATTCATGGAGCATTACAGCGGAAACACGTATCTCAGCGAGAAATACAGTTCGGCAATGAGCACATGAAGAACAATCAACGGTGTAGCATCAGCCAGTCCGCGGCAGAGCGACAGGAATACCTCAGCGGTCGACCTCATTGTGGCAGTGAGGAGGCCGAAAGTGATGGATATCATCGCCACGCAGAAAGCGACAATGGGTATGAGGCAAATGCTGAAACTACTGGGAAAGAGTTCTCCGGTAACACTGAGCAAGGCGGCATGAGGGATGAAAGCCACCACCACGATGATTATGGCGAAAAGCAGCAATTCTGCCAATACGATGCGCAACGCGAACGCCTGGCGGTAAGTCCTTGGCTTCGGTTTGGCGAGCGTACTTATCATGCCGCTCTGCCGGAGTGCGCCATAAGCCATAGCGGCAACGACGATCCACGTCAGTGGGGCCGATGCCACGTTGCTGGTGAATGTCCCGAAGAACCACCTGATGCCTTCATTGCTGAGCAGCGAGCGCACGGAGGTTTCTGGCGAGGCAGCCGTAATGAGCCACGACACCAAGAACAATGCCACCTGCAGAGCCGCGACGACGGCAGCCACGATGGCACATCCCCTCATCCATCTCCTATTCGTCGTCGGCATGCAAGTTGTCGATATCGATGATACGCAGTTCACAGGCCCTCACCACGAGACGTGTGGCATTCACGCCATATCCACCGTTGCCGTTGGGGAATAGTTTTTGCACCAGTTCGTTTTGTCTTTTCTCCAAACTCTTCACGCCGAAGGGCATTCCCCGGAGGTTGGTGATTTGTTCCTTGGTATAACCCAGTGCCAAGTGTCTCAGGAAACGCTCGTCGTACTCGTCGATTTCGTAGTTGACCAATGCCTCCTGGCGCATGAGATGGCTGCCCACGCTGTATTTGAACCTTTCCACTATTTTCTCAAGGATTGGCTCGTTGAAAACCAGTCGCTTGCCGCTCATCACGCTGAACACGTCGCCCCTCGTGAGCAGTTCGCCACTCTTGAGGATAATACCGTCGGCCCCGGCATCGAGCACATCGACCCATAGTTTTTCATTGAGTATCTCACCTGTGAAGATGAGCACTTTTACATTCTTGTGCAGTTCCTTGGTATGACGGCAAATCTCCACGCCTACGGTAGTGGAGCCTCCCAGTCCGAGGTCGAGGAGCACAAGGTCGGGCATCTCCTGTTTGAGCAGTTTCCAGTACGAGGCCTCGCTGTCGGCAGTACCGATGATTTGCGCTTCTGGGATGTCATTGCGGATGATGCCCTCGGTGCCTTTGAGTTCGAGTGCCACATCCTCAACGATAATCACTTTGAATTTTTCCATATTATCAGTATTTATTGATGTTGTTTCTTGCTTTTGACGAGTGTCACGACGATATCCACGCCACCGTTATCGTTTTGCTCGGCGAGGATGCCGCACCCCCTGGCATTGGCAGAATTGCCGATATCGCGCACAATTTGCCGGCAGAGGAGGAAAGGCAGGTTGTGCATGGAGGGATTGAACAGTTCATGGCACTCTTCGTGATTGAGGTGCATGCCTGGGTATGTCGCCCTGAGCGTAACATAACGGCTGTCCTTGTCGGCCACCGTGAACGTGGGTTTCTCTCCCCCACCCTGTTTGCGCAGTATTTCGAAGAGATAGCGCAACATGAGTTCGTCGCCAAGAACCAGGACGTCGGCGTGTTCATCCATCCTTATGTCTTTTACCAGCGACCGCAGGCTCACTGTCACGCAGTCGGGTTTCACGCTCTCCACCTGACGCATGGCCTGCGCACTGAGGAGAGAATAGAGCATTTTATAGTAATCAGCCAACTCACTGATGTTCTGCAGGTTGTCGTCTCCCCCCTCGATGAGAGTGCGGATTCGGGATGGGAAATACATGGTCTCATGCTTCAAGGTGCTGAGACAATTGTCGAGCACGCTGTTGCACACATAGAGTCTGTCGTTCTCAAATTCCCCCTTGCGTACATCGTCTTTAGCCAATTCGATGTCTACCATCCGCTCCTTGTTCTTATCGACGGCTTTCTGAAGTGTCTCGATGATCTGATCGGCCACGGTCTGAAGTTCAGGAGGCAATTTCTCGTCGTGGTAAATGGATTTCCTGCCCTTCGAAGTTTCCTTTCCCTCTGACGGATGGCCTGCAAGAGTCCGGATTCTGTCGAGTTTTCTCTGGTCGGTATCGTCGGATACCAGCACCTTGTTGATGCCGATGACCCTGTCGAGACAGAAGCGGTAATACACCTGGTGCCTATAGTAGAGCAAGAGATAGGCCAAGAGGATGACCACGAGCAAGATGACCAAGATAGCGATGGCCATGTATTTGTTTGACTGCGACTTCTGCATCACGCTGCAGTAGTCGGCAAGTGTGGTATCGGCCGACTTCTCCTTGAAGAGTTGGGTATACACCTTGTTGTTGTATCTATAGAGCGACCATTGATGCAAAGCCAGTGCGGCGACAGCCGCCTCGTTGCGGAAGTCGAGGATGATGTCGTAGTTCATTGGCAGATGGAGGTGATACCATTCTATCTCGGCCTGTGCCGAAGCGCTGTCGCCCTCCGCCACCAGCGTATCCGCCCCACCTGGCACCATCAGAAGATATGCTTTATTGAGATACTGCCGGGTGGAGTCGGCAAAGTTGAGTGCCTTCTGATGGTTTCGTTTCACGTTGCTGTAATAGGCACTGTCGGCCATGGCACCCGCTTTCTCGAGCATGTTGCTCACGCTATTGGCCTGTCCTGCTGTTGCCGAAGTCGCCATCAGGGCCAGTGCCATCAGGGCACGGGCTACACCTTTCGGCAGGCGGAAGAAGAAGCGGCTACCCTCCCCCACCTTGCTCTCCACGCCAATGTCGCAGACATTGAACAGCGTGCTGATTTTCTTGTACTTCTCGATGATGCCTTTGCAATTCACCAATCCGAATCCATGACCATGCTCAGCATGATCGGTCTGTGTATGCTCTGTGGGTCTGTCAGAAGAGAGCGTCTCGTCGCTGATATTCTTCATCTCCACCTTAAAGGCAGAAGCCATCTGCTCCTCTGTCATCCCCACGCCCGTGTCGCTTACCGAAATCTCCACGAATGTGTCGGCATCGGTGGCATAGATGCTGACGCTTCCCCCCTCTGGTGTGAACTTCCTCGCGTTGTCGGCCAGCGTATTCACCATGAAGAGGGTGAGGATACGGTCGGCCTTCACCCACGACTCCGACGGGCGCACATCGAGATTAATGTTCTTCAACTGAAAGCCCGCCCTACCGCGGGATACGATGTCAAAGAGTCCCTGAACAGGGAAACTCTCTATATGGAGACTGAGTTCACCCTTTCTCAACTGTATCCATTGTGTGAGGATGGCATTGTATTCGATGATATGGTCGGTGAGTTCCGCCATATACTGGTATCTCTCCTCTCTTGTCGATGCATTCTCGTCATGGGCATTGAGCCGATGTATCTCATGCAGCATACGGTCGATGAAGGGAGTGATGTTGTTGACAAGCGATATCTTTGCCCTCTGCTCGAGGTTGAGGCGTTTGTTGTTCTCTTTATGAAGTGCGCTCATGGCTTTCCGTTCCATGATTTCCTCATACTGTTCATCGAGTTGTTCCATATACGTCTCATTGTCGCTCTTCCACTTGGCAAGGGGCAGAAGGAGGTCATCGAGAGAATTATCCTTCGACCGCTTCCGCCTCATGTAGGCGAAGAAGAACATCAGAGCCACTGCCGCCGTCATCAGCACGAGGATAGCAATAATCATCATGTTGAGTTGGCTGACAGAAGTCTTCAACTGTTCGGCTCGCGACTCAAGATAACGATCTTGGCGTGTCTGTTCCTGTTTGTCGAGATAGAGGTTGCGGTTGACGTCGCTCTGCTCCTTGTCGTCGAGAGCGGCATAGACCACACTCAGTTGCTCACGGATGGAAGCCACGAGGTCGGGGGCCTGCTGGATGGCAGTATCTTTGGTGAGCGCGTCGTTCAGGCAGTCGAGCGACTGCTGATACTCCCCTATTTGCCAATAGCACTGTGCAAGGGTGCGGTATGCGCCTGCCACCTGGTAGACATCACCATACTGCTGGAAAATATGGAGTGAACGCAGGGCGAAATTCCCTGCCAAGAGACTGTCGGGCAAGTTCTCTACATTGATTTCGCGAATGGAAGGGAAACTCTCGAGAATCCTTGAGCGGTGCTCATCGACCTGGAGATGCTCGCTCATTGCCTGGAGCGAGTTGGCCTCCCAGAACACATATCCCCCCTCCACTGCCATGAAATAGCACCTGACGAGATAGTCCATCTCCTCCAGCGCCACCTCCATTTGCGTGCCCTGTGTGAGAATGCCTCCCGCACCGATATTGTAGAGATAATTGAGAAGTTGGCCTTTGTCTTGCTGGATTTCGCCATAGGGCTGTATGTTTTCTATGGCTTCGATGGAGGGCTGTTCGAGGCCCACATAATAATAATAGGTTGAGGTGACGATATCAAACTCCGACTTGGCGTAGGTCATCCGCAGTCGTTGGTGAAGGTTGAGCATCTGCTCATCCTCAGCAATGCGTTTCATGCGTGCCAGCGCATTGCCTCTATAAGTATAGAAATCCTTGTTGCGCGACTGACGCTGGCACAAGCGCATGCGCTGGACGTCGGCGATGAGCAACTCCACCTGGTTGTCGGTGACCAAGTCGACAGAATCGAGTTGGCGTGCCGCCAGGTCGTACTGCATACGGGCAATGCTCACAAACGCCTTGTTGTTGAAAGCCTCTGCCAGTCCGCCGTCATAGCGTGCCGCCCCGTTTGCTGCCTTTTGGGCAAAAAAGAGTGTGGAGTCAAGATTTTTGTAATGGAAATCATATGCCCTCTCGTTATCACTGTCGACACGCCCCACATTGATGCGCGAACAGCCTGAAAGCATAAGAATTAAAGCCAGCATGACATGCCTGCATCGCCACCAAGAATGGTGTCCATCACAGAGACACAGCCGAGAGGCAATGAGGTGTCCTCCTTGCACTAAATTGGCGATATGGTTGTCTCTGTGATTTCTCATGTATGTACTGTTATCACCGCAACTGTCCCTTTTGCCATATTAGCGCAGCCTTCCCCATTCAGGGTAGCATGCTAAGGGCAGAAGGGACAGTAAACGGGAGAAAAATTATCCGCGAGCCTTGGCAATATATCCCAATGCTTCGGCACATTTATCAGATACAGCCTTCCAGTTCTTGGCTGCCACTACCTCTTTGGGGAAGAGTTTCGAGCCCATTCCCACACAGAGCACACCAGCCTTAATCCAGTTGGTGAGGTTCTCTTCATCGGGCGACACGCCACCTGTCACCATGATATTCGACCAGCGGAGTGGTGCCATCACATTCTTGACGAAAGAAGGTCCACCGACGTTGCCGGCGGGGAAGACCTTGGTGACATCGCAGCCCATGGCCTGCGCGTTGTTGATTTCGCTCACCGACCCACATCCCGGGCTGTAAGGCACCAGGCGGCGGTTGCACACCTCGCAGATGGCGGGGTTGAAGTTGGGACCCACGATGAAGTTGGCTCCCAGTTGCAGATAGAGCGCTGCCGTGGCAGGGTCGATGACGGTACCCACACCCATAATCATCTCAGGGCAGTTTTCAGCCACCCATTTGTTCACTTCGGCAAACACCTCATGGGCATAGTCGCCACGGTTGGTGAACTCAAACACTCTCACACCACCGTCGTAGCATGCCTTAACCACATTTTTCACCACTTCTGGGTCCTGGTGATAGAACACGGGCACCATGCCTGTGGCATGCATCGCCGTGATGACCTGTACTTTATTGAATCTTGCCATTTTGCTATTCTTTTTTTTTGTAGATGAACTAGAGATTCTAGATTTTCTAGAGATTCTAGCGTTTCCTCATTATCTTTGCACGCGTCCGGAAGCGTCGCCGCCGGCGAGGTTCTCTACCTCTTCCTTCGACACGAGGTTGAAATCGCCGGGGATAGTGTGCTTGAGGGCCGATGCTGCCACAGCAAACTCCAGTGCCTTACCCTGATTGTCGGGATAAGTAAGCAGGCCGTGGATAAGACCACCTGAGAAAGAGTCGCCGCCACCCACGCGGTCGATGATGGGATTGATATCGTAGCGTTTGCTCTGGTAGAATTCCTTACCATTGTAGATAAGGGCTTTCCAACCGTTGTGAGAGGCTGAGAACGACTCACGCAGCGTACTCACCACATACTTGAACCCGAAGGTCTCCATCATGCCCTTGAAAATGCCGTAGTAGCCCTCGGCATCGGTCTTGCCGCTTTCTACATCGGCTTCGGGCTTGAATCCAAGACACAGTTGAGCGTCTTCTTCATTGCCGATGCACACATCAACATATTTCATCAATGGTTTCATGATGCTCTGGGCTTTCTCTGACGTCCACAGTTTCTTGCGGAAGTTAAGGTCGACGCTTACCGTCACGCCATGACGCTTGGCAGCCTCACAGGCAAGGCGGGTAAGTTCGGCAGCCTTGTCGCTGATAGCCGGTGTGATGCCGCTCCAGTGGAACCACTGTGCGCCCTCCATGATTTTGTCGAAGTCGAAGTCCTCAGGGTCGGCCTCTGCTATGGCACTGCCGGCACGGTCGTAGATGACTTTCGAAGGACGCATCGAGGCACCTGTCTCGAGGAAGTAGATACCCACACGGTTTCCGCCACGTGTGATATAGTCGGTCTTCACCCCAAATCTGCGCAACGCGTTGACAGCGCACTGTCCTATCTCATGTTTGGGCAGTTTGGTAACGAAGTAAGCCTCGTGCCCGTAGTTGGCTGCGCTAACAGCCACGTTAGCCTCGCCGCCGCCATAAACGACATCGAAAAAATCACTCTGGATGAATCTCTTTTGACCTGGAGATGAGAGGCGAAGCATGATCTCGCCCAATGTTACAACTTTTGCCATTTTTTGAATTTTGATTATTTTATTAGATTAATTGATGTTTGAATTTCCATCATTATATTTGTCAACCGCAAGTATTCTTGAGCCTTTAAAAAAGACCTTTTTGCAATTGACTTACAAAAATAGGAAAATTTTGTTGAACGAAGAAATAAAAAACCTTAAAAAAGGAGAAAGTAGTGGTATTTCGGGCTTTGCCTGATGAAAAATGAAAGATGGAAGATGAAAATCATGCGTTTCTTCATGACTTTGCAAAATTATCGGTACTTTTGCGACTCCAATGGTCGTGCAAGCCGAAAACAGTGCCTCGTTGACTTAAAAAAGGACTGAACAGTCCACAGAATGATGCACCCAATATCAATATCTGCACAGAGGCCAAACCACAAATCTCAAATTTCAAACCTCAAATCTCAATGAAATACTGGTTTGTTTTCTGCAAGTCGGGCTTACTGCTCGAGAGCCATGTAGATGGCACACTTAGTGTACCTTTCCAAGAAGAGCCTCCCGTGGAGGTGAAGCCCTGGACCACCATCCACCACATCACGCAAATCGATGGAGCCGATGCGATGGCCTATGCCATCGACCACCCAGTGGGCAACAGCCGATATGTGATGTGCGAACTGCGCGAGTCGTATGGCTATCTGCCCATGGCTCACTATCTGGCAGCAGGAAAGAGTCATGAAATCCTCTATTGGGACAGCACCACCAAATTCTGTGGTGTGTGTGGTGGCGAGATGCGCCTGCACACCGACATCTCCAAGCGCTGCACGCAATGCGGCAAGGAGGTATGGCCGCAGTTGGCTACCGCCGTCATCTGCCTGATTAGCAAGGGCGACGAGGTGCTTCTTGTTCACGCGCGCAATTTCCGACGAGATTTCTACGGACTGGTAGCAGGTTTCGTGGAGACCGGCGAGACGCTCGAGGAGGCCGTGGTGCGTGAGGTGCATGAAGAGACAGGCATCGAGATTCACCATCTGCGGTATTTTGCCAGTCAGCCATGGCCCTACCCCTGCGGACTGATGGTAGGGTTCACGGCAGAGTATGCCGGCGGGGAATTGCGCCTGCAACGCTCTGAGTTGTCGAAAGGAGGATGGTTCAGGTATGATGCGCTGCCCGAGATACCCGAGAAACTATCAATAGCCCGTCGTCTCATCGACCACTGGCTCGAGAGCAAAAAAACACCCTAAGGCCTTTGGGGCTTTAGGGTATTTAGGAACCTTAGGGACTTTGGCGTCCCTAATAATTTACTCACTTGTCATTATCATTTCCGGCAGCGGGCATAGAGGTCGGCCAGGGCGGGTCGTGAGACACCCTTCTCCACTGCCAGATCGAGGTCTTTTCGGGCATCTTCCATATGCTGCATCCTGATACGCACGTCGGCACGGTTGATGATGAAGTCAGTGTTGTCGGGATCGAGCCGCATGGCCTCAGTGAAATCATATTCTGCCAGTTCAAGCATTCCCCGTTCACTCTCCATCCCCGCCCTCGCAGCATATGCCACCGCATGGTCGGGATATTGCTCTACCAGATGATTGATGCGGTTCATCGCCTCGGTGTAGCGCAAGTCTTTTTGGAGGAGGAGAGCAAGACCGAGTTGTCCGTTGAAGTCACCGGGGACGATGGCAAGCATATCCTCGTAGTCTTTCCTGGCAAACTTATACCGATGGAGTTTCTCGTTGACATAAGCCCTGTAATAGAGAGCCGCCACATTGCGCGGGTCTCTGTCGAGCACGATATCATATTCGCGTTTGGCATACTCCCACTGTTCGAGCAACAAATTCCATGATGCTTTCTTCAGTCTTAGGTTATTGTCTTCAGGGAATTTCTCCAACAGTTTCACAGCAGCCTCCAAAGAGTCGCGCATCTCCTCATAGGTCTGGGCCTGAGCACGAGGAGCGAAGCACAACGCCAACGCGAGCAACACTATTTGAAGTCCTCTTCGCATCTCACTGCTCTCCATCTGTTTTGCGACACGAGAGAACAAGAACAACATTCCCATCATGCCTTCTTTATCCAGTCGACTATCCACTCGCCTACCTCGCGTGTGCCATAGTGCTCGCCCCCCTCTACCTGAATCTCAGGTGTACGGACATAAGCATCAAGGCTGGCATCCACAGCCCTCCTCACGAGAGCCCCCTCTTCGTTCAAACCGAAATGCTCGAGCATCATCGCCACCGACAGAATCTGTGCCAAGGGGTTGGCAATATTCAGGCCCGTTGCCTGAGGCCATGAGCCATGAACGGGTTCAAACAATGGTGTATGTTCTCCTATGGAAGCCGAAGGGAGCAGTCCCATCGACCCTGAGATGCAACTCCCCTCATCAGTGAGGATGTCGCCAAAGGTATTCTCAGTCACCATCACGTCGAAGAAGGTAGGTTCAGCAATCATACGCATCGATGCATTGTCGACGAACATATAGTCGACGGTCACATCAGGATACAGAGGTTCCATTTCCTTGGCTATCTGGCGCCACAGACGGCTCGATGCCAGCACGTTGGCCTTATCGACAACAGTGAGGTGGTGTTTCCTGCTCCTGGCATAGTCGAATCCCACTTTCAGTATACGCTCCACCTCTGGACGGGTATAGTAGTTGGTATCATAAGCCACGTCGTTGTCTTGATACTTCTCACCGAAATACATTCCTCCGGTAAGTTCACGGATGCAGATGAAGTCGGCACCATCTACCAGTTCTGCCCTCAGCGGGCTCTTATGCAAGAGACATTTGAAAGTCTGTATAGGACGGATGTTGGCAAAGAGACCGAGTTTCTTGCGCATGGCGAGCAACCCCTGCTCGGGGCGTACAGGCGCCGTGGGGTCATTGTCGTACTTGGGATGCCCCACCGCTGCAAAGAGTACGGCGTCTGCCTCAAGACATGTCTGGAAAGTAGACTCAGGGAAAGGGTCTCCCACCTTATCGATGGCATCTGCACCGCAGATGGCTTCTTTGTATTCCACTTCGTGACCGAATTTCTCGGCCACAGCGTTCATGACAGCCACGCCCTGACGCATGATCTCAGGGCCGATGCCGTCGCCTGGCAATATAGCAATTTTCAATTTCATAAGGATATATGGTTTTTGGGGATTATTTATAGAAACTATAGGGACTATAGGAACTATAGGTAGCATTTACGGAGTTTCTTCACCTTGCTGCTCTTCAAATATGTTGAGCATGCGGAAGGTGGCTTTGATGGCTGCGGCGGTCTGGTCGGCATCCAGTCCGCGGGTACGGATGATCTTATCGCCATTACGCCATGTGATAACCGTCTGCACGAGAGCATCGGTGCGTCCACCTGGGGGGATGGTCACCGCATAGTTGGCGAGGATGGGGAAGGTGCGGTCGAGGTAGGTCTTGTAGATTTTCCTCAATGCCTTTACAAAGGCGTCGTACTGACCGTCTCCTGTAGCATCGGAGGCATACTGCTGGCCGTTGATTTCCACCTTGATGCTGGCGATGGGACTCAACCCATAAGAGGAGCACACCATATAACTCACCAATTTCACCTTTTCTTCGGATGTGGTATGCTTAAGCACATCGTTGACAATATAAGGCAGGTCGTCTTGGGTCACGATTTCCTTGCGGTCGCCCAATTCGGTGATGCGTTTCAGCACCTTCGCCATCTGTTCGGGCGAAAGTTGCAGTCCGAGTTCCTGTAAGTTGAGTTCGATGTTGGCCTTCCCACTGTTTTTCCCAAGAGCATACTCCCGCCGGCGCCCGAAGCGCTCCGGCACAAGGGGATTGAAGTAGAGTCTGTCTTTATGGTCGCCGTCGGCATGCACTCCCGCTACTTGCGTAAAGACATTGTCGCCCACGATAGGCTGGTTGGGCGAGATGGCGATGCCACTGTATTCCTCTACCAGACGGCCAATGTCGTTGAGTTTGTCTTCATGGATATTGGTGAGCGCCTGGAACTGGTCCTTGAGAATCACCTGCACACTGGCCAGCGGGGCATTGCCGCACCGCTCTCCCAAGCCGTTGACAGTGACGTGCACGCCCTTGGCACCACAGAGCACGGCAGCGAGGGTGTTCGATACCGCCAGGTCGTAGTCGTTGTGTGCATGGAAATCGAAATGCACGTTGGGATAGCGTTTCCGCATCTTCCTAAAGAACTCGATGACCTGCAATGGGTTGGTGATGCCCAAAGTATCGGGAAGCATGAACCTCAGGATATTGGTCTCGACGAGCCTGTCCATAAGATGGTAGATATAATCAGGCGAATCGGTCATGCCGCTGCTCCAGTCCTCCAGATAGAGATTCACCCCCATCTGTCGGCTGTCGGCATAGTCGAGCGACCTCAAGATATCATCGATATGCTCTTGTGGTGTCTTGTGAAGTTGCTGTTGGCAATGCCGTAGCGACCCTTTCGCCAAGAGATTGATATTCTGGCAGCCACAGTCGCTTATCCAGTCGATGGACTGCTGTCCGTCGACGAAGCCCAGTACTTCCACTTTTTTGAGCATACCTACATTCTCGGCGTATCGGCAAATCATCTTCACGGCATCCTTCTCACCCTCGGAAACCCTTGCCGACGCCACCTCAACACGGTCGACATTGATTTCACTGATGAGCATCCGTGCTATCATGAGTTTCTCATGAGGCAGGAATGCCACGCCACTGGTCTGCTCGCCGTCGCGAAGAGTGGTGTCCATGATCTCCACGAAGGGGTGGGTATAAGGCTCTATCCTTATCGGTTCTGAAGTTCCCATTTTACTGTCTTGTCGGAATGTTGAAGCAGAAAATCAATGTCATCGAGTCCGTTGATGAGGCAATGTTTCTTGTATCCGTTGATGTCGAAATGCTCGCTGTGGTTTGTCGTAAGGTTGGTGACCGTCTGTCGGGGAAGGTCAACCTCCACCTCAGCCTTCGGGTTCTTTGCGATGGTATCGAAAAGTTCCTGAAGGAATGCCTCGGTCACCACCACGGGCAGCACGAAGTTATTGAGTTCGTTGTTCTTGTGGATATCAGCAAAGAACGAACTGATGACCACCCTGAATCCATATCCGGCGATGGCCCACGCTGCATGCTCGCGTGAAGAGCCCGACCCGAAATTCTTCCCTGCCACAAGGATACAGCCACCATAAGTGGGGTCGTTGAGCACAAAGTCCTTACAGAGAGAGCCGTCATCGTTGTAACGCCAGTCGCGGAAAAGGTTTTCGCCGAAGCCGTCCTTGTCGGTAGCCTTAAGGAAGCGTGCCGGAATGATTTGGTCGGTGTCCACATTTTCGAGTGGCAATGGCACACACGTGCTTCTTATTATATTGAATTGCTGTTTCATAAAGTTGATTTTTATGGGGAAACAAGGACTAAGGGACTATATCACATCTCTTGGGTCGCAGACGACACCGTGGATGGCGGCAGCAGCGGCAGTCAATGGACTGGCAAGGATGGTGCGCGAACCTGGCCCCTGGCGTCCCTCGAAATTGCGGTTGCTCGTAGAGACACAATACTTTCCGGGGGGAATCTTATCGTCGTTCATGGCGAGGCAGGCAGAGCATCCGGGCTGACGGATTTCGAATCCCGCCTCCTCGAGAATCCTGTCGATGCCCTCCTCATGGATTTGGCGTGCCACCGCCCAACTGCCAGGCACCAGAAGAGCCGTCACACGGTCTGCTTTCTTATGTCCTTTTACTGCAGAGGCAAAAGCCCTGAAATCTTCTATCCTGCCATTAGTGCAGGCTCCAAGAAACACATAGTCAATACGAAGTCCTACAAGAGGGTCACCTGGGTTCATACCCATATAATCCAATGCCTTTAGGAAGGAAGGGCGTGCCTTTTCCTCAATTTCCTCGAGCCTGGGCACACACTCCGTAATGCCAATTGCCATACCAGGGTTGGTGCCATAGGAGACATAGGGAATGATGTCGGAGGCATCGAAAGCCACTTCTTTGTCGAACACGGCATCATCGTCGCTGCGCAAGGTCTTCCAATATGCCACGGCACGCTCCCATTCTTCCCCGACAGGCGCATATTCACGTCCCTTGACATAGGCGAAGGTGATGTCGTCGGGAGCCACGATGCCTCCGCGCGCCCCCATCTCGATACTGAGGTTGCAAAGGGTGAGCCTTCCTTCCATCGACATCTTCCTGATGGCGGTGCCAGCATATTCCACGAAATAGCCCGTGGCCCCTCCTGTGGTCAGTTTGGCCATGAGAAAGAGCGCCACATCCTTTGGAGTGACACACTTGCCCAATTCCCCATTGATGGTGATACGCATCGTCTTGGGCTTCTGCTGCAAGATGCACTGCGATGCCAGCACCATCTCCACCTCCGACGTGCCGATGCCAAATGCCACAGCCCCTAGGGCGCCATGGGTAGAGGTATGCGAGTCGCCGCAGACGATGGTCATCCCCGGCAGCGACAGCCCTTTCTCTGGTCCAACCACATGGATGATGCCATTGTCGGGCGACATCATGCCGAAATGCGTAAGGCCGAACTCACGAGCGTTTTGCTCGAGCAAGTCGACCTGTCTTTTCGACACTGGGTCGGCGATGGGTTTGTCCTGGTCGTGTGTGGGGGTGTTGTGGTCGGGCATACAGAACACCTGCTTCGGGCGGAAGCATTTCAGTCCGCGCTTCCGCAGTCCGTCGAAGGCCTGTGGAGAGGTCACTTCATGGCAATACAGCCTGTCGATATAGAGTTGCGTGGGACCGTCGTCGACGATTTGCACCACGTGCTTGTCCCAGATTTTATCAAAAAGAGTGTTCATTGTCTCAGTCTTTGAATTTATTGATACAGTCGATATATGCTTCCACCGATGCCGTAACGATGTCGGTGTTAGCACCAAAGCCATAATAGAGTCCGTTGTTGTATTCCACCTGCATGTGCACCTTTCCCACATCGTTGGAGCCTTTCGAGATGGCCTGGATGGTGAACTCCTTCAGTGTCATCTTCTTCTGGATGATTTTCTTCAGACCGTTGATGGCTGCGTCGACAGGACCATTGCCCGTGGCGGCAGCCTCAAACTTCTGATTGCTGATATCGAGGCCTATGCTCGCCACGCTGCGCACGCCCATGCCAGTAGTCACCTGCAGGTAGTCGAGTTTCACCGCATGGGCTTCTGCCGTGTCGGCACCCGCCAGCATGAGGATATCGGCATCGGTGACCTCTTTCTTCTGGTCGGCCAACTTGAGGAATTTCTCATAAATCTTGTCGACACGATGCTCGTTGTCGATGTTCACTCCGAGCACGCCGAGGCGGTATTTCAATGCCGCCCTACCCGACCTTGCGGTAAGTACGATGGAATTGTCGTCGATGCCCACGTCCTTGGGGTCGATGATCTCATAGGTAGAAGCATTCTTGAGCACACCATCCTGATGGATGCCACTGGAGTGGGCGAAAGCATTGCGCCCCACAATGGCCTTGTTGGGTTGCACCGGCATGTTCATCAACCCCGACACCATACGGCTGATGGGATAGATTTTGGTGGTGTTGATGTTGGTGTCGATAGCGAGCGACTTGTGGCATTTGAGAATCATGGCTATCTCTTCGAGAGAAGTGTTACCGGCACGCTCACCAATGCCGTTGACGGTGACCTCTACTTGCCTGGCGCCATTGAGCACACCGCTGAATGTGTTGGCTGTGGCCAACCCCAGGTCATTGTGACAGTGTGTGGAGACAATGGCCTTGTCGATACCGTCGACGTGTTCGAAGAGATACTTGATTTTCTCGCCATACTCCTGCGGAAGACAGTAGCCCGTAGTGTCGGGGATGTTGACTACAGTGGCACCCGCCTTGATGACAGCCTCCACCACCCGTGCAAGATACTCATTGTCGGTGCGTCCTGCATCCTCGGCATAGAACTCCACGTCTTCGACAAACTTCTTGGCATACCTCACTGCGGCAACCGCCCGTTGGATAATCTCCTCACGGTTGGAGTTGAACTTGTACTTGATATGCATGTCGCTCGTTCCTATACCCGTATGGATGCGCTTGTGCTTGGCATACTTCAGCGACTCCACCGCCACGTCGATATCCTTCTCTACCGCTCTTGTGAGCGCACAGATGACAGGCCACGTGACGGCCTTTGATATCTCAATCACGGAGTTGAAGTCGCCAGGGCTTGATATGGGGAACCCTGCCTCTATCACATCTACACCCAACAGTTCCAGTTGGCGTGCCACTTGGATTTTCTCCACGGTGTTGAGTTGGCACCCAGGCACCTGTTCACCATCACGGAGAGTTGTGTCGAAAAAAAACAGTCTGTCGTTCATCAAATGAAAAATTAATAATTCAAGTATTTGCCTTTTTTTGGTACAACAAAAAAGCCTTTCGCACTCCTGGAAGTGAGAAAGGCCGTATTGGATTGTATCATGCAATCATCAGCACACCCTACCACTTCCGGCTGCATCGTGCAGTCGAAGGCTAATAATGCTGATAATCAAACCAAGATTCGTCATACCTTATTATTATAACATGCATCCGCCGGTCAGGGATGAGCCAACAGCAGAAAGCATTAAACTGGGTGCAAAAGTAATGAATCATTCTCATACAGACAAACAAATCGTCACTTTTCTGCAAGAAAACGTGACGATTTATAACTTTTTATCATTATTTCATTGTTTTATCACATCGAGCACCTGACGGGCAATGGCCTTCATTCCCTCTACCGACGGATGTCCGTTTATCTTATGGATATCGTGGAGCGTGATGCAAGGTATGCCATAATGGTCACAGATAGTATGGCATGACTCATTGATGTCGTCTCTGAGTTCGGAATTGAGAAGGAAATAGATTTTCACATGGGGATAACGTTTTTTCATGTGATCGAGCAGGAAAGCCATTGCCGGGCGGAAAGTATAGAAGTCGCCCTTCTGCCATCCACCATACTTATATTGTCCTACCTCCTCGCCAGCCCAACTGTCATTGGTGGCACCGAAGATGAGGATGATGTCGGGATTGCCGAGATGGTCCATTCGGGTAAGAAAAGAACGGTCGGAATAATCGTTGCCATCGTAACCGCGGTAACCGATGGTACTGCCACTATAGGAGTTGTTGACGCAGAGGCGGTAACCGCCCTGGTCGGCCACCTGCCACCACCAAGTCTGGGTGACATCATCGACATCGGTGCGGTTTCCCGGTTCCTCATAATACCACATCTCGTTGGTTGAAGGAGTGACATACCCCTCGAAAGTGGAATAGGAGTCGCCGAGGATGGAAATCGACGGAGCCTGAGCACATGCCAACAGTGTGAAGCAGGCGGCAATGAATGATAAAAAGAGATTCTTCATGACGTTATTATTCTAAGAGTGAAGGTATTCTAGAAAAACCAGATGTGGGAGAGGCTCTAGAATGGTGCTTCTGGAGGTGGCGGCGGACCCAGGGGATCGTCGTATCCACCGTTGATGCGCGAGCCCATGATTTCGCCTCCCTGGGTGGGTGGCACGTAAGTGTCTTCTGGATTGGCAAAACGCGTAAACTCGCCACGGAAGTTGAGAAGCACGTCGCCCACAGCACCTTTTCTGTGCTTGGCAATGATAATCTGAGCCATGCCTCGGAGGTCGTTGCCCTGTTCGTCGTGAAGGATGTGGTAGTACTCCGGTCGGTGAACGAAGAGCACCATATCGGCATCCTGCTCGATGGCTCCCGATTCACGGAGGTCGCTCAACTGAGGTCTTTTTCCCCCTTCGGCATCGCCACGCTGCTCCACCGAACGGTTAAGTTGCGAAAGTGCCATGATAGGGATATCGAGTTCCTTGGCCAATTGCTTCAGCGAGCGGCTGATGTTCGACACCTCCTCCTGACGGTTGCCGAAGCGCATGCCATTGGCATTCATGAGTTGCAGGTAGTCGATCATGATGAGTTCCACCTTCTTCTCACGTGCCAGACGACGGGCTTTCGTGCGGAGTTCGAAGATGGAGAGGCCCGGGGTCTCGTCTACATAGAGCGGTGCTCCCTCCAGTTTTCGGATATTGCGGTCGAAACGGTCCCAGTCGGCATCGCTGAGTTGGCCGGTCATCACCTTCTTTCCCTCTATCTCACAGGTGTTGGAGATGAGACGGTTGACCAACTGCACATTGTTCATCTCGAGCGAGAAGAAGGCGACAGGGATGCGCTGGTCGACAGCCACGTTCTTCGCGATGGAAAGTGCAAACGAGGTTTTTCCCATGGCAGGGCGGCCGGCAATGATGATGAGGTCGCTCTTCTGCCAGCCCGACGTGATGTCATCGAGTTTGGTAAACCCGCTGGGGACACCCGTCAGACCACCCGTGTTTGACGCCGCCTTCTGCATGATGGCCACCGCCTGTTTCACCACAGGGTCTATTTGGGTATAGTCCTGCCGCATGTTTTTCTGCGAGAGTTCGAAGAGTTGGCCTTCGGCTTCCTGCATCACCACCTCAATGTCGTTTGACTCATCGAAAGACTTCGTCTCTATATCGCTGGCGAAGTGGATGAGTTGGCGTGCAAGGAATTTCTGGGCAAGGATGCGTGCGTGATACTCCACGTGTGCCGAAGACGCCACATTGGCAGTGAGTTCGTAGATATACATCTGTCCGCCTACATCCTCGAGGGTGCCGTCGCGCTTGAGTTGTTCGGTGACGGTGACGAGGTCGACCGGACGCTCATTGACACTCAGCGTCTGTATGGCGGCAAATACCTTCTGGTTGCGAGGCTCGTAGAATGTCTCAGGACGGAGGATTTCGCTGACGACAGTGAATGCGTCCTTGTCGATCATGAGCGCGCCAAGTACGGTGCGTTCGGTCTCCACCGACTGTGGCGGCATATGACCTAATCCGGTGTCAATAGGTGTAGTGGCACGCTGTCTGCGACGTGCCGAATTGTTGGAGGTATTATTGTCGGGCATATTATCTTAGGTGTTTCGTTATAAAGGTGTGTAAAAGAGTATATTCAATCTGAGTGTGGTGTATGTCTTTGAAGGCAATATGGCCACAAGCCGTGCAAAGTTAATGAAAATTGGCGGAACTCTCATTTTTTTTTCGTATTTTTGCCGACAAATTTTTCGTTATGGACATCAAGACATCTGTATTCACCCTGAGCAGCCCAACGATAGAGAGTTGCCCCAAAGATTTCCTTCCTGAATATGCCTTCATCGGCCGTTCAAACGTAGGCAAGTCGAGTCTCATCAACATGCTCTGCAACCATAAAGGCCTTGCCAAGACTTCAGCGACTCCGGGCAAGACGCTTCTCATCAACCATTTCCTCATCAACAAGGAATGGTATCTTGTAGACCTGCCCGGATATGGTTTCGCCAAACGGTCGAAGACCATACAGCAGAAAATTGAGAACATGATCAACTCCTACCTGCTGATGCGGCAACAACTTGCCAATGTTTTCGTGCTCATCGACATACGTCATGACCCACAGAAAATCGACCGCGACTTCATCGACTGGCTGGGCGAGAGCAGTATTCCCTTCTCACTGATTTTCACCAAAGCCGACAAACTCTCCAACCAGAAAGCGAAGGAGAACGTGCAGAATTATATGGACTCCTTGCGGGATGTGTGGGAGGAATTGCCCCCCTATTTCGTAACCAGCAGTGAAAAGAAAACAGGCCGCGACGAGGTACTCAACTACATCGACAGCATCAACAAGCAGATTAAACAAGGTTAAAACCCCACCATGATTCCCTACCTCGACGTTCAGAACCTGACAAAGACCTTTGGCGCACTGACACTCTTCGAGAACATCTCGTTTTCGGTGAGCGAGGGTCAGCGTATTGGTCTGATAGCGAAGAACGGCATGGGGAAATCCACGCTGCTGTCGATTATCACGGGTCATGAAGGATACGACAGTGGCGAAATCATCTTCAGGCGTGACCTGAAAGTGGGGTATCTCGAGCAGTCACCGCGGTTTGACCCTGAGGAGAGTGTGCTCGACGCTTGCTTCAACCACCACGGTGACGACGAGAAAGTGCTGCGCGCGAAACAAGTGCTCACCCAACTCAAGATACAAGACCTCACACAGCCCATGGGACAATTGAGCGGTGGTCAACAGAAACGCGTAGCCCTTGCCAACGTATTGCTCACCGACCCCGACATGCTGATACTCGACGAGCCAACCAACCATCTCGACCTTGACATGATAGAATGGCTGGAAAGTTATCTCTCGCATGGCAACAAGACCCTGTTGATGGTTACGCACGACCGTTTCTTCCTCGACCGTATCTGTGACCAAATTCTGGAACTCGACGACCACACCATCTATTCATACAAAGGCAATTTCGCCTATTACCTCGAGAAACGGGAGCACCGGCTCGAAGTGGCACGCGCCGAGACAGCCAGGGCGGTGAACCTCTACCGTCGTGAACTGGAATGGATGCGCCGGCAGCCACAGGCACGGGGGCACAAGGCCAAATACCGCGAGGATGCCTTCTACGAATTGGAGCAGCGTGCCAAACGAAGAATTGAAGAGCGGCAGATGCGCCTGAAATCAAGCAATGTATATATAGGGAGCAAGATTTTCGAATGCCAATATGTCTCTAAGGCTTATGGCAACACTGTTATCCTTCGCGACTTCTACTACAACTTCGCACGTTTCGAGAAGATGGGCATCGTGGGCAACAACGGGACGGGAAAATCGACGTTCATCAAACTGCTGCTGGGCATGGAACCCGTAGATGCCGGACGGTTCGACATCGGCGACACCGTGCGTTTCGGCTATTTCTCGCAAGAAGGCTTGAAATTTAATGATCAGCAAAGGGTCATCGACGTGGTGCGCGATATCGCCGACTACATCGACCTTGGACGTGGCCGCCATTTCACCGCCTCACAATTCCTTCAGCATTTCCAGTTCACTCCCGAACAGCAATACAACTATGTCTACAAGTTGAGTGGCGGCGAGCGGCGCAAACTGTATCTCTGTACGGTACTCATGCGGAACCCCAACTTCCTGGTGCTCGACGAGCCCACCAACGACCTCGACATACAAACCCTGCAGATACTCGAAGAATACCTGACCGATTTCCCGGGATGCGTGATTGTGGTGAGCCACGACCGCTATTTCATGGACAAGGTGGTAGACCACCTGCTGGTATTCAAGGGCGACGGCGTGATTAAGGATTTCCCCGGCAACTACACACAATTCCGTGAGTGGCTTGGACTGAAAGGCAAGGAAGAGGCACAGCAGACAGAGAAAGTGGCCAAACAACAACGCCGCGACTACCGCAATGCCGACAAGCGGAAGATGACGTATAAAGAGAAGATGGAGTTTGCCAACCTAGAGAAAGAGATTGCCGCCTTGGAAGAAGAGCAGAAGCATATCGAGTCTGCCCTCTGTGGTGGTACCATAGACATCGAGGAAATCACTGCCATGAGCAAGAGGTTGCCGCAACTCAAAAACGAACTCGACGAGAAAAGCATGCGGTGGCTGGAACTGAGCGAAATGGTGTAGGTATTTCTTCTATCCCGTTTTTTCTTTTTATCTCGAGATATGCCGCCGACCCACCGACCAAAGGAAGGTAATTGTCTGAATTATCCTTTTTATGAGAATGACCTTGTTCTAATTGTTAATCTTTACAAACAAAACGGGCACTTTTTATACTTTTTTCAATGTTTTTCGTCTAAATGACTATAATTTAGATTTCAACAACTTATTATTTTTTTAAATCATTCTTTTTTGCCTATGAAACGTGTGTTTCTTATGATGACTGCTTTTGCGGCAGTGGTGTGCAGTGCTCAAGTGGTGGAAGATTTCAAGCCTGCCAGCACCAACCAAGAGGGTCAGGAGTATCCCATGGTCAATTCACAACGTATGGTACGCGCTAGAATTTCCGCTCCCGATGCCAAAAGCGTGAAACTCGACATCGGAGGTGTGAAATACGACTTGGTGAAAGATGCCGAGGGAGTATGGACCGGTGAGTCGGCCCCACAAGACGAAGGATTCCACTATTACCAACTCAACATCGACGGTGCTTCCGTTCCCGACCCGGGCAGCAGATACTACTATGGTGCCAGCAGATGGGGAAGCGGCATCGATGTGCCAGCAGCCGATGAGGACTTTTACACCGTAAAGAACGTGCCCCAAGGTTCGGTGAGCGAGGTGTACTACTACTCTACTGTGACAGAGAAAATGCGCCACTGCTACATCTACCTGCCCGCTGCTTACCGTGAGAACCCCACGAAAAAATTCCCCGTGCTCTACCTGCAGCATGGCATGGGTGAAAACGAGACAGGCTGGTCGGCACAAGGCAAGACCGGTATCATCATGGACAATCTTATCGCCCAAGGCAAGGCCGTGCCTTTCATCATCGTGATGGACAATGGACTCAACGCCATACCCGCACATCCCGACACCACACAGGCACAAGATTTCGGAGGCTTCCCCGGCATGGGCCCACGTCCACAAGGTCAGGGTGGCGCTCGTCCACAAGGCATGCGCCCCGGTGGTCGTCCCGGCGGTCCCCAAGGTGGCAGACCCGGCGGTCCACGCCGTGGCTTTGGAGGTTTCAACGGATTCCAGGAAGTGCTCCTGAAGGATATCATCCCCATGGTGGAGAAGAACTACCGCGTGATAGCCGATGCTGACCATCGTGCCATGGCAGGTCTGTCGATGGGAGGAATGCAGACCCACATGATTACTTTGGCCAACCCCAAGACATTCGCCTATGTGGGCATGTTCAGCGGCGGTACGTTCAATGTAGAGGAACTGCAAGACGCTACCGATTTCAAGAAGACCAACAAAGTGTTGTTCATGAGCAGCGGAGGAAAAGAGAACATGGGAGGTGTACAGCACATGGGTGTTGAGAAGGCTGCCGAAGACCTGAAGGGCTTGGGCATCAATGCCTACTCCTATGTATCGCCTGAGACTGCCCATGAGTGGCAGACATGGCGCCGGAGCCTCTATCAGTTTGCACAACTGCTCTTTAAGTAATTCAAGTTTTTTCTATAGTAACTATAGTAACTATAGGGACTATAGTAAATATAGGCCTTGAACTCAAGAAAGAATACTATAATGAGAAGAATACTGTTTTTCAGCCTCTTGCTGCTCGCCATAGCCGCCGAGGCACAGACCGCGAGGAAGTTTACCATCAACCTCACCGATGATGGTGCCGCGCAGATGGTGGTTTTCCTTCCAGCCAACCCGTCTGGGAAAGCCATCGTAGGCGTGCCCGGTGGTGGCTATTCCGTGCTGTCGAACACACACGAAGGAACACAGTGGTCGGATTGGCTCAACCAACAGGGTATTGCCTACTTCGTGGTGAACTACCGCCTGCCCAACGGCGACCGCTCCATCCCCATCAGCGACGTGGAGAAAGGTATACGTATCGTGCGCGACTCTGCCGCTATATGGCACATTCATCCACATGATGTGGGCATCATGGGCTTCTCGGCTGGCGGTCATCTGTCATCGGTCATCTCTACCCTCTCCGACTTCGACGTGCGCCCCGACTTCACCATCCTGTTCTATCCCGTCATCTCCATGGACGAAAGGGTATCACACAAATATTCCTGCATCAACTTCCTTGGAGAAGAAGGGCACAAAGACCCCGCTTTGGTGAAGAAATACTCTACTCAGAACGCCGTGAAGCGCCATCTCACGCCACCCGCCATTATCATCATGGCCAGCGACGACCGTCTGGTGCCCCCCGTGACCAACGGAGTGGCATACTACTCTGCCATGCGCAATGCGGGCAACGAGTGTGCGATGTATATCTATCCCACCGGTGACCATGGTTTTGGATGTGGCCCCTGGTTCAAATACCACAACCAGATGCTCAGCGACCTCGGCAATTGGCTCAACAACCGCAAGGCCCCCAAGGCCGACGCCCTGCGTGTGGCCTGCATCGGCAACAGCATCACCGACGGTCATGGCATCGACATGGCAGACCAACATGGATACCCGGCATTGTTGCAACAAAAGTTGGGCAACGACTATTGGGTAAAGAATTTCGGTGTGAGCGGACGTACGCTGCTCAACAAGGGCGACATGCCTTACATGAATGAGACAGCATGGCGCGACGCACTGGCTTTCGACCCTGACATCGTCGTCATCAAACTCGGAACCAACGACTCCAAGCCCCAGAACTGGCAGTATAAGGCTGAATTCAAGAAAGACCTGCAGCAAATGCTTACCTCGCTCTGTCCACAACTGGCTACGCCCTCCAAGAAGAAAGGCAAGAAGGCGCGGCAGGCACTCCCCACACGCCCCAAAATCTATCTCTGCACACCTATTCCTGCATTCAAGTCGTCGTGGAACATCAATGAAGATGTCATCGCCAACGAGATTATCCCCATTCAGCAAGAAGTGGCCCAAGAATACGGATTGGAGATCATCGACCTGCACACCCTATTTGCCAATGACAGCGACAAGGTGCAAGACGACGGCATCCATCCCAACGACAAGGGTGTAAGGCGAATGGCGGATATCATCGCCGATGCCATCAAGAAACAATAACCCTGCTCTGGATTATTTCCAAAATTGAAACTCACGAATCTGCCGAATTACTTTTGAGTTATCAGGTAGATTCGTGAGATTTTTATTCCAAAAGAGTCCTCCCTCTACGACTTCTTTTTCCCTTTCCCTTCCTTTCCTTGTTTTTTTTCATTCTCCCCTCATTTTTTTCTTTTGATTTTTGGATAATCGTTTAAAAAAGTGTAATTTTGCATCGAAAGTCCGTTTTACAAATCAACAACATCATTTTTTATGTACAGCAAAGACGATTTATTATCGAAAGATATCTCCGAATTGGTGGATATCGCCAAACAACTTGGCGCTAAATGCCAACCCGACGACACCCAGGAGAATATCGCATATGCCATTCTCGACGCCCAAGCCGAGAATCCCGCCCCCGTAAAACGCAAGCGCACAAGGATAACGAAAAAAGACACCGACCATGTGTATAGCGTGAACGGAAAAGACGGTGAGAATTTCGACATCAAGAAGAACAAGGTAAGCGCAGAGCCCCTGCCTCTGTTCAAAGACGAGATGTTCCCCGAAGCAGAGCCGGCAAAGGCCCCTGAGCCACAGGCAGAAGTGGAGCCTGCTCCGAAAAAACGCGGCAGGAAGTCGAAAGCCGAGAAGGAAGCCCTTGCTGCCGCTGCCGCAGCAGCCGAGGAGGAGGCAAGGCAAGCCGCCGAGGAGGCAGCCAAACAAGAAGCCGACACTCCTGAGACAACTGTTACCGACAGTGCTCCAATAGTAGAAGAGGAAGAAGTGGCTACCAATGAAGAGACCGAACCCCAGGAATCCAATGAAAACATGTCGGACCTCCTGGCACAGTTGCAAGCCAAGGTCAACGCGCACAACGAAGCCCAGGAAGAAAAGGCCCAAGCCCTGATGAACGGCATTTGGGAAGGCGACCCAGGTGACGGCACCGACTTCATCCCCGTAGTCGACCTGCCCATAGAAGACCATGCTGCCATCCCCAACTACGACATGTTCGACAACCCCACCACGCCAATGGCCCAGCAGGCCAATGTGGGCTTTACCCCACAAAAGGAGAGTCAGCAGAGTGCCACTTACAATTTCGACAACCTCATTGTGGGCAACGGTGTGCTCGAAATCATGCCCGACGGATATGGTTTCCTTCGCTCAAGCGACTACAACTACCTCTCCTCGCCCGACGACGTGTATGTCTCGACCGTTCAAATCAAGCAATATGGACTGAAAACCGGCGATGTGGTGGAATGCCACGTTCGTCCGCCCCACGACGGAGAGAAGTATTTCCCCCTTACCAGCATCGACAAGATTAATGGGCGCAAGCCGGCTGAGATACGCGACAGGATACCTTTCGAGCATCTCACCCCACTCTTCCCCGAAGAGAAGTATGACCTTTGTGGCGACCCAGCCACCACCAACCTCTCCACACGCGTAGTAGACCTCTTCTCGCCCATCGGCAAAGGCCAGCGTGCACTCATCGTGGCTCAGCCCAAAACAGGTAAGACCATCTTGATGAAAGATATTGCCAACGCCATCGCCGCCAATCATCCCGAGGCCTACCTGATGATGCTGCTCATCGACGAACGCCCAGAAGAGGTGACCGACATGGCCCGCACGGTAAACGCCGAGGTCATCGCATCGACCTTCGACGAGCCTGCAGAGCGACATGTGAAAATTGCCGGCATCGTGCTTGAGAAAGCCAAGCGCATGGTGGAATGCGGTCACGATGTGGTGATATTCCTCGACAGCATCACCCGATTGGCACGTGCCTACAACACGGTGTCGCCGGCCAGTGGAAAGGTGCTAACCGGTGGTGTGGATGCCAATGCCCTGCAGAAGCCCAAGCGGTTCTTCGGTGCAGCACGCAACATAGAAGGAGGAGGTTCGTTGACCATTGTCGCCACCGCACTGATAGACACCGGTTCGAAGATGGACGAGGTGATCTTCGAGGAGTTCAAGGGCACCGGCAACATGGAGTTGCAACTCGACCGCTCGTTGTCGAACAAACGCATATTCCCATCAGTGAACCTTGTGGCATCGAGCACACGCCGCGACGACCTGCTCCAGGACAAGACAACCCTCGACCGCATGTGGATTCTGCGCAAGCACATCTCCGACATGAACCCCGTAGAGGCAATGAATACCATCCACGACCGGATGCTCCACACACGCAACAACGAGGAGTTCTTGCTGACGATGAACTCATAACCGCTACAACTCATGATAAAAGATTGCAGGCAAGCCTCTCGGCTTGCCTGCTTCGTTGATAGGTAATCGGTTTTGATAGTAGTGCTTGTCTATAAAGTTAGGTCTTAGGTTTTGACAATAGCACTTGTCTATGAAGTTAGGTCTTAGGTTTTGGTAGTATAGTTGGTATTACTTGTCGATATTATATCTTAATCCGAATTGGAATCCGATGTTGGTGGGACGGTCCTTGAAGGCGTTCTCCACATCACTTCCGTTGTCGAAATAGTATTTCAGCGTAGGCTCTACATAAACACCCACCGATGGTATGAAGTTGTATTGCACGCCCACACCAACAAGAGTGGAGAACTGCACGCGATCTTTGTCGATGCTTTTCTTCACGCCCTCACTCTTTAGTGTGGCTTTCACGCAGAAGTCGGCCTGCGCGCCGGCAGTGGCATACGCAGAAAGGCCATACTTGCTCCATACCGTATACACCACTTCTACTGGCACGCCCACATAATGGAGCACTTGGTTGCGCTCCAGCGTGGTACCTCCCATTTCGTATATATAGTCTGACCTGAGGTTGCTGTAAACCACTCCTGTGGTGAGGGCGAGGCGTTTTGCCAGTCCAAACTGTGCGCTGAGGCCCATTGATATGGGACGATGATGGCGCGTCTTCTCCTCATAGCCTGGCAGGCGTAAGTACGACATGCTGTTGGCATCGCCGAGTTCAAACATGCCAATATTGGCCATGGCATAATCGATTACAGGCTCGGAGCCAGAGAAAGAGAGGGCGTCGTTAGAAGCAAAGAGTCCGAAAGTGAAAGGTGTGTTTCCTTTTCTCGCCGAACCAACAGGCATTTCCCAAGTTGTCGGCAGATAGCCCACATTGCCTTGCTGAGGTTGTGGCGTTGGCGTGGTAACACCCACCTCGATCTGATGTCCTGCCTCGGTCTGACTGTCAGTTTCAGGTTGAGTGCCAGTTTCAGGTTGACTGCCAGTCTCTGTTTTTACATCCGCCTGGGCAACCAGCGAGGGAGCATCTTGCGATGAGGAGGACACCGGTGAGGCAGGCTGTTGGGTGACGACAGGACGCGACACGCCACTGGATGGATTTACCCTGCTGGCAGTTGGCGTCGGTGTGGAAGACATACGAGTGTCATCTTGTACTACGACGTCATTCTCCACCTCCGGCATGCCTTCGGCAACCACTGTCCGGTCACTGTTGTCTACTACCTCAGCAGTATATCCAGGTTTGTCGGCAGAGGCCAAAGTCTCAGGATTGCCCATCCCATATCGCTGCCACAGGTAGGTACCTCCGCCCAACAAGGCAAGTGCTATGGCAGCAGCCACCGACCATTTACGCCAAGGTATCATCGAGACACGACGCTCAGGACTTGCCTGAGGAAGCGAAGCCTCGATATCATCCCATAGCCCTTCAGGTACGGGTGCCTGATAGTCGGACAGTTTCGACTTCAGGTTTTTGGTCCAGTCTTGCTTTGTCATGTCTTGTTTGTTGATATTCATTAATCAGTTTCTTGAGCATTGACTTTGCTCTTAAGTATTGAGAGGCCGACGAGTTCTCTTTTATTCCAAGCATTGCCGCTATCTGCTTATGGCTTTTCTGCTCGAAGACGAAGAGATTGAAGACCGCGCGGTAGCCAGGGGGCAACAAACCAATCATCCGTGTTATCTCCTCTGGCGGCACCGTCTCCACATCGGGTGGGTCATCGTCGGGTTCGTCGGGAATGTCGCTCACGAAAGTGAGTCTTGAAGTCTTCCTCAGTGCGTTGATGGCTTCGTTGGTAACGATTTTCGTCATCCATGCCCTCAGTGAGCCATCGCCCCGGTAGTTGAAGTCGTGGATATGAGAGAACGCCTTGATGAAACTGTCGTGCACCACATCCTTGGCATCCTCGACATGCGGGAGGTAGCGAATCGCCACAGCCATGGCATAGCCTGCCAACTGCTCATAGAATAAACGCATGGCCTTACGGTCACCGTCTGCTATGCCCTGGATGATGCCTTGCTCCTTCTCCACGTGAATGATTGATTAAATATCCGACTCGAAGATCAGTGTGTGGTCTTCTTTAGAAACCGCCACTACCTGACCATTTTCTCTTTTTTCGAGCGAAGTCTCCACAATCTTCACGACTACCGACAAACTATGTTTCTCCTCTTGCAGCAGTGCCACAGACCCCGTGTTGACGGTTTGCAGTTTTACGTTGTAGGCCACATGGTCGACAGTCATCTCGAATGTCATTTGAGCAGCAGGCAGATCGTAGTATCTGGATGTATGCGACACCCCTACGTATTTGGCCTTCATTCGCAGTGGGGAATCCCCTACTTGGACAGTGGCGTTTGTGCTGTAATTGTTGAGATTCGCCATCAAGGCAGAAGCCATTTCTGCCATGGGAACCCTCATCAGCACTTGTGTAGAGTCGATACTCACCATTCCACTTCCTATCAACTGTCCGTCGATAATCCACTGTCCTTCAAAACGGGTCAATGCCATGGGAGACATCATCTCCAAATTAGCGTTGTCATCGTCGGCCGAGCATGAGGTCATCCCCGGTGCCATCGCCCCCAAAACTGCGGCAATGAGTAGAATCTTGTAACTTGTCTTTTTCATCTGAGATTGAAGATGGAGAAACAGACGTTTTTCTGTTCTCAGCAATCTTCCTTTTCCTATAAAAACATGTACATTTTTAAAATAAACACACAATATTGAAAATCTTGCACGAAAAAGAGGATTATTTTTCAATTTAGCAGCATTTCTTCCATCATATGAGCCTCGTAAGAGGAAATGCCGTTGGCCAACAGGATATGGCGGTCGTTCTCGAACTCTTGTGAGATATCAGCCTTGCTGTCGGTTCCAGCCTGTTGCAGGAATTTCCTGAAAAGGTTGGCAGCCGCCTCTATTCTCCCCAGGAACCACTGACAATACCCGGCATTGAGGTCATCCTCTGCCACATGGTGTGGCAAGGCCAGCAACTTGGCATACTCTTTCTCGGCCTGCTCAACCTTCCTGTTGGTGAGGAGTGCCCACGCCAATGCCCGCAGCACATTGGCATCATCGGGATTGTCGTAATTGAGTCGGTAGAGAATTTTCACGGCCTCATCCACCTTTTGGCCATGGATGAGCGCGATGGCAAAGTTGAGCGAATAACTGGCGTTTGCCTCATCCATGAGCATCAGTTTGCCATACGCCTCCTCTGCCTTTTGGTAGTCACCGGCAAGCAAAGCGGCACGGGCCATGGCAGCCAACGACTTTTTATTGTCGGGTTCCATCTTCAACGCCTTGTCAAACGAGCGCATGGCTTTGGCATACTCACCCTCATGCACTTCGAGCGACCCTCTCAGCACGAGATATCTCACATTATCGTGAAGGACGGAGTAAGTGTCGAGCAGTTTTCCGAGCGCGCCATACTGTTTCCGCTTGTTCAGAAAAATCCCCAAGGGCAGCACCTGCTGGCTCAGTTGGGTAGCCGAGAAGACGGGATTGGCAAAGAACAACGCGTTGATGCCCTCGGCGCCACCAAAAGGATTGTAGAAACCACTCCGTCGGTCGCACAACCTGAAGAAGCGGTAAAGGTCTTGCAGATAGGTCAGCCTCACGTTCGACGGGGAATGGAGTTCTTCCTCCGAGGCTGTGGGCCCGAAAGCCACCTCACTATCGAGCATCGACTTCATGTTTTCGGGTAGCCGGTCGATGACGGTTGCCATTGCCAAGGCAAACGAGTATTTGTCGCTGTCGCAGAAAGGTCCGTTCTGCAGAAGGTTCTCCAGGAATTTCGCCCCCTTGAGTTTATCCATCGTGAACTCTATGCCTGGGTGGTTCACATAGAACGGTGCGAACCAATTGGAGAGGTTATAGAAGAAAGGATAGCGTTTCATCTGGGAGAACCCGCCGAAATAAATATCGGCGCCACTCTGCTGCATCTTCATCATTCGCTGCATGCTCTCCTCCAGTTCCTCCATGGCCTTGTCGGCAGCCTCGGGGTGCAGGATGTCGTCCATGGGATCGTCTTCTTTCTCCACGATGCCCATGCGGGTGACGTCGAAGCCTTGGTTCTTGATGAGGTTGGGCATGATATTGCGCTGTATCTCCTCACGGTCGCGCTCAGCGTTCATGCAGAAATACATCTGCATCTGCATCTCAAGCAGTTGGCGTGCCGCATCCTCGTCGTCGGTCATCCGCGTCACCACATCGTTGATTTCGGGATAGAGCCGGTATTGGCTTGTCGAGGTGAGTGCCCATCCCACCAGCGCCCTTTGCTTCACCCGTTCGTCGGAAGTCTGTCGATACACCTCGCCAAGCAAGGTGTATTTGTGTATGTCGAAGTGCGTCATCGTGGCGAGCGAGATAGCACTCACTAGATGCGCAGCATCGCCACTGTCGATGGTGGGTGAGAGAAGGAGTTGCTGGTAGAACTGTGCATCGTCGGCATGCCATTGCATGGAGAAACACAGACATTCGAAGAGGGCCGACATGTCTTCGAGATGCTTGCGGTAGATGGCTTTCTTGCGCTGCTCGGGAGTATTTTCAAACTCCAGCAACGCCACATCGCTCACAAACCCTTCGAGCATGGCCTTCACATGAGCATGGCTACTGTCGAAGGCTTCCACCCTCGCTTTCACCCCCGACATGGAGACGTCGTTGGCAAGTCGGTACAGAAGAGCGGCATCGTGCGACAGACGGTCGAGTTTTCGCAACAACGAGGAATAGAGTTGGTTGCGCTGTGGGTCAGGATACCCTTGTTTCCAGTAGTCCACCATCAGCCGGTAGTCGTTCTGTATCTTGGATATTCGTTCGAAAAGCGGGGCGAAGGTTCTGTCGCCCTTGAGTTTCTCCATCTCGTCAAGTGCTTTTCCTAATTGGTCGGCCTTGATGAGGCGTCGTGTGTTGTAGATGACTTTTGCATCCATATCGTAGGGTTTGGGGGTGGAAATCAATTGGTGCGCCACGTCACGTTGTGCGTGCGGTCGATATCACGCTGCCGTGGGGCGGCTACATGGGGGAATGAAATCTTGGGAAGGGCTTTTACCGTAGCATCGTCGACGTGGCAATAGGCCTTGATGATGCCAGCATAATGCTGCATGCCATAATGGCTGATGGAGTCGCAGGCAGAATTATAGGCCTCGACGAAACGGCGCACCTGCTGCTGCCTGAAGTTGTCGGCGATGCGTGAGGGACGTGCTGCCACCACGCCAAGCCAGATGCCCTTGTCGCGGGAGTCCATCACCACGGGATGCTTGTCCAGCCGTGCAGTGGTGGCCTGTGGCTCGGGTAGCATCACGGCATCCATCTCATTGTTGAGGAGCATCATCAGTCTCACAATGACATCGTTCACCTGAACGCGGAAGACGGAGTTGGAGGGTTTCATGCTGTCGATGCCCAGTGTGGCGAGGTAGTCAGTGGCAGAGTATCGTGCCATGGCTATCATCTTGTCGCCCAACTGCTTGCCATCGGTAAGACGGGCTTTGTGGTTGAGGATAAACTGCCAATAGGCGTTAGTGGCTGTGACATACTCCAAGGCAATGCCTTTCCGCTTCAGTCGCTCGGTTCGCATGAGGTCGCTGAAGGCCAACTCCACTTCGTTTTTCCTCAGCATCTCCTCGCAGTCGAGTGCAGCGTTCATCTCTTTCACACTGACATCAACCTGCAACGTATCGAAAATACCTTTCTCCTTGGCGATAAACACCGGCAGACAATCGAGCGTAGGCGTGGTGGCCACCTTCAAGGCAAGGGAGTCCTTAATCTGTATCTCTTTGTTCTTCTCCTTGATATCCTTCGTCGACGGGCCACAAGCCACAAAAGCAGCCGCAATGACGACCGTAATAGCATAACTCCAATATTTCATTTTCACTTTTATCACGTGGATAGTTTTATTGAAAACTGCTTGCCATTCTGCACGCAGAAGAGAGAAAACCGACATATCAATCTACAAATCAACATGTTACATCTTTTCACCTCTTTTTATTGATGAGTGCAAATTTAGCAGAAAAAAACGGTATTCTCTACGAAATGACCAACTTTTTCATTCCATGACAGCAAAAATCAGGCCAACGAATGAAAAACTATCTCCTCAAGGGTTGGCAATCATCAGTTTTTTTGTATTTTTGTAAACAAAAACAATAAGTGATGATACGCAAAAAGTTTTCCCTCATTCCCCTATTGTTGCTGTTTGTCCTCTCATCCGCAGCAAAAGAGACGATACCCTACAATGGATTCGTGTATGTGAAGAACCTTATCCCCGACCTGATAGAAGACCTACGCTATGCCGGCAACAACAACTTCATGGGCGAGCCTGCCACTGGTTACCAAGCCAACCGTGTCATCCTCTCCCGCCAGGCCGCTACGGCGCTGAAGGCCGCCGCGGATGAGTTTCGGAAGTTAGGGTATGTCATCAAGATATACGACGCCTACCGTCCGCAGAGTGCAGTCGACCATTTCGTGAGGTGGTCGAAGACCAGCGACCAGCGCAACAAGGCCGACTACTACCCCACCCTGTCGAAGCCCGCACTCTTCCCGCGCTATATCGCCTCCAAGTCGGGACACAGCAAGGGGAGCACCATCGACATGACCATCTGCTATAAGGACACGGGCAAGGAGGTAGATATGGGCAGCCATTTCGACTATTTCGGCGAAGCCTCCCACACCATGTTTCTCGGCAAATACAATGGTGGCGAAGTGACCAAGGCGCATCAGCAGAACCGCCTTCTGCTTCAGCGTGTGATGAAGAAGCACGGCTTCAAGCCCTACGCCAACGAATGGTGGCACTTCACCTTGAACAACGAGCCATATCCCAAGAAATGGTTCAATTTCCCGGTGAAATAAGGGGAGTTAAAGGGGAAATATGCTCTTTTCATTATCCTTGTATGGAATGGACCATACCGTAAATGATTAGCAAATCATCATTTGGAGTGCCATACGGGCAAAAATGGTAAGAAAACGGATTCTTATGAAAACATTGTATCAACAAATAGAAGAGGCGATACGCCATTATGAGGCAAACATGACTGTGCCTGACGGAACGACACAAGATGAAGTGTATCAGAGCATCCGTCAGATAATGCGCGAGAATCCCGACATTTTCTGGTTCTCACACCAATGGCGATATACAGAAGACGACCACACCATCCGTTTCCGCTACACCATCAGTAAGGAAAAGAGCATAAAAACGAAGGCACAAATTGATAATGTCGTGGAACATGATTTTCTCATCAACGACATATCCCAACTAACGCAAGCCGAAAAGGTGATGGTTGTCTACAAATGGGTGGCCATGTACTGCAAATACAATATCTATTCCGCCTATAACCAAACCATATATAGTGTCTTCGTTTGGCGCAACTCTGTTTGCACGGGTTATGCCAAAGCGGCACAATACTTATTCAAATTGTTGGGTATAGAGAGTAGACTCGTCTTCGGCACTTTGCATAACGCCGAGAAGGGGAGTCGTCACTGTTGGCTCGTTGTCAAGGTAGATGGCGTATGGTATCATATTGACCCCACTTTCGCTGTGTCTGAAATACACGACCTATTGATCAAAGCGGGAGTTGAGCCGGCGTTTGGGTCTGACGGCTTGGTATACAACTATTTCTGCTGTGACACAGATACCGTCAGGCAATCAAGAATCATTGAAGAGGAGGACACCCTTCCCTATTGCTCCTCCACAATAGACCACAAGCCTCTACAATCGCTCAAAATAGCAGTTCACCGAACGATAGAAGCCATTCAACAGGGCGTAAAAGGATGCTTGCTCAGCGACTCAGGAAGCAGTGCTTCCGTTTATCAATGGCATACCAATGACAAATCCCAGAAAGTTGTCAAGGAATACAAAAATGACCCATCGGGAAAACTAATGCGTCACGAATTTGAGATGATTCGCAATGTTTCCAACTCTTCCCATGTCATCCACGTCGGCGGCACAACGGATAACCCCAATGGACTAATCATCGAGCAGGCAACCCCACTTGCCGACTTACTCTGTTGTCATTACTATCAATTATCGGCTCGCCATTTCTGCAATTTGCTCTTGGATCTGACAGAAGGTTTGCAAGATTGCCTAAACCACGGCATCTACTATCGTGACATCCATTTAAACAACATTTACCGAACAGACAAAGGAATGTATGTTCTTGGAGATTTCGGAAGTTGCGTAAAAATGGATAGAAAGAATCCGTCAAATCTCGGCGGTGTGGGAAGCCCATGGTATATGGCACCCGAAACCTACAAAGAGGGGCAATTTGACGAGACCTCCGCCATATATGGTGTCGGAATGCTGGCATACTTCCTGCTCAACGACCTGTACCCTCCATTATGGAGAGAAGCAGGAAAGGGCTCTCTGAGCAGAAGGACAAATGGGGCACCACTTCCACCACCACTACTCCTGAAGAATCCTTCATGTGCTTTTGAACAGCAAATGGGGGCTGTCGTCAAGAAGGCCTTGGCATATGAGCCAACAGATCGTTTTGGAAGCCTTTCTGAGATAGCCCAAGCCATCAAAGGATGTTTGGCATTGGTTAAAGATGACTATCTCTTGGTTGGGGGAGGAACTTCTGAAAGGCTATCCCGTTTATCTACTACCACAAAAGATTTCCCGAAAGAAACGAATGACGAATCTTCTGATATTTCATTCGACATGGTTGGAGATGCTGAAATGTTATCCCTAGAGGATACTACAACTATTTTCGATAATGACGGCAGCTTTGACATTGACGATAATATAATAATTGATGACGATGAACAAGACGTTGACTTTGAGTCGACGGCGATTACTCCTGAAATCCTTGTATCGAATGGAAAAACAGAGGACCAAACATATATTCCAGAAAACAGTCATAGAATCAACGACTTTGCCTCCACTGCCATTGGGCCAAACAGCATGGGAGAAGATGCCTGTAGGACCTATCAACCAAAATGCGAGACTGAGAAAACACCCCCAAACTCCTCCAATTCATCTTTTTGGAGTAAACTCTTCGGGAAGAAGAACAAAAAAGCCGAAGACGACCAGGTGTTTGGTTCTGTTTTTGCCCCCTCTGAGGTGAAAACAAAATCACACATGCTCGTACAGGTGTTCTTACACCTTGTAGAAGAGGAACATAAAGTGGAAAGGTTAGCCATGAAGTCTGACCCAAAGGCGGAGCGACGCGACTACATCCCCTTGCAGACAAGACTCCGAAGAGGCGATGCCGTGGACATCGAACTGAACGTATTTGGCGAGACGCTGTTGCTCAACAAGAAGAGAACGGTGCGCTGGCAAGGCTCATTCACTAAATGCAGTTTCGATTATCTTGTTCCCAGAACACTCGGCATTGACGAACTGAGTTGCGAAATCAACCTCTATGTCAATGGCGCCCTCATTGGAGACATGCGATTCATAACCACTATCATGGAACGCCCACGGAAGTTGAATGCCGAAATCAAATCGCGGAAGTTCGAACGGATATTTATTTCTTATGCCCATCAGGATGCCCCACGTGTGAAGGACTTCGCGCTGGCATACAAGGCCCAAGGGGTGGACTATTTCTACGATCGCCACAAACTGGGGGCGGGTGATGTGTTCGAAGAGAAAATCATGCAATACATCGACTCTGCCGACCTGTTCATCCTATGCTGGTCGGAGAATGCCGCAAAGAGCGACTATGTAAGGAAGGAGCGAAAAAGGGCAATGCAGCATGCCTATCCGCAGAAGAACCACCAAGACGCCACGCTGAAGATCTATCCCATCAGCATCGAGCCAAGAGCCACCTTGCCCGAAGACATGATTGAGATATACAATTTTGAGGAGGTTTAAACACTGCCTCATAAAGACTCCACGGCTACAAGACAATAATTAGAATCAGTGCATCTGTATATTTACTATAAGTGTGCAATATTATGCAAAATTTGCACTATTTCTGTGCAATCACAGCAGATTTCTTCAGCATGTTTATTTCCTGATTGCTGACCGCATAATTGTAGATGCGCAAGTCGGCTACTTCCGTTTGCGTCAGATACTTGTCGCCACGGAATGGAGCACGGCCTATCCAGCAGTTGGCAGGAGCACCATGGAAAATCTCTGCGAGGATGGGCATCTTATCGTTACGCCCGATGAGTTTACCGTCGAGGAACAACTCACCCTTGTGCCCCTGCTGGCGGTAGAGGGCATGAACCCATCTATCGTGCTTGGGCTTACCTCCCTGCATGATGATTTCCTCATGCTCATAGCCGCCAGTAGATGTTTCAAAGCGCTGCTCGTTCAGTCGCATGGCCATGTATGGGCCTTCATGGGCACTATTCTCTGCCAGTTGGGAGAAGGCAAAGAGGAAGTGGCCGTAACCATCGAGTTGGTTTTCTGAACTGACCTTGAACCATACGGAAACGGTGAAGTCACGCAGGTCTTTGATGAGTGCGCCCGTCTCTGGTGTGAGGTCATAGAATCCATTATTGCCCGTCAAATGAAGAATGGCAGGATTCACGTCATCAATCTTGGCACCATTCCTGAGGTATTCTGGTTGCCAGACAAAACGATACTCAGCCTGTTGCTCGGTCTTTATCACCGGCAGTGGCAGAGCGGAAGTCATCTTGCTGGTAATACGCTTGATATGGTCTTTCAGAATCTTGTAGGCAGGCTGTGGCATGGCACCGTGGTCGTAGCCCTGCATCTCATAAAGCGTCACATCTTTATGCCCCACGAGTTTCAGCATGCGCCAGAAATAGGACTGTTCTTCATAGCGCCCGAACAATTCCAGTTCCCTGTCGCCTGATATGATGACGATAGGAGGTGCATCAGCCCTGACATAGGTAAGTGGAGCGTACTGGTCGATGGTGGCCTGCAGTGGTTGTATGCCTTGTTGCTTGCGGACGTTATAGTGGGTGATGCACTGCCCGCTGAAAGGCACGAGGGCTGCCAGCGAGTCGGCATCTACGCCATACTTGGCGAGCCAGTGTTTGTCTAATCCTATCATATCGAGCAGGTAGCCTCCGGCAGAGTGTCCTGCCACGAAGATTTTGCGCTTGCTTCCGCCATATTTCTCAATGTTCTTGTAGGTCCAGGCAACAGCAGCGGCAGCATCGTCGAGAATGTCATCGATGGGAGCCTTGGGCAGCAGGCGGTAGTTGGCTGCGACCACCACGAGTCCGCTGTTCTTCAGTTGTGGGTCGATGTGCTTGTTGCCACCCTCTATGCCTCCACCATGAAACCATACCACCACAGGGGCATCCTTCAAATCGTTGGAATAATACACATCAAGTTTGCAGCGTTCCTTAGCGTAGGCATCGGTAGACTCCGTGTAAGGAATGTCGTTCTCCTGTTGATATTGTTGTGCCCTGGCGATGGTAGTGCACAACAGGAAAACAATAACGAGGACAGTGCTTTTTCTACATTTCATATCAGAAGATTTTTACAATTTCATCCAAGTTTTTTCTCTCCGGACGATTTGGCTCCTCTGCCCTGTAGCCGAGTGAGATAACAGCCATGACCGTCTCGTTTTCAGGTATAGAAAACAGTTCTCTCAACTTATCGGCATCGCGCATGCCCATGATAAGTGTATCGAAGCCCATGGCACGGGCCTTCAAAATCAGATAGCAGTTGCTCAAGCCATTGTCGTAGGCTCCCCAGCCATCACCGACCTCATTACTCTGCTCGCCTTGGAAGAAGCCCGACTTGCCACGTTCATAAGTTGAGACGATGAGAACGGGAGCGTCTTTTATGCGTTCCTTGTTACCGCCCACCATATCCTGCACAGCAGCCAACTTCTCAGGGCTGATGGCAACATAATACTTGGTTGGCTGCTGGTTAGCCCATGAGGGGGCATCCTGAACTGCTTTTATCAAGTCGCGCACTTCTGCCTCCGAGATTTTCTTCGACGCGTCATATTTGCGAACGCTTCTGCGCGAGGTTATTACGTCGTCGAACGACGGATTGGCGGAAGTAGCATTCCCATTACTGTTTCCGTTATAACAACTTGACAGTGACAGTAGTGCCATAAAAGCACCAAATACATAATTCTTATTCATATCCAAATTGTATTGGTTTGTTAATCATTCAAGTATTACATTCGCTCAACTATCCTGGAGTAAAAGGGATAGTTGAACACAAACGGCCTGCTGACACAAATAATGTCGTGGGTCGCTGCACAGGCTACAAATATAACAATTATTTCCTATTCACACAAATTTTACTGTCAATATATCCAGCACAATTTGTACTTGGCATTAGCAGTTGTCAAAGACTCCACGGCACCCATGAGCCAGCAATTTGAGTAATTCCTACATATATTTTACTAAACGAGTGCTATTTTTTACGAACAATTGCACTACTTTAGTGCATTTTTTGTACATTTGCTTGATTATTACATCATTCATGTTTTGCATTCACTCAACATACTGAAGTTTAAATTACACCATAATAGTTTATCAGCATGAAACAATCGTTCCTTGCCCTTATCTTCATACTCACCACCGCCCTCACTGCCCTTGCGCAAGCGACACAGCCTTGTGTGGTGAAGCAGTATAACCAGAAACAGCAGAAGACACCGCTGGCGGGGGTGCAGGTGGAGGTGCGCGATGCGGGTTCTGCGGCTTCGGGCAGCGACGGACGGCTCACACTGTCGTTCCACACGCTGAAGCCGGGCGACCGTGTGCCTTTCCGTGCTGCCACCAAGGCGGGGTTTGAACTGATGAACAAGACCGCCGTGGAGCAGTGGATCATCTCGCGCAACCAACAACCGTTCGAGATTGTGCTGATACAGAGTGCGTACTTCACACAACTGAAAAGCAATCTGAAACAGTCGTCAGTGGATAGTTACCACCAAAAATACGAGCAAACACTCGCTGAACTGGAGAAACTCAAGAAGGATGGCAAACTGAAGGAACAAGAATACAACGACAAACTCAACGAACTCGAAGACCGTTACGACAGCCAACTGAGAAACCTCGATGCCTACATAGACCAGTTTGCCCGCATCGACCTCAGCGAATTGTCCGAACAGGAGCAGCAGTTCATCGAACTCGCCCATGCCGGCCGCCTCGACGAGGCTGCCGAGGCATACAATTCCCTCAACGCCGCAGGCAAGTACATCACCGCCGTGGAGAACGTCCGCCGTCTCAATGAAGGCATCGTCAAACTCGAAGACGAGAAAGCCAAGCAACAGGAAGCCGCAGATGCCTTCTTTGCCATGCTGCAACGACAGGTCAACACTCTGAAACTTGCTGGTGGTGAGGAGAACTATCGAAAGGCGGGAGAATTGCTGAAACGCGCTGCGTTGGCAGATACTACGAATTTGGTAGTGGTAGAAGCGTATGCATTATTTGCATATAACCAACATTATTTCGAAGATTCGGAGCATTACTATCTCATTTGTCTTAATAGCAGTAATGACAATCTATACCTTCAAACGGGTATCCTGAACAATTTGGGGAGTCTATACATGGATATGCACGAATATACTAAAGCAGAAAAATGCCTTCTCAAAGCACTAGAAAACCATACTCTGCTGTATGACCAAAATCCCGATGCCGACATGGCAAACTTGGCCATAACCCAAAATGATTTGGGTAATTTATACTCACGCATTTATGATTACGTCAAGGCGGAGGAATACTACCTCAAGGCTTTGGAGAGTTACACACTGCTGTTCAACCAGGACCCAGATGTTTACCACGATGGTTTGGCAAGGCTCAAATCTAATATGGGCGTTTTTTATACCGACATCCATAATTATACCAAGGCAGAGGATTATTATCTCCAGGCGTTAAAGAGTTTTGGCCAACTGTTTAACCAGAATCCCGATGTCTACCGCATTTGCTTGTCTAAGACCTCTGTTTGTTTAGGAAACTTATATGTTACAACACATGATTACTCCAAGGCTGAAGAATACTACCTCAAAGCACAAGAAAACTGCATCCCGCTGTTTAACCAAAATCCTGTAGCCCATCGCGAGGATTTTGCTGGCATTCTGCATGGTTTAGGGCGGGTGTACCATGACAAACATAATTATGTCAAATCTGAAGAATACTACCTCAAGGCATTGGAGAATTACACTATATTGTTTCATCAAAACCCAGATGTTTACCTTGAAGATTTTGCCAATATTCAAAACAACTTGGGGGGGCATTATTCAGACCTTCATAACTATACGAAAGCGGAGGAACACTATCTCAAGGCTCTTGAGAACTTCACCTTGCTGTTCTCTATGAACCCAGATATTTATTGTGCTGATTTGGCAAAGATCCAGTACAACTTAGGACTTTTGTATAAAAACCTTAAAGATTACAATAAAGCAGAAATATATTACCTCAAGGCTTTGGAAAATCGAACAATGTTACTTTCTAAAAATCCTAGCATATATTATGCAGATGTGGCAGATACACAAAACAATTTGGGTAATTTATATATGGCCATTCGAAACTACTCTAAGGCTGAAAAATACTATCTACAATCACTGGAAAATTATTCAATATTGTTTGTTCAGAATCCCAATGTCTATCGTACAGTTTTTTCCTTGATACAGTATAACTTAGGCTATATGTATTTTTGCATGAAAGACAATAGTCGTTCAGAGCAATTTTTTAATACAGCATTGGAGAACTATACAATACTGTTTAACGAATCGTCCGATAAATATCGTGCCAAACTCGCATGGACACAACTCGGCCTCATGTTCATATACGAGGAAAGAAATGATATGTTAGATATATACGAATCGATGCTAAATGATGCTCTTGCCAATTTTGAAGTGCTGTTTATTCAAGACGAATCATGTAAAGATATAGTTATAGAGTTACGAAATCGTAAAGGATATAGATTATTATCCAAAGGTAATACTGACGATGCTTTAACTCTTTTTAAAAATGCTTATTTACTTAATCCGAATGTGTCTGCTCCCTATCTCGCTACGGGCTGTAATGCCAAAGCCTATGAGTATGCCAAGGCTGGTGACTATGATAAAGCCATCGAGTCCATCGACCGCGCCATTTCCCTTATGCCCGAGGAAGCCAATCTTTACGACTCCAAAGGCGAGATTCTGCTGATGAAGGGAGATGAACAAGAGGCAGTGAAGATGTGGCGGAAGGTGCTGGAGTTGGAACCGGAATTCCTTTCTAAACATCATGGAGAAACAGAACTACACCGACAACTAAAAGAAAAAAGGCTGATAGAATGACGGGCTTCGCCCGATTGAAAATTGAATATTGAACCAACAAAAACCAATACAACTTCAAAGCAGGTGAGTATGCCTACAAGGCTGTGTCGTTAGTTACCGTCTTCATACCTCATCTTTCCTTGCATTCCGCTGGACTAATTATTCACATGGAATCAAACTTTTTTGTTGTTTTGGCTGATTATTCACCTATTTAGTGTATTTTTGTGAGCGTTTTGTGAAAAGACGCAGAAAAGGACAGAATAATCACTTAAAAAACTGGAATGAAAATGATAAGAACTGTTAGAACTATTCTTTGCCTTATGACACTCGCCGTCATGACACCGATAATGGCCCAAGACAGTGACAATGGCGCCTGGCCGTGGGATTTCCCACAAGGCGTGAAACTGAAGATGGAGGTGGGACAGACCGTACTCAGTCCCTACACCTACTATCCCAGTTCGGTGGAAAAAGGTAAGCCGTTGCGCGAGGCTGTGCTCATCTTCTACGACACCACTGTGAAAGAGGTGGGTGCAGAGAAGTCGGTGCTTAGCACGCATAACGGTGAGGTGGAAATGCCCAACGCCCTCATCATCCCCCTGCCCACCAACGCCAAGGCGAAGAAAGGCGACGTGGTGCTTACCTGGTGGCAATCAGGAAGTGGACTGGAACGGGCTATCGTTGTAGACGACAGCAACTCGAAGGAACCGAAGGTATGCTACCTTGACCTGAGATGGCCCGACAGTCCCGAGAGTCCCAAACTCGAGGAGAAAAAGCAAGGAGAGCCTCTGAAACCCGGTTCGTTCGCCATACTCAAAGACGGACAGTGGCAGAGCGGCGCACAGGTAGCCATCAAGAAAGACAACGAGTGGCTGAAGGGAACCCTCATCCACGTGGAGGGCGACAAGGTGCTGGTTCTGGGTTTCGGCAGCAAGATAGAAGCCTACAACAAGGCCGACGTGCGCCTCATCCCCTTCAAGGAGAAAATCAAGGTGGGCGACAAGGTCTGGGCCACATGGGTCAACACTTACCGCCCGGGATATGTAGTGACAGCAGTGGACAATGAGTCGGGCCACGTGTACGTGAAAGGCGAAAGAAGCAGCAGCGTAGAGTCGAGAAGCATCGCCGATGTAACGAAAGTATTGGAATAAGTTTTTCATCTTTTTTTGCCTATGACACCTAAAGAAAAGAGAAATGAGAAGTTGGCCGAGAAACTGATTGCCAACCTTGAACGTCGCCACTTCGAGGCATACTACTGCCATACCGCGAGCGACATCATCGACAAAGTGAAGGAAATCATCCCTGAAGGCAGCAGCATCAGTTGGGGAGGATCGATGAGCATCCGCGACACCGGACTCACCCAAGCCCTGAAGGCCGGCAACTACAACATCTTCGACCGTGACGACGTGACCGGCGAGGACGCCAAGCGCGCCATTTATCTGAAAGCCTTCGATGTGGACTTCTACCTCGCCAGCGCCAACGCCATTTCGGAAGACGGTATTATCGTGAGCATCGACGGCAACGGCAACCGTGTGGCAGCCATCACCTGGGGACCGCGACGCGTCATTTTCGTAGTGGGTCTGAACAAGGTGGCACAAGACGTGAACGCCGCCCTGCAGCGCGCACGCAGCATCGCCTCGCCCATCAATGCCGCCCGCTTCGACATCGACACCCCTTGTCAGCAAGACGGGATGTGCCACAACTGCAAGTCGCCCCAAAGTATCTGCAACTACGTGCACTTCCTGCGCAACTCCCATCCAGCGAAGCGACATATCGTGATCCTCACCGACCTGGAATTGGGATATTAGAGTCGGGCTTTGCCCGATTGAAGATTGAGAATTGTAGATTGAAGATTACCGCGTAGCGGTGAAGTTGTTCTCCCTTAATGGCAACTTTGAAAATTGAAATTGAACAATGATTGTCTGCATAGCCGAGAAACCCAGCGTAGCGAAAGACATCGCGCGCATCATCGGAGCCAACAAGGCGTGTCAAGGATACATGGAAGGCAATGGTTACCAAGTGACATGGACCTTCGGCCACCTCTGCACCCTCAAAGAGCCCGATGACTACACCCCGCAGTGGAAGCGATGGAGTCTGGTGGCACTCCCCATGATACCACCCCGCTTCGGCATCAAACTCATCGACGACGAGGGCATCCGCAAACAGTTTGCCGTGATAGAACAACTGATGCAAAAAGCCGACGGCATCATCAACTGCGGTGATGCCGGCCAGGAGGGAGAACTGATACAGCGGTGGGTGATGCAGAAAGCGAAAGCCACCTGCCCGGTGAAACGTCTCTGGATTTCGTCGATGACCGATGAAGCCATCCGCGAGGGATTCCAGACCCTGCACGACCAACAAGACTACGACCCCCTCTACCGCGCCGGTCTCTGCCGTGCCATCGGCGACTGGATTCTCGGCATGAATGCCACTCGCCTCTACACCCTGAAATACGGACAGAACCGGCAGGTGCTCTCCATTGGCAGGGTGCAGACCCCTACCCTCGCCCTCATTGTCAACCGCCAGAAGGAAATAGACAACTTCGTGCCCGAACCCTACTGGGTACTCTCCACCCTTTACCGCGACACGCTCTTCACTGCCACGAAGGGAAAATTCACCTCACGCGAGGAAGGCGAGCAGTCGTTTGCCCTCATCCAGGACAAGCCCTTCACCGTGACCGACGTGCAAAAGAAAAAAGGCACTGAGGCCCCGCCCCATCTCTACGACCTCACCTCGCTGCAGGTAGACTGCAACAAGAAATACAGTCTGAGTGCCGACACCACGCTGAAGATCATCCAGACACTCTACGAGCGCAAACTCACCACCTATCCCCGTGTCGACACGCAATATCTCACCGACGACATCTACCCCAAATGTCCCGCCATCCTGAAAGGACTCCGCGGCTTTGAAGCGCTGACAGCCCCACTACTGGGGAATGACAACTCGCAACGTATTACACTCCGTAAGAGCAAGAAGGTGTTCGACAACTCCAAGGTTACCGACCACCACGCCATCATCCCTACCGGCGTGCCAGCCACCGGCCTTACCGACCTGGAGCAGCATGTCTACAACCTCGTTGCCCGCCGCTTCATCAGCGTGTTCTACCCCGACTGCCAATTCACCACAACCACCGTCATGGGAAAGGTAGACGAGGTGGAGTTCAAGACCACGGGAAAACAGATACAGGAACCGGGCTGGCGCCTTATCTACGCCAAGGATGCCGAGGTGAATACCGAAGACGGCAAAAAGGACGACGAGGAAAAGACACTGCCAGATTTCGTGAAAGGAGAAAGCGGACCCCACACCCCCACCCTGACCGAGAAATGGACCACTCCACCGAAATACTACACCGAGGCCACCTTACTGCGCGCGATGGAGACCGCCGGAAAATTCGTCGACGACGAGGAGTTGCGCGCCGCGCTGAAGGAGAATGGCATCGGCAGGCCCTCGTCACGCGCCGGCATCATAGAGACACTTTTCAAACGCCATTATATCCGCAGGGAGCGCAAGAACCTGCTCGCCACCGCCACCGGCATCGAACTCATCGACACCATCCGCGAAGAACTGCTGAAGAGTTGTGAACTCACCGGCATCTGGGAGAAGAAACTCCGCGACATCGAGCACAAGAAATACGATGCGGCACAGTTTGTAGAAGAACTGAAACAACAAATCCGCGACATTGTGACACAAGTGCTCACCGACCCCACCAACCGACAGATTACCATCCTCACCGAGGAAGACCTGAAGAAGAAAAAGTCTGCACGACCGAAGGCAGCCTCCACTCCAGCCAAGCCCAGGGTGCAGAAGAAGGCTACTCCTGCCACGGATACACTCGAAGGAACCATCTGCCCGAAATGCGGCAAGGGCCACCTGCTCAAGGGCAAGACCGCCTATGGATGCAGCCGATGGAAAGAGGGCTGCGACTATCGCGTACCTTTCTGACCCATCACCACAATAAAAGCGCGCAGAAATCGTTATTAGGATAATCATGCGAATCATCAGATACCTACCGGCACTGATACTTGCCGTGCTGCTCGCCACGTCGTGCGGAGCAGACAAGAACTTGAAGCGGGGTGAGAAATACCTCGCTTTGGGTGAGTATTACGATGCTGCTACCGAATACAAGACCGCCTACTCGAAGACTCCCGCCAAGATGCGTGACCGCAGAGGTCAGATAGCCAAGAAGATGGCTTTCTGCTACGAGAAAATCAACTCCACCCAGAAAGCGATAGCCGCCTACCGCAATGTCATCAGATACAAGCAGGCCGACGGCAACACCTACCTCTCCTTCGCACGGCAGTTGATGAAAAACGGCAACTACAAAGAGGCTGCCGAACAGTTCCGCATCGCCCTCGACTCGATGCCCGACAACCAGATGGCCCGCGACGGACTCGCCGCAGCCCTCGATGCGCCCCGACTCAAGGAAGAAGGCTCACGCTATACCGTGAAGAAGATGGAGGTTTTCAATTCTCGGCGTGCCGACTACTCTCCCATGCTGCTCGGCGAGAACCATGAATACCTCTACTTCACCTCCACGCGCAACGAAGCACAAGGCGACGAACTCAGCGGCATCACGGGGTCGAAGAACGGCGACATCTTCTTCTCGCAGAAAGACGACAAGGGCAAGTGGAGCAAGCCACAACGCGTGGAGTCGGGACTGAACAGCGAGTACGACGAGGGAGCATGCTCCTTCACCCCCGACCAGCGCGAGATGTACCTCACGCAATGTTCCTCCGACCCGTCATATCCACGCTATGCCAAGATTATGAAGTCGAGCCGTTCGGACGCCGCATGGAGCAAGCCCTCCGACGTGCAACTCACCCGCGACACGCTGTCGAGTTACGCCCACCCCGCCATCTCACCCGATGGCGAATGGCTCTATTTCACCAGCGACATGCCCGGCGGACAAGGCGGTCTCGACATCTGGCGCGTACGGCTCTCCTCCAATGGTCTGGGAGGCGTGGAGAACCTCGGACCTATCATCAACACCCCCGGTGATGAGGAGTTTCCCACTTTCCGCCCCAACGGCGACCTCTATTTCTCATCCAACGGCCATCCCGGAATGGGCGGCCTCGACATCTTCATTGCCACAGTGGGAGACAACGGAAAGTGGCAGTTGGAGCATCCCGGCTATCCGCTCAACTCACAGGGCGACGACTTCGGCATGACGTTTGAAGGCCCCCACAACAGAGGCTTCTTCTGCTCCAACAGAGGAGACGGACGCGGCTGGGACCATATCTTCAGTTTCGAAAAGCCCGAAATCATACAGACCGTGAAAGGCTGGGTATATGAGCGCGACGGCTATGAACTGCCTGCCGCACAGGTCTACATGGTAGGCAACGACGGTACCAACGAGAAGTTCAGCGTGCAGAGCGACGGCTCCTTCGAGCGCGTGCTGACCCCCGGTGTTGACTATGTGTTCCTTGCCACTTGCAGGGGTTACCTGAACCACAAGGAAGAACTGCAGGTGGTGCAGACCACGGAGTCGAAAGAAACGGTGCTGCAGTTCGCCCTCGCTTCTATCAGCGTGCCGGTGATGATCGACAATATCTTCTACGACTACGACAAGGCCATCCTCCGTCCAGAGGCCGTGCAGTCGCTCAACGAACTGGTGGTGTTGCTCAACGAGAACCCCAACGTGACTATAGAACTGAGTGCCCACTGCGACTACCATGGCAGTCAGGCCTACAATATCGGTCTCTCGCAACGCCGTGCAGAATCCGTGGTGAACTACCTCATCGAACATGGCATAGCCCCCGACCGCCTCACCCCCAAGGGATACGGTAAGGAAAAACCCAAGGTGGTGCGCAAGAAACTTGCCGCCCAATACCCTTGGATGAAAGAAGGCGACGTGCTGACCCAGGAATACATTACCGCCCTCGACGAAGAGAAACAAGCCATCTGCGACCAGTTGAACCGCCGCACCGAGTTTATCGTGCTGCGCACCACGTATGGCATGTTCGACAGCGAAGGCAACCTCACCAACCCACCCAAGCCCAAGCCCCAGTCGACCAGTGGCGACGACGATGAAGGATTCGATATCGAAGAGTGATGAAACTTCCCGAAACATTCCTCGCACACTGTCGCGACATCATGGGCGACGCACTACTCACCCGACTTACCGAAGGCCTGTCGGCTCCTCCCACGGTGAGCATACGACTGCATCCATGGAAAAGCGACGGCAAGCAAGTGAACCCAGCACTCCTGCCACGACAAGTGGCGTGGTGCGAACGAGGATACTATCTTGACAAGCGCCCCAACTTTACCTTCGACCCCCTCTTGCACGCCGGTGCCTACTATGTGCAAGAGGCCTCATCGATGTTTGTCGACGAAGTGGCACGGCAAAACATCCACCAGCCCATAACAGCACTCGACCTCTGTGCCGCGCCCGGCGGCAAGACCACGGCACTGCTGGCCGCCTTGCCTGAGGGCAGCGTGATGGTGTGCAACGAATATGTACGCCAGCGCGCCCACATCCTGGCCGAGAACATCATGAAATGGGGATATCCCAACGTGGTGGTGACCAATAACAGCACCAACGACATTCGGAGAAGCGGCATGACCTTCGACCTCATCCTCGCCGACGTGCCCTGCTCCGGGGAAGGAATGTTCCGCAAGGACGAGGGAGCCATCACAGAATGGTCGGAAGACAACGTGCGGCGCTGTAGTGTATTGCAACACGAGATACTCGAAGACGCATGGGCGTGCCTGCGCCCCGGAGGATGGCTCATCTACAGCACCTGCACATTCAACATCCACGAAGACGAAGAAAACGTAGCATGGGCCATGAGCCATCTCGGCGCGCAACTGCACGATGTGGAGACCCCTACCTCATGGAACATCACAGGGTCGCTGATGCCCGGCCTGAAAGGCAAAGTATGCCGCTTCATCCCCGGTGTGACCCAAGGAGAAGGACTTTTCATGGCCTTGCTGCACAAGCCCGCTGATCCTACCCCTGTGGCGGAAAAGAAGCATAAAGGCAAACGACAGAAGAAGACATCAGCACCATCGATAACAGACGAAGCGAAGGCGTGGGTAGAACATGCCGACGAGTTTGTCTTCCTGCAGGAAGGCGACGCCATAACAGCCATCCCACGTGAGTTGGCAAGTCTCTACGACAGTATGAAAGACTTGAAGGTGATGCATGCCGGTGTGCCCATCGGCACCTGGCGAGGGAGAAAACTTGTTCCCTCACCCGCACTTGCCCTCAGCACCTCGCTTCACCGTGAAGCCTTCACCCAGTGCGAGGTCGACTACCCCACTGCCATTGCCTATCTACGCAGCGAAGCCATCTCGCTGCCTCCCACAATGCCACGGGGGTACATCCTGATGACCTACCATCACCTGCCACTGGGGTTCGTCAACAACATCGGCAACCGCGCCAACAACCTCTACCCACAGGAATGGCGCATCAGGAGCAGTCATGCTCCCGACAGTCCGTGCGAAATACTCATCTGAAAATTCCAATCACATGAAACAATATCTCGACCTGCTCAACAGAATCATGACAGAAGGCGTGACGAAGACCGACCGCACTGGAACGGGTACGAAGAGCATCTTCGGACACCAGATGCGATTCCACCTCGACGACGGCTTCCCTCTACTCACCACCAAGAAACTCCATCTGAAGTCAATCATTTACGAACTGCTGTGGTTTCTCCGCGGCGACACCAACGTGAGGTGGTTGCAGGAACACGGCGTACGCATCTGGAACGAATGGGCCGACGAGAACGGCGAACTGGGACCCGTCTACGGACACCAGTGGCGGTCATGGCCCGACTACGAAGGAGGAACCATCGACCAGATACGCAACGTGATAGACCTCATCAAGCACCATCCCGACTCACGACGAATGATTGTAAGCGCCTGGAATGTTGCCGAGGTAGAGAAGATGGCATTGCCACCCTGCCACACCATGTTCCAGTTCTACGTTGCCGACGGGAGACTGAGTCTGCAACTCTACCAACGGTCGGCCGACACGTTCCTCGGCGTGCCCTTCAACATCGCCTCCTATGCCCTGTTGCTGCTGATGATGGCCCAGGTGACCGGGCTCAAGGCCGGCGACTTTATCCATACCACCGGCGACACCCATGTCTACCTCAACCACACGGAACAGGTGAAACTTCAACTTTCACGCACCCCACGCCCATTGCCCACGATGCGCCTGAACCCTGATGTAGACGACCTCTTTGGCTTCAGTTATGAAGATTTCGAACTGCTCGACTACGACCCATGGCCACACATCGCCGGCACCGTATCCGTATAGTTGTTTTCAAATATCATTCACCATGCGTATCAACATCATCGCCGCTGTGGCCGAAAACCTTGCCATAGGTTACAAGAACCGACTGCTCTACTGGTTGCCCGACGACTTGAAGCGTTTCAAGCAACTCACCACAGGACATACTATCATCATGGGAAGGAAGACGTTCGAGTCGCTTCCCAACGGAGCACTCCCCAAACGGCGGAACATCGTGCTGAGCCGTTCGGAGAAGGTATTCGAGGGCTGCGAGCGTTATGGTTCGTTGAAAGAGGCCATCGCCCATTGCTCAGCCCAGGAAGACGTGTATGTGATTGGCGGGGCAAGCGTCTACAAAGATGCCCTTGCCATTGCCGACCGGCTTTGCCTCACTGAGATACACGACATACCTTCACAAGCCGACACATACTTCCCTTCCTATGACGATTGGCATGAGGTGTGGCGTGAAGAGCATGCCGCCGACGAACGACACGCACAGGCGTTTGCCTTTGTAGACTACGAACGGAAAGAGAGCACAGATGAATAACCCCTATACTACAACCGACACGCGCCAGCCCTTGAGGGTTGGCGCGTGTCGGTGATGAATGCCACTACAACTTACTCTTCGTTGAGTTCCATGACAGGAAGTTGCCTGTCGATGGCAGCGTTGAAGGAGATGATGGTCTCGCTCCTCGACAGTCCCAACGGCTGGAGTTTATCGTGGATGATATTGAGCAAGTGATGGTTGTTGAGCGCATAGATCTTGATGAACATGTCGAAACCACCCGTGGTGTAATGACACTCCACCACCTCGGGGATTTTCTTCAGTTCCTCGAGCACAAAGTCGAACTGTCCCGGGTCTTTCAGGAAAAGACCGATATAAGCACAGGTCTCATATCCTATCTTCTCTGGGTCGATAATAAACTGTGAACCTTTGATGACCCCAAGATTGGTAAGTTTCTGAATGCGCTGATGAATTGCTGCTCCACTCACATTGCAAATCCTGGCTACTTCCAGGAAAGGCATTCTCGCGTCATCGGCAATGAGCCGAAGAATCTTTTTGTCTAATGCATCTAAGTTGTGTTGTGCCATAATAGTTTAGTATTTATCCGCAAAGATAGGCTAAAAAAAACACATTTGCAACAAAAAGCCGAAAAAAACAAGAAAATGCCAACTTTACAAGACTAAAAGGAAACTATTTGTAACGAAAACAGGCGTCATGGCCCATGAAACACGGTATCAGTGTGAGCGCTGAGGCGTGGAGGATACCTTGGATGCCGAATAGTGCACCTTCAGCGTATTGGCTTCGCGCAGTGCTGCCTTCACATCGGCAATCAACCCCATGGGCACATCGCGGTCGGCCTTGATGACCACGGTCATCTCCGCGTCACCATTCATCTCCGTGCGCTCTTTCTCTGCCTTCATCACCTCAGCCAACCGTGCCACAGGCACAAACTTGTCGTTTACCTGCACCACCACGGTGTCGCCCATCGTGGCCTGCAACTGTTTCAGCGGCTTCCCTATGAAGATATAGGTGGTAGATGCCCGCTTGGTGACACGGGTAAGTTGGGTTCCCTCTGGTGTGCGGTAAAGCACATTCACCGGCACGCTACGCATGTGCGTCACAATCATGAAGAAGAAGAGCACGGTGAAGATGAGGTCGGGAAGCGATGAGGTGTTGAGGTCGGGAATCCTGCGCTCCTTGCGTGAAATGAAACTCATGGTTTGCCTCCTTTCACCACAAAGTTCTCCGACACTTTCTGAGGATAGTATTTCCTCAGTGCCATCCGCTGCTCTTCGCTGCACTGTGCATAATGCTTCTGGAAACGGTGCATCGCCAACGAGTCGCGGAGTTGGGCGTAAGCCGCCACAATCTCGTGCTGGATGGAGAAATAAGTATTGTAGTCGCTCTCGCGGTCGGCCTCTATCTGCACCACATGGTTCTCGGTGACCATGCACTTGCCCAAGGGATAGATGTCGCGCTCCACTTTTTCGGGCAGGTTGGGGTCATTGTTGGGGTTGTCGACAAATTCCACGACACGCTCCCTCAATGTCTCAACGGAAACCGTATCGTCATTGACGGTGATGTCGTTGTTGGGAGAGACCACAATCCTCAGCACGTTGCGCTGACTCATCGCCGTGGGCTGCTGTTCGGTAGCCAGCGGTGGAAGCATGCGCGACATGCCATTGTCGTCATCCATCGAGGTGACGACAAGGAAAAGGATGAGCAGGGTGAACGAGATATCCGCTATCGATGCGGTATTGATGCCCGGCACCCGTCGGCGCTTACGTACAAACCTCATGCTATCTGGAGCGTTTGTTGAGATACGACCTAACGGTGGCAAACGCCACCAGCAACACAGCCAGCACGACCATGGTCACCGAGGCGGTGACGAACATGTCGGCTGTCCTCAGCCACAAGGCATCGGCAAATTGTTTTCCATTGACTTCCACCACCTGTGAGGAGCCTAACAGGAACGCTACAACCAAGATAGCCACTGTTACGCCCACGACGACCAGCGAGATGACAGCGACAGGTATCCTGTTGACCACCCTCGCCTGGTTCTTCTTCCTCTTCACCGCTACTGCTACCGCCCAGGTGGCAGTGCATAGGGCAAACAGCACCACACCAGCCATCAGCCACAGCAACACATCGGTGAGACGAGGCTCATTGAAATCAGGGTCATCGGGAAATGGATGGTTGAAGCCCACGAGGTAGAACAAAGCGAAGACCACCGCTGTGACAGCGATAATCGCAAAGAGCACACGTTGTGACCCCCGCTCCGGCATCCACTTGAGTCTTTTCATTACAGGGAGGCTTTGTGTTTTACAATAATGTCCATGAGCGTTACTGAGGCGTCCTCCATCTGGGCCGTGAGCATCTCTATCTTAGTGAGAATGAAATTATAGAACAACTGGAGGATAAGCGCCACGATGATACCGAAGATGGTGGTGATGAGTGCCACCTTCATACCGTCTGCAACAATTGTAGGACTGATGTCGCCCGCCTGCTGGATTTGGTCGAAAGCCATCACCATACCGATGACCGTGCCAAGGAAGCCCAACGACGGCGCTATGGCAATGAAAAGGGTAATCCACGAGCAACCTTTCTCAAGATTGGCCACCTGCACCTGACCGAAAGACTGGATGGAGCGCTCGATATTCTCCACGCTCTCACCTACACGCATCAGTCCCTGATAACAGATGGAAGCCACCGGGCCACGGGTTTCACGGCAAAGTGTCTTGGCACCCTCCACGTCGCCGGCAGCCACTTTCTCGTCGATATCGTCGAGCAGTCGCCGACTATTGATTTCCGACAACGTGAGGTAGATGATTCTCTCGATGCAGAAGGCAAGTCCAAGAATCAGTGCCAGTGCCACCAGCGACATGAAACCGGCGTTGCCCTCGATGAACTTTGTCTTCAGCGACTTGTACACCCCTTCGCCTTCCTCAGAAGCCGTGTCTTCTGATGCTGCCAATGCCTCGGCCTGGGCTATATCGTCGGCTACCATCGAATCGACGGACGCATTGTCCTCATACTGCGCTGCTATCTCCTCAAAATCGGGGATGCTGCTCTCTTCTTGTCCCATGGCCAGTGAGAAATGCCCGACCATCAATGCCACGATGAATATCCATCGGGCTTTCACATATTTCATCATTATGTTGAATAAAGTGGATTTCAAATAATGATGCAAAGATAGTGCAAATCGAGTGGAAAGCAAAATAAATAACAGTGTTTTTATTTCCTTCACAAAGATGAAGCCTGCCTTCGCCGCAAAGTGACAAAGTAATCTATCCACATGCCATGACCAAAGATGAATCGATAAAGATTCTTGTTGAGAAAATGTTTACAACCATTATTTACATATCTTGAGGAAAAATCAATCGATTACGCGGTTAAAATTATTAAAAATAGTTAAATTTTACATTGTGCGGGCACACGGACAAATGCAGTTTAAAAATATTAGTTAATAAACTTTGAGGGTATGGAAAAAACCTTTAACTTTGCATCGTTATCCTGAAAACAATCTTTTTACCTTAAAAAAAACTAATACCTATTGAAGATTCGAAGCGGTCGCCTGAGAAGGTCATCGCTTTTTTTGGGCCCTCATTTTTCGGCCTTCCCCCTCCCCTATTCGCGGTATAGCATCCGAAAAGGATATCTTCAGTTGCACTACATTATTTTATAATATTATAGATAAATCCCGCAGGATTGAACTCATTCATCCCTGCCCTGCCACGGGCTGGGCAGCACCAAGAGAAGAGACCTCAAACTTGAAAGTGAACTTTCGTTTGAGGTCTCTTCTTTGGTGGCTCCCGCGGAAATAGTTTCAGGCTATTTTCCTCTCCACATATTGCCTGTCGATGACTATCTCGCTTTTGTCTAACCGGAACATGTCTTCGTCGAGCAATTTGAACATGGTAGATTTCAATCCTCTCACGCCAAGATGCTTCCTGTTGGCATACGACGCGATGGCCTTGGCGCCATCGTCGGTGATGGTGAGTTGGATATCGCGAAGGCTGAAATAATTGGCGAAATAGGAGAAGGGCGAATCCTTGGCCTTCATGAGGATATCGACCATCACCTCTTCCGAGAGGCTGTTGACGTAAGCATACTGCTGGATACGTCCGGCAAGTTCGTCGCGGTGGAAGAAGGCCGAGAAATCCGATTCCTCCACGTATTTGTGGAAGTCACCTTCCATCCCCACGACGCCCGACTGCGCGAATCCGATGGTATTGGCGCCCAATCGCTTCCTCACCACCTCTTCTATCCCGTTGAACACACCAGAGAAGATGAAGAGCATGTTCTTCGTCGACACCCTCTCTGAGGTGAGCATACCGGTGCTGAACGACACCGAGTTGTTGTCATCGATGATGTTGAGCAACTCATTGAGCACCCTTTCGTTGAACTCTCCCTTAAGGAAGAGTTTGTCGAATTCGTCGAGGAGGATTACCGCCGATTCCACAGGTTCCAGTTCCTGGTTGCACTCATCGTAGATTTCGGAAAACACATCGGTGAGATGCGCGCCGTGGATACCCTCCTGCACGAGGTTGTTGCAATTCACCACTCCCAGTTTGAGACCAAACAGTTGGGCGAGTTTCTGTGGGCCGAAAGTCTTCCCCACTCCCGACGGTCCAAAAGCCAGGAGGTTGGGCTTGGGCATGTTGAGGCTGGAGTTCTTCCTCATCAGGTGGATGTAGAAGCACAGCGACAGTTTCCTGGAGTATTCCGGTTGTCCGATGAGATAGGTGTCGAGCAATTCGGAGATGGACAGTGGCGTGACATGTTCGGGAGCGATGTCGAAGATTTGGTATTCGGTATCGTCCAACAGGTCAACGATTCCCTGAAGGGGGATGCGCCCATATTCATTCTCCCAACTCGAGATATGCTCTATCACACTGTCACGTGTGGCAGTGTTGGAGGTGTCGGCCGTCTCAATGACGAACTCGTTGCGCCGGTTCTTCAGCACCTTCACCCATTGCTCCTTCTCCTTGATCATCAGCGAAGGCAAGGAATCAATAGTGCGCTTGATGATTTTGAAATCCATGAGGGGGTTGAGGAAGAGCAGCCGTTTGATCTCCTCATCGAGTTTGAGCGACTTCGCGCTCGGTACTTTGGTTGTTGACTTCTGTTCTTTCTTCATATAGGAATAATTGAGCATCTCATTTTTCATCACATATCTTTGCCGCATATGGGCAATCGGTAAGAGGGTGCCGATGGCATGTCTGCCACGCGAACAAGGCAGAGATTGAAAGGCGGGTGGCTTCACCCGCCGCAATATAAGCCAACAAAAATTAGGTATTCAACGATTTAGATTCTTCAAGTGGTTCTCCGCCACTTTGCCATTAACCAAGAGAAGTTTCAGTCTGCAGACCAGTCAATCAATTCATTCAAATAAGTCGCCCCTAAAATGGAGGGAAATCTTTGCAAAATTACAAAAAATTCACTTACCGCAATGCACTTTAAGGAAAAAATAAAATAATTAATACTTATTAACCATCAAGGAGTGATTACGAAAAAAGGCGGGGAATTCCCCGCCTTGATAGTGATAGGCTTGATATTATAGTAACTATAGTGGCTATAGTGGCTATAGGAACAATAGTGACTATAGTGGAGATGCGGGTATCATCGCTGATAATACACTATCTTCCGTTGTTCAATCCTCCTGAGCACGGTTGGTTCGCCTTCGGGCTCATCATCTATGGTATGTTTGGCTACAGAATGGGCTTCACGTTCCGTCCAGTTGCCTTTGTCATCGAACTTTTTATAAGTATAGGTGATTACCGTGGAATAATGGTCGCCCTCGTCTTCCGACTCACAGTTTTCGCGGTCGGGGTAAACATGGTCGTCGGTATAGGTGAAGATTTGATCGATTGTTGACTCCCAACCACCTATATTCACTTTGCTAAAACGGTTTTGCGCGTCGTATTCAATTGTTATGGTGAAACCCTGGTCGTCTTCTTCATCCATCCAATTCATATACTCGACGACACGTCCTTTCTCGTCGCGCTTCATCTTGCTCTTCTCGGTCAATCCTTTGACGAAGTTGCCTTTGTCATCATATTGATAGATGTTTTCATAATTGTCGCGCACTATCCTTCCGCTCTCATCGAAAGCCAGTTGCAGGGAGTCCTTACTTTCCCAGAAGTCATCCTCGCTATCCCCGGTGTATTCGCGGATGGAGAGGCGCACTTCCTTCACGTCGCCCAATAATCCAAAGCACCTCACATCGGTGGGGGTGTTGACATGATCTGCCACTTCGGCTGAGGAGGCAGTTCCTTCAGTAGTGGTCTCACCTGTCGGTTTCTGCGAGGAATTGGCACTGCAGGCGAATATGGCCAAGAGGGCCATCATAGGGATGATTCGTATTGTTTTCATAACAGATAAAATGATAAGTGATAATTTAAAAGAAAAGACCTGACAGCCCTAATACGGGTCACTCCATCCTCTCCCATTCAACGTCGTAATCTTCACCATTGTCGGTGAGTTTGAGGTCGTATTCCACTGCTATGGTGTCGTTGAGCACGCCCTTGATCATACCCTTAAAGTCTTTCTCGCCATTGGGTTCGATAAGGATGGTGTCGATGACCAGCGTCCGCCCACTGTCTTTTTCTTCGGTGATGACCGACTGGCTGACGATTTCCCTCATTTTGTCGAGCGACACTTTTTTCTGGCACGACACAGCCATCCCCATGAGCAGGGTAATGAAGCATAGGCACAAGATATGTTTTCTCATCATAAAAAATAAGGTTGGTTTGTATGGGCAAAAATAAGCATAAATATCGAGAATCAAACAATATTACTGAAAAATGATGAAAAATTCATGAAACAAGCCTTAACGACAAGATACACAAGTGCCAAAAAGCATTCAGGGGCGAGAAAACTCGCCCCTGAAGCATCAAGAATGGATGTATTAATCATCCCAAAGAGATTTACCCGGTTCATAGCCCTCATCTTCCACATCGAGGATAGCCTGGTTGGCTGCCGGTTCGTCATCAGAGCCAAAGCCGATCCATTCCATAACGGAGGATGTCTCAAAACTCACGATGGTGGTGCGAGGGACCAAATAGTTCTTTTTCATTTTCTCAAATTTTACTTAATATATACTTTTTTGGTTGTGCCATTGGTAAATTTGATGATGTTTATACCCTTGACAGGAGTCTCGACTTTCATGCCACTTGGAGTGTAGATACCTTCAATCTCATTCGGGTCAACGCCGGTGAATGTGTAGATACCTGTAGGATCATCTTCGCCAATGACGAAGGTCCAGTTAGAATAGTCATCACCACTGTCCCCATACTTGTCAGTCACGTGGGCGTACCAACGATAACCGTTAATAGAGGTAGAGGGTTTCAGCCACATCAGTGTACCGGATGTAGACAGACAGAAGTTCTTGTTAGTCTCATTGCGGATATTGCCAAACTTGGTAATCTTGTAGTTGGCATAGAAGTCGAATGCCAGTCTTGCGGTTTCCGTGTGAAGTTGACTTGTCTCTGTGTCTGGAACTTTCAGTGTCACATTCTGAGTCTTGAATACATAAGGTTCTTCGCTGAACTCATGGAGTGGCACCACAATATAAGGACGGTTGGCTTTCAGCACATAGCCGGCATCTACCTTCAGAACATTGATATAAATCTGCTGGTCGTTAGAAACTTCACCCTCTTGCTTGGAAGAAGCAATCAGATTAATCTTATAGAACTGGAAGTTCTCTGCGTCCTCTTCAGAAATCTCATAATCGAAAGGTACAATCCAGGGTTGGTATTTCCCTACTCTACTTGTGCCATTACTTGATGGATTGAACCTGCGAGAGTAGGTCAATTGCGTGGCTTGTTTCTCCTCGGTATATGGGTAGTTCTCCCAGTCAACCAGGTCGAAGATACCTGCATCTTCCTTCGTCTTCACAGTGAAGCGTCCATCATCGGTGGGTACGCATACATAACCCTCGGCACAGAATTCCTCGAGTACCTCCTCGTCGTAGATACCGCCTGAGACGGATACGGGAATATCATAAGTGCCATTATTCACGATGGTGCCAAGCACATCGGCGTTTGTGATGGTGAGTGAGCAGGCATCTGCTTTCTCCTGAGAGACGTTGCAGCAGGTCTCAATGTCGCCACCAATTACGCCTGTTGTGTTGATGGTCACGTTGGTGCCCGTGTAAGAACTATTCAAGTACACATCCATTATCGGACTTACACCTGTCTCACCGGCAGTAATCGAGGTGTTGCCAATGATGTTGCTTGTGCCGTTGTTGAAACTCACGACTAAGGTTTTGTTTCCATACTGGTTGGTACCGTCAATCGTCATATCTTCCAACGTCAGGTTAGCGTAGTTCTGGATGATGCGCTTGATGTTCTTGGCAGGAGCAACTGCTTCGGTGAGGTTGTCCTCAGAGATGTTGATTGTACCGTTCTTGAAGATGATGGTGGAGTTCTTCAGCAACTGGAAGCCAATGGTCTCCGTGCCTGTCGAACCTGCACCCGGCTTGTTCAGCGTATAGGTGTAACCGGCGAAATCAACCGTGAAGTTCTTGCCCTCAGGTACTGACAGACCGGCAGCATTGTCTACATCGCAAAGCATCGTGATGGTCTCACCATCACCAACGGCGGCAATGGCGTCAGCAAGAGACTCGTACTTGGTCGTGCCAATCTGGGCGACGAATTGGCCTGTCTTAATCGTGTAGTAACCAGGCTTGTCTGTAGCAGTTACACAAATTTTACCTTCTACTATATACTCTTCCGGCACCACTTCCGAGAAATATCCACCAGAAACGACAATCTTACCGGTAGCAGACTCGGCAATATCTTTCTTAATGGTACCAGTATAAATACCATCAGCGACATTAATCGTGCCGTTTGTTGCGGAAGCGCCCTTTCCAAGTACGATCGGATTGGTTGCGGTGAATGTGTTGCCTGTCAGGTTAATCGTTGCTGATGAACCCGCGTTCTCACGGACACCATAGCCATCAGCGCCTTCAGCAGAGGTGAATGTGTTGCCAGAGACGGTGAATTCACCTGCACCACCATTGACGTTGAGGAAACTCTCGCTCTGCGTCACGGTATTGTTCTCAATCGTACCGCCAGTCGTACCTGTCAATTGTGCGAGGCTGTGGAGGTTCGTACCAGTGTCATTGCTGAGGACCACATTGTATAAACCAGCACCTGAAGGAGCCTTGACACCCACCACATTGAGAGAACTTGACGTGCTGGTGAAGGAGCAGTCCTTCACGGTGACGTTGTGTGCATAGTTGTATTTGCCTGTGGTGTAAGGCTTG
>OMZE01000036.1 GCA_900315455.1 uncultured Prevotellaceae bacterium | reverse complement strand
GAAGTTCTCGTAGTACGAGCCATCCTCGTTATAGACAGGCTCCGAGGGGTTGTGGATGAGTGCCTGTCGGTAGGGGTTGGTATGAGAGTAACCGTTCAGGTTATCGTTAGTGTATTTCTGACGAGTTACCAAGGCATTGAAGTTGAACTTCACGATGTCATTCCAGATAAACTGAGTGTAGTCCATCTGCATCTTGAAGTTCTCGTTGGAAGTCTCGCGGATAATACCCTCCTCCTTGTTGTAGGAGATATTGGCCGAGTAGGTGGCGTTCTTGGTGCCACCGCTGATGTTCAGGTCGTGATTGTGCTTGAAGCCAGCCTTGCGGGTGACTGCAGCGAGCCAATCGGTATCATAGCCAAGATACTCCTGTGCCGTTTTGCCGTAGATGACGTCGTGGGTGTCCATAAAGTCGAGTTTCTTACTCCATTTCGAGAAAGAGGCATAACCATTATAGGAAACTTGAACAGGCGTGTCGCGCTTACCGCTCTTTGTGGTAATCAGAATCACACCGTTGGCACCGCGTGTACCATAGATGGCCGCAGCAGAGGCATCCTTCAACACATCGATAGAGGCGATGTTCTCAGGTGCCACCGTATTCAGGTCACCCTCAATACCATCTACCAGAATCAGCGGAGTCAGACTACCCACCAGTGTGGTGATACCACGCAGGCGGATAGAAGAGCCTGCCTTTGGGTCACCGCTGGCGTTGACCACCGTCAGACCGGCAATCTTGCCTTTCACCAGTTCTGCGGCGTCGCCGATTTTACCGGCGTTGAAGTCCTCGGCCTTCACGGAAGCCACAGCAGAGGTGATGTCGCCCTTGCGCTGTGTGCCGTAACCGATGACCACCACTTCGTTGAGCAATGCGTTGTCTTCCTCGAGTGTCACATTGTTGCCGGCCGTTACCTCTTGTGAGATGTAACCGATGTAACTCACCACGAGGGTGGCATTGCGGTTGGAAACATTGAGTGAGTAGTTACCGTCGATGTCGGTAACCGTAGCATTCTGGGTGCCTTTCTCGGCAACCGTGGCTCCGATAATCGGTTCGCCCTTGGCGTCAGTGACAACACCCTTCACTACAACACCTTGCTGAGTGACCTCGGCAACAGTTGGTGATGTGCTTTCTGCGGCAAGGGCGGTCATTCCACCCGAAACCAGCAGCAGCAAACATAGAAAATGTTTTTTCATACCGATTTTTTTTTAGGTTTGATAAAGTGATACATATTTTAGGTTTATTTGTTTACTTTCCATTCGAGCACGCCGCCCGATTCACCCTGGCGCAACTTGGCCAGGATTTTCAGGCCCGTGGTCCGCACGGGAGCGAAGTCGACGCTGTTGTAGCAGTCCTTGCTCACCGTATAGGGACTATGGCTGGTTACTTCCTGCCATTCGCCATTGGCGTCCTTGTAGTAGAGCGCCCACGACTCGGGTGTGCGGAAATTGCCGTCGTAGTGGTCGAAGTCGAGCCAATATACCTGCACGTTAGATACCTCATACTCCTGATCGAACTGGTAGGTGATGGCCTCGGTGGTGCCCCGTTTCAGCCACCAGTAGTGATAAGGCTTTGAGGTGTCCGACGAGCGTTTGGGTTCCCACTGGTCGTTGGTGCCGCCTGCCCAGGAGTCTACGGGAGCCGTCTCTGGGGCATCGTTCTGGATGGGGCCACGGTTACAGAATGTCTGTGCCTTTGAGGCTATGGTGGGCAGCGGGGTGGCAAAGGCCATGGATGGCGTGTTGGCAATCCACACTTCCATCTGCTCATTGCCCCGGTTGTTCCAGGTAGAGTAAGGAATGGCACGGAAGCGCACATCCTTTATCTCACCGTCGCGCTGCAGTTCCTTTGCATTGCCCTCGAGCACCATCACGCCATTGAGCAGGCTGGCCTCGTAGTGGGCGCTGATGGGAGCACTGTCGAGGATATACTTGTTGAACACCTTGTGGTCGGCCTGGTCGGTGCCCTCCAGACAGTAGACGATGGGACCGCGCTCCAGGGCCACCTTGCCCCGGTCGTCCTCGGCATTGTCGTTGGCCACGATACGGCGAACGTCCATCGGGAAGTCGAGTTCGATGGTATCGCCCTTCTTCCAGGAGCGGGAGATGCTGACATAACCATCTTCGTTCGCCAAGCCTGCTGCCACACCGTTGACTGTGACGGTGTAGGCAGAGGCGGCTTCGTTATAAGTATAGAGAGAGTTGTTCGTAGGAGAATCCTTCAGCCAAGAAGGAATGCGGAGGCGGATAGCGAACTTGCCGCTTCCCTTCGTCACCTTGATGCTGATTTTACCATTCCAAGGGTAGTCGGTGGTCTGCTCCAACTCGATGTTGCCGACCCGGGCTTTTCCCTGAGCATAGAGGTTCACGTAGATGTCCTTTCCCTGCTGGGCATAGATGTATCCGGGTATGGATGCCACGAAGCGGGTGATATTGCCGGGACAGCAGGCGCAGCCAAACCATTTCTGGCGCTCGTGCTCACCATTGCTCTCCAGCGGATTGTCGTAGAAGAACTTGTCGCCACTGAGCGATACACCACTCATCACATTATTATATAATGCGCGCTCGCACACGTCGATGTACTTGCTCTCGCCTGTGGCAAGAAACATGCGGTAATTCCAGTAAACATTGGCAATGGCTGCGCAGGTCTCGCAATAGGCAGTGTGGTTGTTCAACTCGTAGTTGGGGCCAAAGCCCTCACCCTGCGGACGACTGCCTATGCCGCCTGTGATGAAGAGTTTCTTCGACGACATATTCTCCCAGATACACTCCAAGGCCTCGAAGTAGGCCATATCGCCGGTAAGGGCAGCCACATCAGCCACACCCGAGTAGAGATATCCGGCACGTACGGCATGACCCACAATCTCCTGCTGCTGAAGGATGGGCATGTGGTCTTGCGAATACTCACTGGGCTTGTGCCCGTCGGTGCAACGCCCCGTCTCCTCGACAAAGTATTTGGCACCCTCCAGGTATTTTTTGTTGCCCGTCACCTTATAGAGTTTGCAAAGTGCCATCTCGATGATGGGGTGCCCGCCCGGACGGTGGATCTGTCCTTCGTTCGGACCAAAGGTCTTGCACACCAGGTCGGCATTCTTGATGGCCACATTGAGGAAGTTCTTCTTCCCCGTGGCACGGTAATGCGCCACGGCACTCTCGATGAGGTGACCGGAGTTGTAGAGTTCGTGCGAGTTGATTTTCTCCCACTTGTGCGTGCCCCACCAACCACTCAGGCGCGTACATTTATTAGTGACGCAAGTGGTGAGGTAGCCATCGGCTTCCTGAGCCTTTGCGATGATGGCAATTACGGAGTCGAGGTAGTGGTCGAGTCGGGCATCGTAGTGCACGGCGAGCGAGTAACTGGCGCCCTCGATTACCTTGTAGGGGTCGGTATCGTCGAAGGAGAAGTCGCCTTTGTGCTCACCTTGGATGAGACCGGCTGCCAGCGCGAAATTATCGAAACGGCCGTTCACCTCACACTCATGGAAGGCAGAGGGTATGCTCACCGTGCGATTGATCTCGATGCGGGGCGACCAGAAACCGTCGCTGAGGTGGACACTGGTAAAGGGAACCTCCTGAATGGGATTAGAAAGACGTGATGGACGTGATGCATTGGCAGCAACGGCCAGCATCATGGCTCCGAGGAGTAACAATACTTTTTTTTCCATACAAACTACGATGTTGGGATTATGCGTTCGTTAGGTTAGTAGGTTCGGTTTAGATTTCGGATGCAAAATAATAAAAAAAGGTGCAGACGGAGTGCCAATATCGTCCAAGATGATACAACTATCGTCCAAGGGCCTGGAAATAATGCATTTTTGGATGATTTTGCTATGGAGTTTGGACGATTGTTTCATTCGCTTTGGGCAAAAGTATTTATCTTTGCGGCAGTTATAGATGCAAGTTAGAAATGAAAGCCAGACTACTGCTAACACTACCTACCTTACTCCTTTTTCTTGCCCATTCCGCCATGGCCAAGGACTATACGGTGACATCGCCCAACGGCAGAATTTCAGCCTCCGTAGATGAGCACCGGACACTAACCGTGACCTTCGACGGGAAGGAAGTGGTGAGCGTGGAAACCGACATGACCATTATAAAAAGGTACAAGCAGGGGGGCGATGCCTCATCCAATTCTACTTTCTCCCTTGGCAGTGGCTACCGGTATGCAGGCACCCGCCATATCGACGACCACATTGTAGCGCCATTCTACCGTCAAGCCTCATTCCAGATGACGGGCAACCAAATGGACCTGCGCCTGGCTAGGGGCTTCGGCATGCAGATAAGGGTCTACGACGAGGGTGTGGCTTACCGATTCTATACGACAGACAAGAAAATGACCGTTGTAGCCGACGAGACTGCCGACTTCCGGTTTGGCGACGACAGCAAGGCATGGCTGGCATACTCTACCAACGATGAGAAACCCTTCGCCATGGCCTTCCAGAACTTCTACGACGCTACCGTACTTGCCGAGGCCAAGGACAAATATGCCTTCCTTCCTGCCACTGTAGAGAGCGGCAACGTGAAGGTGACCTTGCTCGAGTCAGACCTGCGGAGTTATCCCGGTATGTTCGTAAAGGCCGAGGGCAACCACCTGAAGGCCGCTTTCGCCCGATACCCGAAGACCATGGCCTACTACAAATGGCGGGGCATGAGTTATGTGGAGGAAACCGAGAATTTCATCGCCAAGTCGGAAGGTGCGAGGACCTATCCCTGGCGTGTGATGGCCATCACCGACGACGACACGCAGATGCCTGTGAACAACATGGTCTATGGGCTCGCCACCCCTAACCAGATAGGAAGCACCGACTGGATAAAGCCCGGAAAGGTGGCATGGGACTGGTGGAACGACTGGAACCTGAAAGGAGTAGACTTCGAGGCAGGCATCAATACCCGTACCTATCAGTATTACATCGACTTTGCCTCCAAGAACCATATTCCATACGTGGTGCTCGATGAAGGATGGTACGACTCCTCGAAAGGCGATATCATGCACCCCATTGCCGACATCGACCTGCAACGGCTCATCGACTATGGACGTCAGAAAGGGGTGGATATCGTGCTCTGGACAGTGTTCAACGTTCTCGACGAACATCTCGAAGAAGCCTGCCGCACCTATGCAGAAATGGGCATCAAGGGATGGAAGGTGGACTTTATGGACCGCAACGACCAGGGGGCAGTAGAGATGGCCGAACGACTGGCGAGGACCTGTGCCTCCTATCACCTGTTGCTCGACTATCATGGTTTCTATGCCCCCACGGGAATGAGCCGGACCTATCCCAACATCCTCAACTATGAGGGGGTGTTTGGCATGGAGGAGGCCCGATGGGCGAAGAAAGACACGGATATGCCGGCATACGACGTCACCTTCCCCTTTATCCGCATGATGGCCGGAAACGTAGACTTCACACCAGGTGCCATGCGCAACGGTACGAAGGAGAACTGGGTGGAATGCTATCAGAACCCCGTGTCGATGGGCACACGCTGCCACCAATTGGCATGCTATGTGGTGCACGACTCTCCTTTCACGATGCTCTGCGACGCACCCACCAACTACGAGCGCGAACAGGATTGCGTGGACCTTATCACCAGCATTCCCGACACATTCGACGAGACAAGAATAACACATGGTCAATTAGGTAAATACATCACTGTTGCCCGACGTGCCGGTAGCGATTGGTATCTGGGCGGGCAAACGAACTGGGACGGAAGGGAAGTCACACTTTCTCTTGACTTCCTTTCCCCAGGAACGTATGAGGCCACGATTGCCACCGACGGCATCAATGCCAACCACAATGCCGAAGACTACCTCATCATACGCAAGTCGCTGACTGCCAACGACCAACTTACGCTAAAGATGGCCAGCGGTGGTGGTTTCCTTGTGAAACTGGTGAAAAAATAGTGTCCATTGACATCAAGAAATAAAAAAACGATGATAACGATGAAAAGACTCCTTACTATCGTGCTGTCAGCAATGGTCGTTCTGACCGCAGCAGCAGCCAAGAAACCACAGCAGGTGCACGGCTATCCCATCAATCCCGTGCCCTTCACCGCAGTGAAAGTGACCCAGGCTTCGTTCTGGGGACAACGGCTGGAGGCCAGCCGGAAAGTGACGATTCCCCTCGCCTTCTCGAAGTGCGAGGAAACAGGTCGCTACACCAACTTCACCAATGCCGCAGCCCATCTGAAAGACCCGTCGAAGACATTCACCGTGGGCGGCCTCTCCTTCGATGATACCGACCCCTACAAGACCATCGAGGGTGCCAGTTACATCCTGCAGACCTATCCTGACAAGCGGCTCGTGCAGTATATCGACTCGGTGCTCGACATTATAGCCGCGGCGCAGGAACCCGACGGATATCTCTACACCTCGAGGACACAGAACCCTCAGCACCCACACGAGTGGGCCGGCGACAAGCGATGGAGCAAGGAGGAGGACCTGAGCCACGAACTCTATAACCTCGGCCATATGGTGGAGGCAGCCATTGCCCACTACCAGGCCACAGGCAGCAGGAAGTTTCTTGACATCGCACAGCGCTATGCCGACTGTGTGTGCCGTGAGGTAGGCCCCAATCCCGGGCAGGCCTGTGTGGTGCCCGGACACCAGATAGCAGAGATGGCACTCGCCAAACTCTATCTCGTGACAGGCGAGAAGAAATATCTCGACGAAGCCAAGTTCTTCCTCGACTACCGGGGAAAGACCACCATCGTGCATGAGTACTCACAGGCCCACAAACCGGTGGTCGACCAAGACGAGGCCGTGGGACACGCCGTGCGCGCAGCATATATGTATGCCGGCATGGCCGACGTGGCGGCACTTACAGGCGACAAGGACTATATCAAGGCCATCGATGCCATCTGGGACAACATCGTCACGAAGAAACTCTACATCACCGGTGGTATAGGAGCCACTTCGAACGGCGAGGCCTTTGGTGCCAACTACGAACTGCCCAACATGAGCGCCTATTGTGAGACCTGCGCAGCCATCGGCAATGTCTACGTCAACTACCGCCTTTTCCTGCTTCATGGCGATTCGAAATACTACGACGTGCTGGAGCGCACACTCTATAACGGCCTCATCAGTGGCGTGAGCCTTGAGGGCAACGGCTTCTTCTATCCCAACCCGCTGGAGTCGATGGGCCAGCACCAGCGACAGGAATGGTTTGGCTGTGCCTGCTGTCCGAGCAACATCTGCCGTTTCATCCCTTCGCTGCCGGGATATGTGTATGCCGTGAAAGACCGCAATGTCTACGTCAACCTCTTCCTCTCCAATACGGGTGAACTCACTGTAGGAGGAAAGAAGGTGAGGCTGAGCCAAGCCACAGAGTATCCATGGGATGGCGACATCGTGGTGACGGTGGACCAGAACGGGGCCGGCCCCTTCGATATGAAGATCCGAATCCCGGGATGGGTGCGCAACCAGGTGGTGCCCTCCAACCTTTACCAATATAGTGACGGCAAGCGGCTGGGATACCGGGTGCTGGTGAATGGACAGGCTGCTGAGGGGCAACTGACGGCAGACGGATACTATACCATCAGCCGCAAGTGGAAGAAAGGCGACAAGGTGCAGGTGCACTTCGACATGGAGGCACGTACCGTCAGGGCCAACAACAAGGTGGAGGCCGACCGTGGCATGGTAAGCATTGAGCGTGGACCTCTGGTCTATTGTGCCGAGCATCCCGACAACAATTTCGACATCATGGGGGCACTCATCAATCAGAATCCAAAGTTTGTCCTAGGCAGGGGCGAGATATCGGGAACACCCGTCACCACCCTTACCACCAGCGCCCAGACACTGAACTTCAACGATGCCGGAAGACTGGAGGCCCAGGACCGATGCGTGTGTGGCTGCCGCAAGACCTCAATGCCACCAGTCCGTCGCAACCCGCCACCCTTGCCAGTGAGAGCAAAGTGACCTCGTCGTCAAAAGTGCCTGCCCTCTCGTCTATCAACGACCGCTTGGTGCCAAAAGACGAGAACGACCGCTCCGTGCCCTACACACACTGGTGGCCCAAGCAAGGTGGCACAGAATGGCTCTGCTATGAGTTCCCACAGGAGTCGACCGTACAGAGTGCCACTGTCTATTGGTTCGACGATGGCCCATGGGGTGGCTGCCGGGTGCCGAAGTCATGGCGTATCCTCTACCAGAACGGACAACAGTGGGTGCCTGTGGAGGGCGCTGATGGATATCCCACCGACAAGGGCGTTGCTTGCACCGTCAACTTCAACCCTGTAAAGACCAAGGCACTCCGCCTGGAGATTGTATTGCCAGACGACAATTCGGCTGGGCTGTTCGAATGGGTGGTGAAATAACCGGCTTTGCCGCAGCGCAATTGGGAGACACATGGGAGCCGAGGTGAAACCTCGGCATACGGAGAAGGACTACTTAGAAGAACTGCGGAGAAAACTGCGGAGAAAACTGCGGAGAAGCCGAGGTGAAACCTCGGCCTACGGAGAAAACTACTTAGAAGGCGAGAGCCGACAATAGAAAGCAAAAAAGCCGCCCGGTATTCCGGACGGCTTATTTTTAACTATGTGAACCAATATTATTTGAGTTCAGCGAGGCACTTGATGGTGCGGACCATCTGTGAGGTGTAGGAGTTCTCGTTGTCATACCAAGAAACAACCTGCACGAGGTACTCACCCTCAGCAATCTTTGAAACCATGGTCTGGTTGGCATCGAAGAGCGAGCCGAAACGCATACCGATGATATCGGAACTAACGAGTTTCTCTTCTGTGTAACCGAAAGACTCGTTGGCCTGAGCCTTCATTGCTGCGTTGATTTCCTCAACGGTCACAACGTCCTTCTTCACAACAGCGTGGAGGATGGTGGTAGAACCGGTAGCGGTGGGAACGCGCTGAGCAGCACCGATGAGTTTGCCGTTCAGTTCAGGAATCACGAGACCGATAGCCTTAGCAGCACCGGTTGAGTTAGGCACGATGTTCTGAGCACCTGCGCGAGCGCGCTGCACATCACCCTTGCGCTGTGGGCCGTCGAGAATCATCTGGTCGCCAGTGTAAGCGTGTACAGTGGTCATGATACCGCTCTGAATAGGAGCATAGTCATTCAAAGCCTTTGTCATGGGAGCCAAGCAGTTGGTGGTGCAAGAAGCAGCCGAGATGATGGTGTCGGCAGGAGTCAGGGTGTTGTGGTTCACATTGTAAACGATGGTGGGGAGGTCGTTGCCAGCGGGAGCAGAGATAACGACTTTCTTAGCACCAGCGGTGATGTGTGCCATTGACTTCTCCTTGGAGGTATAGAAACCGGTGCACTCGAGCACTACGTCGACATCGAGTTCCTTCCAGGGAAGTTCAGCGGCGTTGGGCTTAGCATAGATAGTGATTTCCTTGCCATCGACGATGATGGAGTTATCTGTAGCCTCTACAGTGTGCTTGTTCTCACCGAACTTGCCGGCGAATCCACCCTGTGCGGTGTCATACTTGAGGAGGTGTGCGAGCATTTTGGGACTTGTCAAGTCGTTGATAGCCACTACTTCATAACCATCAGCCTCGAACATTTGGCGGAATGCGAGACGACCGATACGGCCGAAACCGTTAATAGCAATTTTAATCATTGTTTTACTTTAATTTTTTAAAGGTTGGAAAAATATTTAACTTCTCTTTTAATTCTTTATAATCAAAAAACCTGATAGGCAATGCCTATATGAAAAAAATCATCGTTTCAGACATTTTTTTTCTTATTTGCGTGCAAAGTTACATTATTTTTTCTAATTTTGCATCAGAAAGGAGTATTAAATATTTGAAAATTAGGGTTTGAAATATGAAAAAATCATAAATAGCCCTTTCAACGTGCAAGATTGCAAGATTCAGTTTGCAAAACGCATTGGTTGTTATTGGAAGATGTAGATTTGATTTCTTAAAATATAGAATTTAGCATTTATCATTTGTTTTTTTAAAATTATATCATTATGGGATTTATTAAAGAATTCAAAGAGTTTGCCGTAAAAGGTAACGTAATGGACATGGCCGTTGGTGTGATCATCGGCGGTGCTTTCGGCAAGATTGTGACCTCATTGGTTGACGACGTGTTGATGCCTGTCATCGGTATGCTTACCGGTGGTGTCGACTTCACTAAACTCACCGCCCAGGTTGGTGACGCCACAGTGAACTATGGCACATTCATCCAGAACATCATCGACTTCCTGATTATCGCATTTTGTATCTTCCTGATGATTAAGGGAATGAACAAATTGACCGCCAAGAAGGAAGAAGAGCCTGCTCCAGAGCCAGAGCCATCAGCAGAGGAGAAACTGCTCGGTGAGATTCGCGACTTGCTGAAGAACAAATAAATTTCGGAAGTGAAATTATACTGAACCAACAAAAAAAGCCGGAGAAGAGAATCTCCGGCTTTTTTGATGTCCGACCGATGATGGCTGTCCATCATTCTATCACCACATTCTTCACCACGCAGTTTTCTATCAGCGAGGCGTCGAAGGCCTTTTTCTTGTCTCTCACTTTACAGTTCTCGAAAGTGAAATCCCTGAGACGGTATTTTTCCGACGTGCCCACATCGAAGAAGTTATTGCAGTTCATATCGATATTGCGCATCACGATATTGTTGCAGGTAGACAGCGGCATGTCGTCTCTCCCTTCGGGTTTGTAGAACTGTGTCCACGGCCTTACCACGAGGAAACTTCCACAATCCCCTACAACATCCTCTACCGTCACGTATTCGTAGTGCTGTGGCGTATCCGGTCGCATCTTCAGCCACAACACCCTGCTTGCATCGGTGATTTTGCAGCGCCGAAGAATTACGTTTTTGTCGTAAAGCGACTCACTTCCAAGGGTAAGGCAGCCATGCACCCGTCCATACACACAATCCTCGATGATGATGTTGAAGTTGGGTCCGTTGTTCGGGTCTTTGTCCGCCCACGTGCCTTTACCTCCTTTCAGCACCACAGCGTCATCATTGACGCTCATGTAACAACCATGCACCAATACGTCGTGGCATACATCCAAATCGATGGCATCGCTGCTGGGAGCCTTCACCCCTGTCGTGGGCGAGAAGATATAGCATCCGAGGAATCTCACATGATGGCTTTTGTACACATGATTGGTCCAAAAGGGACTATTGATGAGTTTCACATCCTGTACCGTGACGTTCTGGCTGTTGGAGATAAAAGTGAGCCTTGGCCTCATCGCCTCAAGGTTGGTGCACTGCGGGTTGTACTCCCTTCTTATCCAGAACTCCTCCCAGTAGTTATACCCGTTGCCGTCGATTGTCCCGGGTCCTGTGATGGTGAACCCATCCACGCCATCGGCATTGATGAGGGCGGCAAAATATTTGATGGACTGTCCCTCCATTCTTGAGTCAAGGATTTTGAAGTCGCGTATGCGGTCAGAACCTTTCAGTCGTGCGCCCTCTTCCACCAGCAGATGCGTGCCTTGCTTGAAGAAGAGAGAGCCACTGAGGAACGTGCCTTTGGGAACGACGACCACTCCCCCACCCTCTGCCGCGGCCTTGTCGATAACAGCCTGTATGGCTTCTGTCTGCACCAGGTTGCTGTCGGTCTTCACGCCATAGTCGGTAAGAGCGTATCTTTTACCGAGCAAGTTGACATCCACCCTTGAGGTATCGCCGAACCATGCCGGTATGGGAGTTCCATCGGGGAACAATGGTGTTTTCACCTTTGGTTTGCGTGCCTCGACAGTTCCCACTGCCATGCACAGCATCAGAATAAAGAACAGTTTTTTCATCAAGTAAGCAATTTGTTTCTGCAAAGATACAAATTTTATAATCATTACGTGTCGGTATCAAAAAAAATGTGTAAGTTTGCCGCAATAAGGCGGAGGAAGTCGGTGGTTCGGAAAAGTTCAAAAACACTTCGTTTTTTTTGGCATTTCGCTCGCCGTGCACTAACTTTGCAGATTAAAAGAAACAAGTAACAATAATCCAAAGAGAATGAAAGAATTTTTCAAAATGACATGCGCCACTATCGTGGGCATATTTTTGTTTTGCCTGATTACGTGCATTATCGGCATGATGTGCATTGTAGGCATGATTGCCTCAGGAAGTAGTGTGAAAACCGTTGAGTCGAACAGTGTGATGGTGCTCAACCTCACCGGCACCTTAGAGGAGCGTTCACAAGAAGACATTTCCGGTCTGAGTCTGCTCACCGGCGGCGGCATGAGTTCGATGGGTCTAGAAGATGTGCTCAATGCCATCAAGAAGGCCAAGAACAACGATGACATCAAGGGCATTTACATTGAGTCAGGCATGTTCTCTGCCGACTCCCCCGCCTCGCTTCAAGCCTTCCGCCGCGCCCTGCTTGACTTCAAGAAAAGCGGCAAGTGGATTATCGCCTATGGCGACTCCTATACCCAGAGCACCTACTACCTCGCCTCTGTCGCCGACAAGGTGTTTCTCAACCCTGAAGGTACCCTCGACTGGCACGGTATGGGTGCCGAGCCCATGTTCTTCAAGGATGCGCTCGCCAAATTCGGTGTGAAGATGCAACTCACGAAGGTAGGCACCTACAAGAGTGCCCCCGAGATGTTCACCGCCGACCACATGAGTGATGCCAACCGCGAGCAGGTAACCGTCTACGTGAACGGCATCTGGGACAACTTCCTCAAAGACGTGTCAGCGAGCCGCAAGGTGAGTGTTGACTCCCTGAATGCCTATGCCGACCAGATGATTATGCTCTGCAAGGGTGAAGAACTGGTGAAGAAGAAGATGATTGACGGTCTGCTTTATACCGATGACGTGAAGGCAGAGGTAAAGAAGAAACTCGGTCTGAAAGACGACGAGACCATCAACCAGGTGACCCTCGCCGACATGGGCAATGTGAAGGATACCGACACCGACGGTGAGCAGATAGCCGTCTATTATGCCTGTGGCGACATCATCGACGGCGCCGCCCAGGGCATGACGTCGACAGGTGCTGTGATCGATGCCCAAGTGGTATGCAAAGACCTGGAGAGGCTCGCCAACGACGACAACGTGAAGGCTGTGGTGCTACGTGTGAACAGCGGTGGCGGCAGTGCCTATGCCTCCGAGCAAATCTGGCATCAATTGGAGAAACTGAAAGCAAAGAAGCCCTTTGTGGTGTCGATGGGCGGCATGGCTGCCTCGGGTGGCTATTACATCAGTTGCGGTAGCCAATGGATTGTTGCCGAGCCCACCACCCTCACCGGCAGCATCGGCATCTTCGGCATGTTCCCCGATGTCAGCGGCCTGCTGAAAGACAAGTTAGGTGTGAAGTTCGACGAGGTGAAGACCAACAAGTTCAGCAACTTCGGCACCATGGCCCGTCCGTTCAACGACGAGGAGATGTCCTATCTCGACGCATACATCAACCGCGGATATGAACTTTTCCGCAAGCGTGTTGCTGATGGTCGCAAACAGAGTGTCGACGCCATCGAGCAGATTGCCCAGGGCCGTGTGTGGCTGGGTCAGGATGCCTTGAAGAACAAACTCGTAGATGAGATTGGCGGACTGGAAGTGGCTGTCGCCAAGGCTGCCAAACTCGCCAAACTGAGCGAGTATCACACCACTGCCTACCCCGGTGTTCCCAGTGTCTTCGAGCAACTCATGTCGAAGGCCTCCGGTTCCAACGGCAACTACCTTGATGAAGCCATGCGCTCCAACCTCGGTGACCTCTACGAGCCAGTGCATATCCTACTCGACATGAAGAACCAGAGCGCCATCCAGGCCCGTGTGCCCTTCGTGCTGAACCTGAAGTAGTGAATGGCAGGGAGATGTCGAACGACTTCAATACCAACAAGTGGCTCCTTCCCGTCAGTTGGCTTTACGGGTTTGGAGTAGGTGTCCGCAACCTTCTCTTCGACAGGGGGCTGTTGCGGAGCCGCAGTTTCGACATTCCCGTCATCTCTGTTGGCAACATCTCTGTTGGCGGCACGGGCAAGACACCCCATGTGGAATATCTCATCCGCCTGCTGCGCCCCGATTTCAAGGTAGCCGTGCTGAGCAGGGGATACAAGAGGGCCACCAAGGGTTTTGTACTTGCCGACAACAACTCCACCTCACGCGACATTGGCGATGAGCCCAAGCAGATAAAGAGCAAGTTTGGCGATGTCGTGGTGGCTGTGGACGAAGACCGCTGCGACGGCATTGAGCAGTTGCTTGCCATCCCCTCCACCTCCGGGCTCGATGTGGTGCTGCTCGACGATGCCTATCAGCACCGTTACGTGAAACCCGGGCTGAGCATCCTGCTCGTGGACAGCAACAGGCTCATCACCGACGATGCCTTGCTCCCTGCCGGCAGGCTTCGCGAGCCTGCAAGCGGCAAACAGCGTGCCGACATCATCGTGGTGACGAAATGCCGTGCCGACATGTCGGCATCTGACATCCAGCGCGTGACCCGTGCACTGGCGCCCGCCGCCCATCAGGAGATATTCTTCTCCTGCATGGAGTATCAAAGGCTGCAACCGCTGTTCTGCGGTGAGGACCGTCCGCTATCCCAACTCGATGAGAACGTGCTGCTGGTGAGTGGCATCGCCAACCCTTCCCCGCTGCTGAGCGAACTGAGACGGCATACCTCACACATCCGGCACCTCTCCTACCCCGACCACCACCACTTCACTGCAAGCGACATTGCCGCTATTCAGGAGGCCTACGAGACATTGCCACCGCCACGGTGCATCATCACCACGGAGAAAGACGCCGCAAGACTTGGCAATGCCAAAAGGCTGAGCGATGAAGCCCGTCGCAATATCTACCAGTTACCCATCAGGGTAAGGATACTGGAAAACAAACAAGACCTATTTGACATAAAAATCAAGAACTATGTATCAGACCATTCAAGAGACCGCATCCTGGATTAAGGAAAGGATGACCACCCAGCCCAAGACCGCCATCATTCTGGGCACCGGTTTGGGGCAGTTGGCCACCGAAATCACCGACAGTTATGAGATAGCCTACAACGAGATACCCCACTTCCCCGTCTCCACCGTCGAGGGACATGCCGGCAAACTGATTTTCGGCAAGTTGGGCGGTGTCGACATCATGGCGATGCAGGGACGTTTCCATTACTATGAAGGTTACGACATGAAGCAAGTGACCTTTCCCGTACGCGTGATGTATGAGTTGGGCATCAAGACCCTCTTCGTCTCCAATGCCTCAGGTGGCATGAACCCACGGTTCAGCATTGGCGACATCATGGTCATCACCGACCATATCAACCTGTTCCCCGAACATCCCCTCCGTGGCAAGAATTTCCCCACCGGTCCCCGTTTCCCCGACATGCATGAGCCCTACGACCTCTCTCTGGTGGCCCAGGCCGATGCCATTGCCAAAGAAAAAGGCATCAAGTTGCAGCACGGCGTGTATGTGGGTGTACAAGGTCCCACCTTCGAGACCCCTTCCGAATACCGCATGTACCACATCATGGGCGGTGATGCCATCGGCATGAGCACTGTGCCCGAGGTCATCGTGGCCCGCCATTGCGGCATCCGTGTCTTCGGCGTGAGCGTCATCACCGACCTTGGCGGTTTCGATGAGGCTGTGGAGGTGAGCCATGAGGAGGTGCAGCAAGCCGCCAACAAGGCTCAGCCACTGATGACAGCGTTGATGAGAGAAATGATTCGCCAATCAAACCTTGCATAGTCATGAACATATCCGAACTAGGTGAATTTGGCTTGATACGCCGACTCACCGACAACATCAAGCCCCAGAACGCATCGACACTCATTGGCGTGGGCGACGACTGCGCCGTGATGCACTATCCCGACAAGGAAGTGCTGGTGACCACCGACATGCTCATGGAGGGCATACACTTCGACCTTACCTATATCGACCTGCAGCACCTCGGCTACAAGTCGGCTATGGTGAACATCAGCGACATCTTCGCCATGAACGGCACTCCCCGCCAACTCCTTGTGAGCATCGCCCTAAGCAAACGCTTCAGCGTGGAAGACCTCGAAGCGTTCTATGACGGTCTGCGACTGGCATGCGAGAAATGGGGTGTCGACATCGTAGGTGGTGACACCACCTCTTCGATGACCGGTCTCGCCATCAGCATCACCTGTATCGGTGAGGCACGGAAAGAAGACATCGTGTATCGTGGCGGTGCCAAAGACACCGACCTCATCTGCGTGAGCGGTGACCTGGGTTCTTCGTATATGGGTCTGCAACTGCTGGAGCGCGAGAAGGCGGTGTATTACCAACAAGTGGATGAAGCCCGCAAGTCGGGCAACAAGGCCGTATTGGAGGATTTGGCCCATTTCCAGCCCGATTTCGCAGGAAAAGAATATCTCATCGAGCGTCAGATTAAGCCTGAGGCCCGTGGTGACATCATCTCACGCCTTCGTGAAATGAACATCCGTCCGACATCGATGATGGACATCAGCGACGGGTTGAGCAGCGAGTTGCACCATATCTGTGAGCGCAGCGGTTGCGGGTGCCGTATCTTTGAGAAGAACATCCCCATTGACTATCAAACCGCCTTGATGGCTGAAGAGTTGAACATGAACGTCACCACCTGTGCGCTGAACGGCGGTGAGGACTACGAATTGCTCTTTACTGTGAGCATCGGCGACCTGGACAAGGTGGAGCAGATAGAGGGTGTGAAACTCATCGGCCACATCACCGACGCCAGCATGGGCATGATGCTTGTTGCCCGCGACGGCAGCGAGTTGGAACTCAAGGCACAAGGGTGGAACCCGTTGAAAAATTGAAAATTGAAAATTGAAAATTGAAAATTGCCGCTTTGCGGCGAATGTCGGCTATGCCTCGGCATTTGAAGATTAGCGGCCGAAGAATGTCATTTGAAATTAAAGCCCCTCGCACTTTTGGTGCGAGGGGCTTTATAATTTTCAATTTTCAATCTTCAATCGGGCGAAGCCCTGGATTATTTCACCAGCACTTTCTGTCCGTTGACAACATAGATGCCCGGCTGGAGTTTGCTTACCTGCGAGGCTTTGATGCCTGTGGCAACCTTGGCGCCAGAGATGTTGTACACATCAACCCTCTCATTGCCAGTCACCACATCGCTGATGCCGGCAATCTCGCCAGCAGCGAGATGACGTGTAACGAGTTGGGCGTCATTGCCCGAGGAGAGAGTCACATAGCAACGTGTGGCATAGAATCCGCTCTTCGCCTCGTCTACCTTCACGAACTTAGCCTCTGCATTGTCGGCAGCGAGCACGCCATAATAGCCCACACCGTCGATGTGTTTCTTCACGCCCACCATCGAGACTGTCTCGGATGAATTACGCACGTCGAAAGAAACGATGGCGTTGTCATTGACGATGGTAGCCAATTTGGCTATTTTCCGTGAGCCATTCTCACCATTGTAGTAAAGGATATACGGCACGTTGGCCTGCATGCCCTCAGCCTTGCAATCCTGGAAATAGAGCACCACGCTGCCGGCTTCGCTCTCAGCGAAGACAAGTTTCTCCAACCTGCAGTCAGCCCCGAAGCATTCATTCAGTTCTTCTGTGGTAAGATCGATAGGCAAAGCGAGGGTGTTCCAACCATGGAAGAGATATCTATTGGCTGTAACCTGACATTGCACACCATCGTATTTCTCCAGATTAGTGCCACTACCTGTGTTGATTACTACACGCTGTTGCGCACTGGCAGCAAGGGTCATCACTGCCATCAAAGCAATAAGGTAAAATTTCTTCATAGTCGTATGGTTTTAGTTATTACATATTCCTTTCTGTAGTGCAGCAAAGTTAGCAAATAATGTTTTTCCAGCCAAACTTTTAACGATTTTTTGATTTGCAAATCTTATTTGTATCTAATTCTTACTGCAGGCCATTGGTGCTATCGTGGTTTCGGACTATAGGGGCATGAATAGGAGCCGGAGTGAGTATCGCCCTGCAGAGCAAGAAAAAGAGAGCCGGCTTCTTGGATGAAGCCGGCTCTTTTTTATGAGGAGATGTGGAAGTTACTTCGTTGTAGGCTCAGGGATGGGGTTCTGGCCATTACGCCTTGCCATAGACGCCAGTTTCTCCTTGCCCTTGAAGGCGAAGACCCAGATGAGGAATCCGGCGAGGACGAGGAGACCGATGCCCAGAAGCGGACGGTAGAAGAGCCAAGCGATAGCAATGACGATGAGCGACCAAACGATGCCCACCACAGTGCAGACCACACCAATACCCCAGCCGAGGATGGATGAGAGGAACGGGATGACCTTGAGCAGTGTGGAGAAGATTCCGAAGATGCCCTTCAGTCCGGCGATGACGAGCAACACACCGATGATGCGGATTACCCACAGCCACATATGGTTGGCAGCATGCTCGGAGTCGAAGATTTCGTCGGCGTCTTTCTTTCCCATGACGAGAGTCTGGAAACGCTTGCCGTTCTTTGCCTTGTAAGGCTTGAACGTATCATCCGTTACCTGTGCGATGATAGTAACCTTTGCAGGCACGATTTTCTCGAAGGTGATGCGCACGTCGCCGATAGCAGGAGCGCCTGCCGTCTTTCCGAGGTAGAGCACGTTGCCACTCTGATGCACGTATTCCAAATCCACCTTGTTGTCTTGCGGCACACTGTCGGGTACCACTGTAGCAGCGGAGTCTGTCACCACGGGTTGAGTGGGTGCCGGTTGGGCAACAGTAGTGCTTCCATAAACCGCAGCCACGCTTTTATTGATGTCGGCAAGTCCGGCCGGGTCGATGTTGAGCAACACCGGTTCTCTGGAAGAGATGGAGTGGATGAGCGACTCATTGAGTTTGTAGGCGCCAAATGCCACGTTCTCAGCCCACTGTTGCTGATCCTCGTAGTTGGCCACCACATGGTTCTTGCCTTGATAGGCAGGATCGTGGAAAGCGCCGCTGTCGACAGGTCTCGGCATCCATTCCTTCGAATAAGTATAGGTAGTGGTAGTGACCTCCTTTCCGCCAAACTTGTCTTTGCTCTCACTCGTTGAATGCTCCACCCATTGGTAGTATTCCACGTTGCGTATCAGGCTGATGGCCTTTTCGCCCAGGTTGAACTGGCTGTCGGACAGCGAGTCTTCGGTGGTTGCCATAGCCGTGGCGCACACCACTTCGCCATCGAGCGACTTGTCAATTTTGCCAGGGTTTTCCATGTCGACGCACACCTTCTCGGTCTCGTTGAGCATTTTGTCGGTTTTCACCGCCCTGCCCTCGTTCCACCACAGCAGCGCCGTGGCAGCGATAAACATCAGGAATCCCGGAATGATACCTCCGAAGGAGTTTTTCACTCTTGTTCCGTAACCAGTAGTCGTAACTTCTTGATATGCCATTTTTTAATGATTAGTGATTAATTAAAGTATAATGATTTTTATTCTTTCGTACTAAACTTGGCATAATTACCACGGCAAAAATAACAAATTATTACGATAATTGTATAAAAACACTGAAAAAAAACTACTCATGCTTTTTTGTTCGCAGTCGGGCCTTGAATCCTTCGAAGCCCTCGCCATAGACTCCAATGACCGCACTTTGCGAGACAAACGCCCTGGGGTCGATTTCATTGATCAGCGCAAAAATACGTCCCGACTCCGACCTTCTTGCCAGCACGAACAGCATGTGCACATCGTGGCCAGAATAGAACCCCTGTCCCTTGATGAGGGTGCAGCCCCGATGGATGTTGTTGTTGATTTGCTCGCCAATCTCCTTGTATTTCTCTGTGATGATGAAGAACTGCACCGACCGTCGCGACATATTCACCACCTGGTCTACGCAAAAAGTAGAGATGAAGAGCATCACATATCCGTAGATGACCTGTTCCCAGTCGCGCAGCACCAAATAACTCGAGGTAATGATCAACAAGTCGGTAATAAGGATGGCATGTCCGAGCGAGATGTCCTTATACTTGTTGACTATAGCCGCCACAACGTCGGAACCGCCCGTGCTGCCATGGGCCGCGAGACTTATTCCCACTCCGCATCCCCAGAAACAAGCCCCCACCACCGTGGCCATAAAAAGTTGGTCGCTCAACAATTGCCTGTCGCCCACCAGATTTCTCAAGATGGGAATGAAAATCGAGAACAAGGCTACAGCATAGATGGTTTTGACGCAGAAACGCAGTCCCAATATCTTGAGGGCGATAAGGAGCAAGATGCCGTTGATAGCCATATAGGAGTATTCCACATCTATACCCAGTCCCCACTCCAATATGGATGATATACCCGGTGTTCCCCCTGTCATGATATGGTTGGGCAGCAGGAACACCACCCATCCTGACGCGCACATCAGTATGCCGATGAAGATGAAGGCATAGTCGTGCAATTCGCTCAAGAGCAGTTTTCGGCTGATTTTTTGTGTTTCCATCGTTATTGTAATAGTTTAGGTTATTGCAGTTGACATCTCATGGCTGGCGCTAAGCGTGCTCTCATGAGATGGAGAAGAGGCTATGGCGGCTTATCCAAGTTGTTTAATGCTTATTCTTCTGAAATTCATCCAGTTGCTTAAAGCAATGGCGGTTGATGATTTCCTCGAGACGGCGGTCGGGGTTCTTACGTATGCGGCAATTGTAGTCGAAAATCATCATCACACCGTTTTTCGCCGTATAAGGTTTCCATTTGGGAAGGTCTTTCGTATTGGGGTCGCCATCGTGCGCGAAACTTGCCCACGAACTGCTCATGAGATCGGCCAGTCTGAGATCTTGCGCTGTTGCTTCCGGCAACTCGTTTTTTGAATGGTGCAGGGTATTGAAGCAGAACTTCAGTTCATGGCCGTGCTGCGAAGCATTGGTGAGCGGCGACCGCCAAGTGAACATATACATATAGGTTTTCGCCTTACGGCTTTGTGCGATGTGGTCGGCGGTGATGATGGTCTTTGGCCGGAAGAGCCAGTCGATGCTCAGGAGGTCTTGCGGCGTATAGTCGGGGTAAGCCTTGGCGAATGCACGTATATACCCGTCGGTCTCCTCGCCGAAGGTGGGCTGCAGTGCCGTTCTTGCCTGTTCGAGCGTCATGGGCTGTTGGTATGCCAACCGTTGCAGTTCGTTGAAAGTCGTGCCGATAAGTATGGGCACATCGCTGGAGATATCAGGGAAGCCCGGTTGGAAGGGCTGTTGCAACAACGTCACGCCATCAGGCGTAGGTCCGAATCCCCACATCATCGGTGTGCCCGGTTTTCGGGTACCAATACTTGCAGCCATCGCCCGTTGTCCGGCATCGTAGAGTTGCTGGTAGGGCACCTCCTTGATGCGGTCGATATGCTCACGGTCGATACCCAGTTGGTTGAGCACTGCCTCCCCCAGCCTTTCGCTCATCGCCTTGGTGTTGACATTGAGAATGGTTCCGCTCAGGATGATGGCCTTATGGAAGAGTCCTTTTGCGGGGGGCATGCACAGCAATGTGCCCACTTTTCCGCCGCCACCCGACTCACCGAAAATAGTGACGTTATCGGGATTGCCCCCAAACCTCGAGATGTTGTCTCTCACCCACTGTAGTGCAGCCACCACGTCGAGCATGCCCACATTGCCAGAATATTTGTACTTGTCGGAACATGAAGAGAGGTCGAGGAACCCGAGGATATTGAGGCGGTGGTTGACGCTTACCACCACCACGTCTTTCTTTGCCAGGGCCATGCCCGGATTCCATGCCGAGGTGCCAGAGTCGAAGCCACCACCATGGAGCCACACCATCACTGGCTTTCGGGCCTTCAGGTCGGTCGTCCAGACATTGAGCACACAACAGTTCTTTTCCGACATCTCATCTTCGGAGAGCGTCCTGCCATGAGTGGGTTGCATGGCCTGCGGTCCCCAGTGGTCGCACACCCTTATGGTGTCCCAACTGTCGACAGGTGCTGGTGGCATAAACCGTTCAATCTTGGCATAAGGAATGCCCAGAAAAGCCATCGACCCTTCCTGGTCGATGCCCTTCACCTTTCCCGAAACGGTCTGCACCACGGGGGCGGGGTTATCGCCAGGAGCGACACCACTGTTTCCACCTTGCATGCCGACAAACACCGACAATAACAATATCAGCAAAACGAAAGATTTCTTCATAAGGCAAGCATAAAAACAAGGCAAAAATAACGAAAAAACACGAATCATCAAACAAAACAACTATTTTTATGTAAATTTGCGGATGATACTTCCCTACAAGAAAACAAGTTACAAAGGAGGTACAGTACGTCGAACACAAAAAAACTGTTTTTCTATGAATAAAAGGCTGGTGATTTTCCTCCTGATGGCATGGTGTGTGGTGACTGGCGCCACCCTGCAGGCAGCAAGCATCTACAAACCCTGGAAAAACGGACGTCTCACCGTATCCGACAACCACCTCTATCTAGTGCATGAGAACGGCACCCCCTTCTTCTGGCTGGGCAATACCGCGTGGCTGATGCCCGAACGGCTCAACCGCGACGAGGTGAAATTTTACCTCACCCGCGAGCGTGAGATGGGCTACAATGTGGAGCAGATACAGGTGCTTTGCGCCATACCCACCTTCAACACCTATGGTGCCCAGGCCAACGACGAGCGTTTCGACTTTGCCCGTTTCACCCGTGAGGGCGGTTATGGCTATTGGGACCATCTCGACTATATCGTCGACATGGCCGAAGCCAACGGCATCTACATCGCCATGGACTGCATCTGGGGTTCACAGATAGAGAAGATGGACGAGAAGCAAGCCGCCCGCTACGGCAAGTTCCTCGGCGAGCGGTATAAAGACAAGCCCAACATCATCTGGATGATAGGAGGCGACATCAAGGGCAACAAGGGCACCGCCTCGTGGGATGCCCTCGCCCGAGCTATCAAGAAGGCCGACCCCGGGCATGTGATGACCTTCCACCCCCGTGGCCGCACTACCAGTGCATGGTGGTTTCACGACCGCGAATGGCTCGACTTCAACATGTTTCAGAGCGGTCACCGGCGATATGGACAGCGCAACGGCGACGGTGACTACACCATCAAGGACAACACCGAAGAAGACAACTGGCGCTATGTAGACATGAGTATGCCCAAGAGTGATGGCGGCGAACTCGACAGCGACGTGAGGAAACCCGTCATCGACGGAGAGCCATCGTACGAGGACATCCCCCAAGGTCTCCACGATTTGAGTGCCCCCCGCTGGCAGGACTACGATGTGCGCCGTTATGCCTACTGGGCAGTCTTCGCCGGCTGTTTCGGCCACACCTACGGACACAACAGCATCATGCAGTTCATGCGTCCCGGCGTATTGCCATCGTTTGGCGCCCAGAAAGCATGGTGGGACGCCCTGAACGACCCCGGCTACCAGCAGATGCGTTACCTGAAATGGCTGATGCTCACCTTCCCCTTCACCGAGCGCGTGGCCGACCAAAGCATTATCGCCGGCCACAACGGCGAGCGCTACGACCGGGTAGCGGGAACCCGTGGCACCGACTACCTTTTGGCGTACAACTACAGCGGCAAGCCCATGCAAATAGACCTGACCAAAATCTCTGGAGCGAAGAAGAACGTATGGCTGATGAACCCCTCTGACGGCACCCTGCGCTACTTAGGGGAGTATGACAGCGGCGTGACCGAATTCACCACAGACGGTGCCTATCTGCGCGACAGCGACCGTGTTCTCATCGCCGTTGACAGTCAGAAGAACTATATTGACAAGAATGCCACAAAACTCGAAGAGAAATGGTGAAACGAGCAACGACCTGCCTGCTGCTGTGCCTCGTGGTTCTCACTACCATAGCCGCCAAGAAGAAACAGCCTGCCATCAGTGTGACTGACCTCCGCACCGAGCGGATGACCGCCCCCATGAGCATCGACACCCCCACCCCACGCCTGGGATGGGTCATCAGTGCCGATGCCGGAGTGAGAGATGTGATGCAGACCGCCTGCCACCTCATCGTGGCCTCCACCCCCGAGAAAGCCCAGGCATTGGAAGGCGACCTATGGGACGCCACCCTACAGTCTGACCAGTCGCAATGGGTGACCTATGCCGGACAACGCCTGCGCAGCAACACCCGCTGCTACTGGCGCGTGAAGGTGAGCACGACGAAAGGCGACAGCGACTGGAGCGAGACCGCCATGTGGAACGTCGGTCTGCTGGCCGAGGCCGACTGGAATGGGCGCTGGATAGGCTACGACCATGCCATGCCCTGGGACGTGGAAGAGGAGCACAGCCGGCTGAGTGCCCGTTATCTGCGCCAGGAGTTCACGCTCGAGAAGGAGGTGAGCCATGCCACGCTGTATATCAGTGGTCTGGGCATGTACGAGGCATTCATCAACGGCCAGCGTGTGGGCGACGACGTGCTTGCCCCCGCACCCACCGACTACCGCCGCACCGTGCTCTACAATGCCTACGACGTGACCACCCTGCTCGGCAGCGACAATGCCATCGGCGTGGTGCTCGGCAATGGCCGCTACTACACCATGCAGCAAAACACGAAGCCCTATAAAATCACCCGTTTCGGTTACCCCACATTGCGTCTGAACCTTGTGGTACAGTTTGCCGACGGCACGACGAAGACCATCTCGACCGACGAGAAATGGCGGTTGAATGCCGACGGAGCCATACGCTCGAACAACGAGTACGACGGCGAGACCTATGACGCCCACAAGATGTGGGACGGATGGACCCGTCCCGGCTTTGACGACAGCCAGTGGAGACATGCCGAGCGCACCGCCATCCCCCTGGGCACCCTGCGTGGAGCCATGGCCCCCAACATGAAGGTCGTCAGGCAGGTGACACCAGTGGCCATCACGAAGAAAGGCGGCAAAGTGGTGCTCGACATGGGGCAGAACATGGCCGGATGGCTGAAAGTGAGAATGAGCAGGCTGCAGGCCGGTGACAGCGTGGTAATCCGCTTTGCCGAGCGGCTCGACTCCACAGGAAACCTCTGGACCGAGAACCTGCGGCACGCCGAAAGCACCGACCGCTACTATGCCAGCGGCCGTGAGCAAGACACCTGGTGGCACCCCACCTTCGTCTACCACGGATTCCGCTATGCTGAAATCACCGGACTGGAAGATGCCGGTCTGAGCGACTTTGTGGGCGAGGTGGTGAGCGACGAGATGCTTACCACCGGAATGATGACCACCAGCAATGCCACACTCAACCAGATATACCAAAATGCGTGGTGGGGCATCCTGAGCAATTACAAAGGCCTGCCCGTGGACTGTCCGCAACGCGACGAACGCCAGCCCTGGCTCGGCGACCGCACCCGCGGCTGCTATGGCGAGGCCTTTGTCTTCGACAACGCCAACCTCTATGCCAAGTGGATGCGCGACATCTGCGAGGCACAGCGCGAAGACGGCTGCATTCCCGACGTAGCACCTGCATTCTGGAACTATTACTCCGACAACGTGACATGGCCCGCCGCCCTGGTAATGGGTCTCGACATGCTCTACCGGCAGTATGGCGACGAAGCGCCGCTGCGCCGCTACTACCCCAACGTGAAACGCTGGCTGGAGCACCTGAAGAATCAGTATGGGCGGGACGGCCTCATCGCCACCGACCGCTATGGCGACTGGTGCGTCCCCCCTGAAGAAGAACACCTCATCCACAGCGAAGACCCTGCACGCACGACCGACGGCACGCTCATCTCCACCGCCTATTACTATAAAATCTGCAGGATGATGAGCCAGTATGCGCAGGTGTTGGGACAGCCTGACGATGCCCGCCACTTCGCCACCGAGGCATCGATGACGAAAGAAGCCTTCAACCGTCGCTTCCTCACGCGCAACGAAGGCACGACCACCGTGCCGGGTCACCTGCTCTATCCCGACAGCACCTTCTATGGCAACAACACCGTGACCGCCAACGTGCTGCCCCTCGTCTTCGGCATGACCCCCGATGACTACGTGCGCGGTGAGGTGGAGAAGAACATCATCAAGAACATCATCACCCAAAACAACGGTCATGTGTCGTGCGGCGTCATCGGCATAGGATGGCTGATGCACGCCCTCACCGAGATGGGCCGCGGTGACATCGCCTGGCTGCTGGCCACCAACACTACCTTTCCCTCATGGGGATATATGGCCGAGCATGGCGCCACCACCATTTGGGAACTGTGGAACGGCGACACCGCCAGTCCGGCGATGAACAGCGGCAACCACGTGATGCTCCTCGGCGATCTCGTGTCGTGGCTCTATGAATGCGTGGCCGGCATCACCTCAGGCAATGGCTTCAAGACCATCGTCCTGGCTCCCGACTTCAGCGTTGATGAGACAGACGACGTCACTGCCTCGTACCGCAGCATCTACGGCACCGTGGTGAGCCACTGGAAGAAAGACAACGGCCAACTACAGTGGCACATCGAGATACCTGCCAACACCACGGCAGAAATCCGTCTGCCCGGTGGAGAGACGAAGCACCTGGGTTCGGGACTTCACGACATCACCTGTGCCCTGCCCCAGCGCGGAAACCAAGTGGTGGCCGACGAGTTTCTCTACAAGGAAGCCCCCTTCCCCCAATGCCATGCCGCGAGTATCGTAGAGACGAAGAAAGGCGACCTGGTGGCCACCTATTTCGGCGGCACCCATGAGCGCAACCCCGACGTATGCATCTGGGTGAGTCGCAAACTCAAAGGCAGCAACCATTGGACCGAGCCCCAATTAGTGGCCGACGGTGTCTTCGCTCCCGACCACCGCGAAGCCTGCTGGAACCCTGTGCTCTTTGAGACCCCCAGCGGCGAGTTGCAACTCTACTTCAAGATAGGTCAGAACGTAGCCGGATGGAAGGGCTGGATGGTGAGATCGAAAGATGGCGGGAAGACCTGGAGCAAGCGCGAGCAACTGCCCGACAGCCTCTATGGTCCCATCAAGAACAAACCCATCTTGAACAAGGGCAGGCTGATATCGCCCACCAGCGACGAGCGCGATGGCTGGAAGGTGTACTTCGAGTACAGCGACGACATGGGCAAGACCTGGCGGCGCACCCCCTTTGTGGAGAGTGACCCCGGTGTGAAGACCATCCAGCCCAGCATCATCGTGCTGCCCGATGGCCGCCTAAAAGCCCTCTGCCGCACCCGCAGCAGGCAGGTTGGCGTGACCTACAGCAGTGACAACGGAGAGACGTGGAGCAAACTTGAACTCTGCGACGTGCCCAACAACAACAGCGGACTGGATGCCGTGAGTCTGAAAGACGGTGGCTACGCCCTCGTCTGCAACGACTGGCCCATCGAGCCCACGAAAGACAAAGGTGTCCGCACGCCCCTCTCCGTCCTCCTCAGCGACGATGGTGAGCACTGGCGACACTGGATAACCCTTGAAGACAGTCCCATATCCCAATACTCCTACCCCTCCATCATCCAAAGCCGCGACGGACACCTGCACGTGGTATATACCTGGCGGCGCCAACGCATCAAGCATGTGGAACTGGTGGTAGACGGGCAATAACCGACAAGCAAGACAAACAGCAGATATACTATACAATGAGAAAGTTTTTATTAGCATGGGCCATGAGCCTTGCCTTGTATGCAGCAGCACAAGACGTGTCGGTTGCCGGGTTCTATCCGTTGGAGAACAGCGGGCGCGTGGTGTATAACTTCAACGCAGGATGGCGGTTCTATCCAGGCAACGCCCGAAATGCCCAAAGTCCATCGTTCGACGACTCGTCATGGCAGGTGGTGTGCGCCCCCCATCCAGTAAGTCTGGAACCCTCCGATGCCAGTGGAGGCCGCAACTATCAAGGCATATGCTGGTATCGCAAGCGTTTCACCGTGCCTGCCGACATGGCAGGCAAGACCATCACCGTGCATTTCGAGGCGGTGATGGGCAAGCAACAAGTGTTTGTGAACGGCAAGAGGGTGGTGGAGCACGAAGGCGGCTACCTGCCCATCATCTTCAATCTCTCCGACCATGGCGTGAAAGCCGGCGACACCTGCCTCATTGCCCTGAGGGCCGACAACAGCGACGATAAAGACTACCCTCCCGGGAAAGACCAGTCGCAACTCGACTTCGCCTATCATGGAGGGATGTACCGCGATGTGTGGCTCATCGGCAAATCACCCCTCCATCTCACCGATGCCCTTGAGCGCGATGAAGTGGCAGGCGGCGGTGTATTCCTTCACTACGACAACATCAGTCAACAAAGTGCAGACGTATTCCTCGATGTGGAGGTGTGCAACGACAGCGAACTGTCGCCCCGCTCGGTCATCGAGGCCATCATCAAGGACCGCGGGGGCAAGGTGGTGAAGACCATCCGCCAACGTGTAGACCTGCCCGCCGGCCTCGCAGGACTGATGTGTACGGCGCAACTTTCCACCACCATTAAGAATCCCCATCTCTGGTTGCCCGAAGACCCCTACCTCTACGATGTCGAAATACGAGTGCTCGACGGCAAGCGCTGTGCCGACGGCGGCATGGTGAGGATGGGCATCCGCAAGGCAGAATTCCGGGGCAAGGAAGGATTCTGGCTCAACGGGAAGCCCTACCACCAGATGGTGGGCGGCAACCGCCATCAAGACTTTGCCTATGTGGGCAATGCCCTTCCCAACAGTCAGCAGTGGCGCGATGCCAAACGGTTGAAAGAAGCCGGCATGACCATTATCCGCGCTGCCCACTACCCCCAAGACCCCTCGTTTATGGATGCCTGCGACGAACTTGGACTCTTTGTCATCGTCCCCACCCCTGGATGGCAGTTCTGGAACAAAGACCCTCAGTGGGCAGCGAAGGTGCATCAGAACACCCGCGACATTATCCGCCGCGACCGCAACCACCCCTGCGTGCTGATGTGGGAGCCCATCCTCAACGAGACCCATTTTCCTGAAGACTTTGCCCTGGAGGCGCTGCAGGTGACCCGAGAGGAATATCCCTGGCCTGGCCGACCCATTGCCGCCGCCGACCAGAAGTCGGCGGGAGTAAAAGACAACTATGACGTGCTCTATGACTGGCCCTACAACCTAGAAGAAAAAAGACTCATCACCGACAAGAGTGTATTTACCCGTGAGTGGGGTGAGTACGTAGACGACTGGTATGCCCACAATGCCGTGAACCGTGCTGCCCGCAGTTGGGGAGAGCGTCCGATGCTCATGGCCGCCCTCTCGTTGGCCGACACCTACGGCATGATGTACCGCGGGCAACGGCAGTTTACCGGCGGTTGCCTATGGCATCCCTTCGACCACCAGCGCGGCTATCATCCCGATGCCTTCTTTGGCGGTATCTACGATGCCTTCCGCCAGAAGAAATACGCTTTCGAGATGTTCCGCTCACAGATGCAGGCGCCGGGAGTAGACCTCCCCAATGCCACCCTTCCGGGCGAGCCGATGGTGTTTATCGCCCATGAACTCACCCCTTTCTCCGATGCCGACGTGGTGGTGTTCAGCAACTGCGACAGCGTACGTCTCACGGTATTTGACGGGGCGAAGACAGCCACTCTGCCCGTGATCCATGAGGCAGAGGGGACGCCCAACGTTCCCGTGGTGTTCAAGGACTTCTGGAACTACGAAAAAGCACGCGAATTGAGTTACAACAAGAAGTCGTGGCAGAGCGTGTCGATAGTGGCAGAAGGTATCATCGGCGGTAAGGTGGTATGCCAGGAAAAGAAGATGCCCTCGCGCCGCAGCACGAAGATACGGCTCGTTGCCGATGAGATGGGTCGCGAGTTGGTGGCCGACGGCAGCGACTTCATCGTGGTGGTGGCCGAGGTGACCGATGACGAGGGTAACGTGCGGCGTCTGGCCCGAGAGCATATCACCTTCAGCGTTGAGGGCGAAGGAGAAATCATCGGCGGTGCCGACATTCAGGCCAACCCCCGCGCCGTGGAATGGGGCAGCGCCCCTGTGCTCATCCGCAGCACCCTTCATGCTGGCGAGATTAGAATCTTCGCCCGTGCCACCTTTGAGGGTGTGCATGCCCCTATTGCCGACACCCTCGTCGTCAACAGCCGCCCCTACATGGGTAGGATGTGCTACGATGAGAAACTCTTGGAAGGTCATGCAGTAAAGAGCAACACCCCTCGCTTGCCAACGGCCGCCAAAGCAGGGATGACCGAGGAAGAGCGCCGCCGGTCGCTCGAAGAAGTGGAACAACAGCAACAGGATTTCGGTATGCCATCAGCGACAAGGCCCAGAGAATAACCTTTATTTGTGGGTGGTCGCTATGATATAGCGACATACAGGACATTTTGTCAACGACGAGGGGGCACGCAAAGCGAAAGAGAAGCGCGCCCCCCGTAGAATATATGATAATAAGCAAGTATGTTGTTCGGAACTTGTAATGAGATAATTTCCAGTTTGCAAAATTATACGAAATAATATCAAATCGATGAGCAAATAAGCAGAAATAATTGCCGTTTTGTAAGATTTTAGAAGAATAAGGAAAATAATTTGTAGAAAAAACGTATTTTTGCATATACCATGAACTGCATGGGACCATTTCCCTCATCACCAACCAACACACCACATCATGTTAATAGACACGATATCACTGGAACTCTATAGCCACACCGACTCTTGGAAGGAGAATGGTGAGGTGTTCCTGCACGACCATTTTTTCATGATACGCGACTTCAGTTTTGCCCGCAAGGATTTCCTGCTGAGCAGCCAGCCCTACCGTTTGCAGGAAGGCAGGATAGTGATCGTGAAGCGAGGCAAGGCCAACTACTCCTTCAACCTGGTAAAATATGAGTTTGAGGCCGGAGACGTGGTGGTGTTCATGGCCGACACATTGGTTGAGAAACAAGGGCACTCCCCCGACTTTGAGGTCGACTGTATCTCGTTCGACTACAAGAGTCCTTCCTTACCCTCGTTTGGGGAGGGGTTTATCAGCCTCCGGTTGAATGAAGTCTCCCATGAGGTGGTGAACCGTCATTTCGAATTGTTGTGGCGGATGGCCCATTTGGAGCCCTTCCCCGATCAGAATATGAAGATGCTCCTCAATTCTCTTTTATTCTACATCAAGAACCAGCCCACCCATGCCACGTCGCTGCGTCCCATCACTCACCGCGAGGAAACGATGAAACGGTTTGTGACATTGGTGAGCCAACATGCCGCAAGGGAACGCAACATTCCCTTCTACGCCAGCAAGTTATGTCTTGCCCCCCATTACCTGAGCACGTTGGTAAAACAGACCAGTGGCCGCACGGTGATGGAATGGGTGAACGAAGTGGCTGTGAAGGAAATCAAGGTATGGTTGGCCTACAGTGACGAGACAGCCGCCCAGATAGCCTATCGTCTGAACTTTGCCAGTCCCTCTGCCCTGAGCAAGTTTTTCAAGCGCGAGACAGGCCTGACCCCCAGTGAGTATCGCGACAAGCCCCATCAATGATGATATTTCAAGTGTGTTTTTTGCTGTGGTTTTTGACATTTCTTTGTCAGACTGACAAGATTTTTGCTTTTTTTATCTAATTTTGCAGCCTGATAAAGAAAGAATCATGACAAAAGACCAAATTCAAGAGAACGTGCCAGAATCAGCAGGAGCCTCCACACCCGCCGAGCCATTGCTCAGTCGTGCGGAATGCAACCTCATGCGTGGCCTGGCCATCATCTTCATCATCACCAACAATTTCACCCATCTGCTCAAGGGCGTCTTCACCGACAATGAGTATCAGTATAACTGGCAATATGTTGAAGGTTTTTTGAACAACCTGTCACACCCCGACGGTATACTGCCTTTCAACCTCCTCTCTTTCTATTGCCCCTATGGTGTGATGCTGTTCATTTTCCTCAGCGGTTACGGACTGGTGCTGAAATATGAAAAGGGCAATGGGCAAGGCGTGTCGCGACGCAGATTCATCTTCAGCCATTACAACAAGATGTTCACCATGCAGTTGAAAGGTCTTGCCCTTTTCCTCATGGTCGGTCTGCTGTCTCATCCCCGATATATCGTCGATGCCAAAGACATGTTGCTGCAATTGCTAATGTTGGGTAACCTCAACCCACATGGCGACATTTTGCCAGGTCCTTATTGGTTTTTCGGCATGATTATGGAGATGTACGTGATATACCGTCTGTTCATCTGTCAGCGTAAAGACATAGTCATGTGGATAATGGTGGCATTCTCGCTCATAGCCATGGCATTGGTTCCACCAACCAGTTTGGCAATGAGATACCTGCGCATCAACTGTTTCCTCGCCATCTTGCCTTTCTGCATGGGTGTTTTCGCAGCGCGACATCTCCACGTCGGGTCATTCTCCCTCCACAAGGGCAGTGCATGTCTGGGATGGTTTGTATTGTCGTTCATCCTGCTCACAGTATGCAAGTTCAACTTCTACAGTTGGCTCATCATGCCCCTTTTCATCATTTCCACGGCAGTAACCATCGTCAAGTTGATGAGCAGAGTGAAACTTCTCGACAATATCTTCAGTTGGCTGGGCGCTTTGTCGGGCGTATTATTCGTGGTGCATCCCGCGGTGAGGATTCTCCTCCTTGGAAGAGCCAACATGTGTGGCGACTTCTATGGCATGACCTTCATTTACCTTTTTGTTACCATAGGTCTGAGCATGATGCTCAAGCCTGCATTCAGCGCGAAGAAGAAAGAAGTGCCGAAGAAAGAAGAACAATAAAAAACAAGGAAACACGTCGTCGAGAACCGACCACGTGTTTTCTTGTTTTTGGGGGTCAACAATTCTGTTGATGCCACCTATAGGATAGACAGCGGTACGATATCAAGAACCAACGGTCGGCGGCCGAAGGGAATTGTAAATAGACGTACGAAGCGGCGTCATTCGGCATCACCATAGACATGGCGGAGAATACGAGAGAAAGAGAGAAGACACTTCCGGCAAAGAGGTTGTTACATATCGCAATGTGCGAATGACACGGATTGTGTAATTTTGCATACCAATACACAATTATTCATTACAAAACCAACAACATGAGAAAACTACTGCTTTCAACCCTGATGCTCACTATCTCCGTGCTGGCCATGGCACAGCCCCAAGGATTCGGAGGCTTCGGACGACCTTCTGTGGAGCCCGACTGGAAAGACGTGAATTATGCCGGTGACGACCTGGAGGCCCATCGGCTCGATATCTACCTGCCCAAGACCGGACAGGACAAGTACAAAGTGATTATTGCCATCTATGGCAGTGCCTGGTTTGCCAACAATATGAAAGGCATGACCTACATGTCTTTGGGCAAGCCCCTCACCGATGCCGGTTTCGCCGTGGTGAGCATCAACCACCGCTCGAGTGGTGACGCTAAGTTCCCCGCCCAGATCAACGACGTGAAGGCTGCCATCCGTTATATCCGTGCCAATGCCGATCAATACAAACTCGACACTTCGTTTATCGGTATCACCGGTTTCTCTTCAGGAGGACATCTCTCTGCCCTTGCCGGTGTGACCAATGGCATGAAGACCCGCACTGAAGGCAGCACCACCGTAGACATCGAAGGTGAGGTAGGCGGCAACCTGGAGTTCAGCAGTACGGTGGACGCCGTTGTCGACTGGTTTGGTCCGGTAGACATGTCGCGCATGCACGACTGCTCCACGGTGAACGACGGCCGGTCGCCCGAGGCAGCGCTCATCGGAGGTGCTCCCGCTGACCTTCCCGACATGGTGAAACTCATCAGTCCGATATTCTACGTCAACGAGTCGTGCCCCCGTTTCCTTGTGATTCACGGCGAGGCCGACACCGTTGTACCCCATTGCGTTAGCGAGTTTTTCTCCAATGAGTTGCGCAAGGCAGGTCGTCTGGAAGAATTCATCAGCGTGCCGGAGGGACAACACGGACCTGTGACATTCAATGAAGCAACTTTCAAGAAGATGACCGACTTCTTTATCAACGAAGCCAAGACACATTGAGAATAGAGACATTTCCATCTCAGTGTCTTTGTGTAGAACAAAAAGCATGTCGGGCTGATGCCCGACATGCTTTTTTCGGTGCCTCACTCAGAAAAACCTATTATAAATTTTTGTCTTTAGGCAGAAAAGCAGTATCTTCGCATATAAATTGAGAGATTGCGAACATACTCTTTCCCTATCTAAACCTTATGAGAAAAGCCTTTACTACCTGCTTATTGTTTTCGATGCTGTTGCCCATGACCGTAACGGCACAGACCGACACCCATATTCAATCCGACGACACCCTCGCCACAGCAGCCCATTTCAGTGGCGGTTCTGCCGACAAAGTGACCCAAGAACGCATGAACAAGGGTTTGGTGACCAACTCCTTGAGTGCGCTGAGCGGTCAGGCGGCAGGTGTGCAAGTATCTAACGGCGCCAACCGCATGGCCGTGCTGAGCAGCGTGCGCGTGCGTGGCACCACCTCGATTACCGGTGGCAACGACCCCTTGGTGATTATCGACGGTGTATCTGCCGACCTGTCGGTGCTCTCCTCTATTTACCCAGCCGACATTGAGAGTTTCACCATTCTGAAAAATGCCGCCGAGACCGCCCAGTATGGTTCGCGTGGCGCCTCTGGTGTCATCCAGGTGACCACGAAAAAAGGCCATGGTGGCAAGTTCCATATCTCCTACGACGGCAACTACGGTTTTGAGTCCGTGTACAAGAATATTGAGATGCTCGGCCGCAACAGTTACATCAATGCCGCCCAGTCGCTTGGACTTCTTTATAACGACGGCGGTCACAATACCGACTTCCCCGATGCCATCACCCGCACCGGAACAGTTCACGGCCATCATGTGGCGTTCGGCGGCGGTTCCGACCTCAGCAACTACCGTGCCTCAATAGGTTTCATGGACCACAAAACCGTGATAGACATAGAGGAATACAAGAGTTTCGTTGCCAAACTCGACATCAGTCAGAAAGCCTTCGACGACCGCCTTTCCATCGACCTCGGGGTATATGGCTCAACCCTGCGCAACAAAGATATCTTCGATGAGCAGATGCTCTTCTACTCCGCTGCTGCGATGAATCCCACCTTCGGGAAGGGCATGAACGCAAGTGGCGGATGGGACAAGAACACCACCGCCTCACAGGTCAGCAACCCCATGGCCGTTCTAAAGGAGCAAGACCATAGCAAGAACCTGAGTTTCAACACCCATATCAAACTGTCGTACGACATCTGGCCCAACCTGAAACTGAGTCTGTTTGGGTCGTACTCCTTCGCCAGCACCGAGCACTCCCAATACCTGCCTACCTGGGTGTGGGCCCAGGGTCAGGCCTACCGCGCAGAGAAAAAGAACGAAGACTGGCTCGCCAACCTCATGTTGGACTATTGGTGGGATTTCGACTCGGAGAACCGTCTGGAACTGACAGGACTCGGCGAATACCAGGTGAACACCGAGACAGGATTCTGGACCACGGTAAGAGGATTCACTACCAACGCCTTCGGCTACAACAACCTCGAAGGCGGCTCACTCCGCCCCTATGGCGGCACGGGTTCGGGCTACGAGCGTCCTACCCTCGCCTCTATCATGGGCTCTGCCAAATACCTGTTCAAGCACCGCTACTCAGTGACGTTCACCATGCGTGCCGACGGCAGCAGCAAGGTGGGCAAGGACAACCGATGGGGACTGTTCCCCTCGCTCTCCGCCGACTGGGACGTGAAGCGTGAGGAATTCATGCGGAACGTGCCGTTGATCAGCCAGTTGAAACTGCGCATAGGAAACGGTGTTTCGGGAAACCTTGGTGCCATCGACTCGTTCAACTCGCTCAGCATGTTCCAGCCCATGGGCATCGTGCCCGTTTACGGCACCCCTGTGGTGACCCTGGGCATTGCCAGTAACAACAACCCCGACCTGAAATGGGAGAGCCGCACCACCTTCAACATCGGTATGGACATCGGTCTGTGGAACAACCGCTTGGTGATGACCGCCGAATACTACAAGTCGAAGACCCGCGACATGCTCTATCTCTACGATGTGAGTATCCCCCCCTTCGCCTACAACGAACTTCTTGGCAACCTGGGCAAGATGAGCAATGACGGGTTTGAGTTGGGCTTTGGCATCACACCGCTGGAAACCCGCGACATGGAACTCAACATCAACATGAACCTTGCCTACCAACGCAACAAACTCATCTCTCTTGAGGGTAATTACAAGGACATCTACATGACCGCCAATAACATCACCTCGATAGGTTCGCTCAACGGTGCCGGATTCCACGGCGGATACAATGACATCGTGTACCAAATCGTGGGTCAGCCTCTTGGCGTGTTCTACCTGCCCCACTGCATAGGCATAGAAGACTATGGCGACGGCACCAAGATGTATGAGATTGCCGACCTCAACGGTGACGGTGTGGCTGATGCCGGCAGCGACCGCTACATCGCCGGACAAGCCACCCCGAAATGGACCATGGGCTCGAACATCAGTTTCCGCTACAAGGACTTCGACATCTCGCTGCAAATCAATGGTGCCTTCGGCCATAAGATATACAACGGCACAGCACTCACCTATATGAACATGGGCTCTTTCCCCGACTACAACGTGATGCCTGCTGCCCTGGAAAAAAAGATTTACGACCAAGTGGCCACCGACTACTATCTGGAGCGTGGCGACTACCTGAACTTCGACTATCTGACAGTGGGATGGAATGTACCCATCCAGCGCTACACCCAGTTCATCAGTCAACTCCGTGTGGCTCTGAGCATCAACAACCTAGGCACCATTACCTCGTACAGCGGCCTTACCCCGATGATCAACAGTTATGTGGTAAACAACACCCTTGGCATCGACGACAAGCGCAGTTATCCCCCCTACCGTTCCTATTCACTCGGCGTGAGCCTCTCATTCTAACCTCCAACAGCCTGCATCATGAGAAAATATATCCTTATTACATTAGCGACGATTACCCTTGCCTCCTGTCTTGACGAGAATCCCCGCGACCGTCTGACAGAAGAAGAGGCTTTCAAGACATCGACCGACCTTTACCTGAACACCGTTGCCAACCTTTACAACTACATCGGAGGCCATGAAGACGGGCAGGGCCTTCAAGGCACTACCCGCGGCATCTATGACCTGAACACCTTTACCAGCGACGAGGCCATCCTTCCCACCCGAGGTGGCGACTGGTATGACGGCGGTCTGTGGCTCGACCTTTACCAACACACCTTCAATCCCGGCACCGCCCCAATCGGCAACTCGTGGAACTACCTCTACAAAGTCATCGTGCTTTGCAATCGTTCGCTCGACTACCTGCAGAAATACAGCCACCTACTTCCACCCGAACAGATGGCTCCAATCACAGCCGAGGTGAGAGGCATCCGGGTGTTGTGCTACTTCTACCTGCTCGACCTCTTTGGCCGTGTGCCTTGGGTGACCTCGTCGGAAATCTCGATGGATGAGACCGAGCAACTCACCCGTAGCCACCTTTTCTGGAAAATCTATGACGAAGTGAACGAGATTCTGCCCGACCTTCCCGTAAAGATGAGCCACATGCCGGGCGACTATTACGGTCGCATCACCGCTCCCGTGATGTGGTTCATCCTTGCCAAGATGACCCTCAACGCTGAGATATGGACTGATGACATCTGGACCGATGACCAACACCTGGAAGGCGACAATATTTTCTTTTCCATAAACGACGAGATTTTGAATGCGTGGGAGGCGTGCCTCTACTATTGCGACATGTTCGAAAGATTCGGATATGAGTTGGAGCCCATTTACTCCTCCAATTTCAGCACCCGGAATGAATTCTCCACTGAGAACATCTTCACCATCCCCATGGACAAAACGCTCTACACCAATCATTTCAAATACCTTTTCCGCTCGCGACACAACAATCACGGAGCAGCGTTGGGCATGGCATCGGAAAACGGCACCTGTGCCACAGTGAGCACGGTACGCACCTACGGTTATGACACAGACGACGTCGACAACCGTTACTACTTCAACTTCTTCTCCGACACCGTGTATGTGGATTCAACTTGCGTGCGGCTCGACAATGGCGAGCCATTGGTGTATATGCCCCTTGCCGTGGAACCCGACCTCACAGGTTCGCCCTACGAGAAGACGGCGGGTGCACGCATGTTCAAATATGAGATTGACCGCACCGCCTACAACGACGGTCTGTTGCAAAGCAACGACATCGTGCTCTTCAGGTATGCCGACGTGCTGCTCATGGTCTCGGAGGCCAAGGTGCGTGCTGGCTTGAACGGCGACAAGGAACTGAATATGGTGCGCAGCCGAGTGGACATGGACTACCGTCCTGCCACGCTCGACAACATTCTGGACGAGCGACTGATGGAGTTGCAATGGGAAGGTTGGCGCCGTCAGGACCTCATCCGCTTCGACCGTTTCCATCGCTCCTATGACATGCGTCAGCAATTGGGCACCGAGTCAGACCGTCACACCATCGTCTTCCCCATCCCCGGTGGAGCCATCGCCCTGAACAAGCGACTCACCCAGAACCCAGGCTATTGAACGACAGCCAAAAGGGCATAAGAACGGCCTCTCCCGATGGATATCGGGAGAGGCTGGTTTTTTGAGGGGGGCTTTTTGGGGGTCGCGATAAAATCGCGACATACGGGACGGCTTTTGGTCGCCTGGGCTAGAGCCTTCGCAACTGTACGGTGAAGTGCCGCATGAGGGGGGCTTCCCATTCTATGGCCACGCCACGGGTGACGGTCTCGCGGCGGTCGTAGACATTTTTCAATGCTGCAGCCACCACATCCATGTGATTGTCGGTATAGACACGGCGTGGGATGGCCAGGCGCAAGAGGTCGAGGCCGCCAAAACGATTCTCCCGCGTCACGGGGTCGCGGTCGGCGAGCATATAGCCGATTTCACATCCCCTGACACCCGCCTCAAGATAGAGTTCACAAGTGAGCGTCTGAGCCGGGAACTCCTCTTTCGGCACATGTGTAAGCACTTTGTCGGCATCGACGAAGATGGCATGCCCTCCGGCAGGCCGCTGGTAAGGGATGCCATACTCATCAAGGCGCTCTGCCAGGTGCCTTACCTGACGAATGCGTGTGTCGAGCATGTCGAACTCCGTGTTCTCGTCGAGGCCCTGGGCGATGGCGTTGAGATCACGGCCATTGAGGCCGCCATAGGTGACATAGCCCTCCATGGGTATGCAGAACATCTTTGCCCCATCAAACCACTCCTTACGGCGTGTGGCAATGAAACCGCCCATGTTGACGATGGCATCTTTCTTCGCCGACATGGTGGCAGCATCGGCCTGGGCGTACATCTCAAGCGCAATCTCCTTGATGGACTTGTCGGCATAGCCCTCCTCGCGCGTCTTGATGAAATACGCGTTCTCGGCAAAGCGGGCAGAGTCCATGACCACGGGAACGCCATATTGATGGCAGAGGTCACAAGTATCCTTGATGTTGCGCATGCTCACAGGTTGTCCACCCACGGTGTTGTTGGTGACGGTAAGCACCATGAACGGCACCTTACCTTTGTTTTCGGTCAACACCTTCTCGAGTTTCTCCAACGACACGTTGCCCTTGAACGGCACTTCTGCCTGCGTGTCGTGTGCTTCGTCGCAAGTCACGTCGATGGCCTTTGCCTTTCGGGCCTCGATATGTCCCTTAGTGGTGTCGAAATGCGCATTGCCCGGCACCACATCGCCCTCTTTCACGAGCAGCGAAAAGAGCACGTTCTCTGCCGCCCTGCCCTGATGGGTAGGAATGACATAAGGCATGCCGAAGATGCGCTGCACCATAGCCTCGAACTTATAGAACGAGGTGGCGCCAGCATAACTCTCGTCGCCTAGCATCATTACCGACCATTGACGGTCGCTCATGGCACCTGTGCCACTATCGGTGAGCAGGTCAATATACACTTGTTCGGCCTTGAGTTGGAACACATTGTAGTGTGCCTCTTTGAGCCACTGTTCTCTCTCTTCACGGGTGCTGAGATGGATGGCTTCCACCATCTTGATTTTCCAAGATTCAGCGTATGGTAATTGCATGATTATTCGGTTGTTAGAATCACAAGCCGTTTTGCCATGTATCTATAGCATGCTGAGGTTGCGACACAGTCGCAACATACATAACGGCTTAAAACGGATGAAAATAATAGAAAAAGAATACTGATAAAAGGCCGCCTAGCACTGCGAGTTGCTGTGATACAGCAACATACGGGACAGTGAGGCTATGAGGTCTATACATCGAGAGACAGCACTGCGTGGGGAAAAAGTAACTAACGCAAATGCATTGCCCTCCACCAAAAGGAGATATCAAGCAACGAAATGGTCTCGCTCCTTGATATTGACAAAAACGTCGTTTTTACTTCGTTTGAATCTCTCGTGTTGTGTCATTCAATAGTGTAGTAAGTTTAACTTTGGTTGGCGTAGAGGGCTTTTATCCCTTTTTGCTTCTGGTTGCGAATATAACACTTTTTATCCAATCCGCAAAAATAAATTGGATAAAAAACAGATATTTTTTCAAAAACGATTTATCCTGCCCAAGCCTTAGGGGAGGCAGAGACTTTGGAGGCCTCCTAGGAGGTAGAGACTTTAGAGGCCTTAGGGGACCTGGAGACTGAGAGTCAGGGGTTATTGGCGCACGCCAAAGTCCTTGCGGTATTCATCATTGATGAGTCGGCTGGCTTGATGGCCATCGAAGTGGGTGGGGGCAATGATGAAATCGGGAACATTGAAGGAGAGGAACCTTTCGCGATAGAACCGCCGCGGATTTCGCTGCGGCAGCATGAATGCCTTGCTCACCACACCATTGGCATCGACATGGCAGAAATAAGGCCGAGTGAAAAGCCCGTCGTCGCGTCGGGAACTAAGCACCATCCAGCGCGAGTTGGAACTCCAGTTGTGGAACGACTCCGTATCATCAGAATTGGCCTTTGCCATGACCTGGCTCTCTCCTGTAGAGAGGTTGAGCAGGTAGAGGTCGGCCTCATGATGCCAGATACTGAACTGTCCGTAGTCGGAGAGCGTGTAGCACAGGAACCGTCCGTCGTAGGAGGGACGAGGGAAGGACACCGACTTGTGCTGCGCCACAGCATCGATGACGGTCTCTATAGTGCTGCCCAACTTTCCCGTTGCCGGGTCGAAATCTATACGGCAGAGATTATACCGGATAGAGTCAATCTGATGATTACCCTCGGGGAGGGCGCTGGCAGCGCAGAAATAGAGCGAACGTCCATTGGCAGAAAAGACGGGAAAGGTCTCATAGATGGAGTCTTGCTTGAGCAATGGCGAAAGAATCAACTCATTTTTCTCGACGTCGTAGACCTGAAGGTCGGATGCGTCGTCGAAGACCTCGATACGGTTGGGATGAGCGCTGTGGAATGTCTGTTTGGTGACGTTAGTGGAATAGGCTACATATTTGCCCGAAGGATGCCAGTAAGGATAGACACATAGGCCGAGCGTTTGTTCGGTCTTGGTGTTGTAAGCGGTGAAAGGCCCATCGTTCTGTCGCAGCAGTGTGGCGCCATGAGGTCCACGGATATGAAGGCTCATATCCGCGGGATTGCCGCGGTTGAAACTATGGCAGTTGACACACCCTTCGAACTGAGTATTCTCAATCAACGGACGTTCGTCGAACGAGGAGAGGTCGCGCTCATAAATGCCCATTTTGCTCCACACCTCATGGCCCGGTGCGATAAGACGGTAGCAGATACCATAGTCGATGCTGTCGTTGCTGACGTAGATAGAGAAAGGCCGATAAGAGTGCCAGCCATCAGCATATTTGGCCGAAACGGTAATGCTGAGCGAGTCGCCACGGTTTTGAGCGAGCAATGCATGCCAGTCATCGATATCGAAGTCGACCGCCTCCTCACCCTGGCTGTGCAGGTTGTTTCCGTGGCTGTCGGTGACAACAGCATCGACAAGCAAAGCCTCCTCATCGTCCATGCCAAAGCAGAGCGGAGCGATATTCACGGGTATAGTAACCCCGACGTAGTCGGGATAAATATTGGGCAACCCTTTCTCCTGCTTGGCATCGCCTACCGTTTCGGAGGTGCACCCCACTACCCCCATCAATCCTATCAAACCTATCAATATATGTGTATACAGCACCTTTTTCATTGCTCTGGGTATTGAAGTTGTAATTTAGTATAGTTTTCACGGTCGCCCGTCAGCATATAGTAGGCGTTCAGGTATTCATAAGCCAAGTGATTGTCGGTGTTGCTGAGGAAGAGGTTCAGGAGCATCTCAGAGGTGACATGGTCGCCGAAGAAGAAGTTTTCTTTATACGCCACTTGACGCAAGCGTCCGTATTCGGGATGCTTTGCTATTGTTTTTTCATCGCCCAACAGCGGCAGTGTCTCATTTGCCCATTCACGATAGAAAAGTGTTTTCTGCAGTGCCGTGAGATATTTTCGTGCCACTTTGTAGTTGCCGAGAATCAGGTTGGTCTGTGCCAGTCTCTGGTAGCATCTGCCGCTTTTCTGGAAGTCGAGAATCGCCTCCTGTGCCTCGAAAACCGTTCGTTGTGCAACAGCCGTCATTCCCAACTGATAGAAAGCCTCGGCAGTAGGCAGCGGACTGGTAGCATCCGTCCCTATATCGGGCAAAAGCCCCAAGAGTCCGTTTTGGTTATAATCGAACAAATGCTTCGTGAGCAAGCCCCTCATACCCAATGCAAGATTCTGCACGGTCACCCCGATTTGGTTGTTTGGTTTTTCGGTGTTGATAGTTTCAAGTATGCGGTTCCATTGCTGGTAACGCGCCATAAAATCATATTTCATCACCTTTTCGGCCTTGAAATTGCTGTTTTTCCAGACGAGGGTCCCCATTACCACAGCCACCAGCAGGAAAAAGAGGAGATGTAGGGTTTGAGATTTATCATGCTTCGCATGATGAACATCGGCGGTACCTCGGCCATTGGAATCAATTCCTTTGCGCTCGGCTTGCACGATGTTTGAGGGTTGAGGGTTGAAGATTCGGGCAATGAGTACTAAGACGAAGACCGACAATGCCGCTGCCCAGAGCAGGACCGGTACTGCTGTGGGGTAGCGATGGTAATGGATGCCTGTCCATAATTTACTGGATGGCACAGGGATGAAAAATGCCAGGACAACAAGCATGACAACCAGAAGCACGAACACCCCATAATACCATAGAGCATTTTTGGCAAGGGAAACCTGCTGAGTGCGTTTGAGGTGCGGTGCCTGCAGGAGGAAGAACACCAGGCAAACAGGCCCCGCAATCCAATAGAGGACAGGGATGGCCACAATGAGCAACACATGCCGCAGCCAACCCTTACGGGGCAATGCGTCGAAGGCCCATGAAGCGAGGAGTGTGAGCAAGACAGCCCATACACCACCCAGCAGGGCATTCTCGTCGAGCAGGAAGAGCCAGAGCAAGAACGAAGGCACGAAACTCAGGGCATAGAGCCTCCCCCAACTGGCCAGGCGTAGTGTCAAGAGTTGCACTGCCGTAAGCAGGACAGCAATGATAAGCGCTCCCACCCAAGCATAAAGGAAAAACTGCGTGCAGAACCGCCCCAGCAGGTCGGCCACGCCCCCCGGCAACTTGACAACATCCCACACATAGGTGCTGTCGAAGAGGAAAAGTTGAAACTGCTCCTGATAATGCAGATGATGCGGATATGCCAGTCCGAAAAAGATCAGGACAGCCACACCGAAGAGGAGCGTGCATATACTTTTAATGTACTTCATTTGAATGCCTTGCTAAATTCATCAACGCTGATACCGACTGGCTCGACCATGAACTCAGGACGGTTGTAACTCTTCAGGCGGAGCGTGTTTTGCTCGGGATCTTCCTGTGGCAAGAGGAAGGCCTTTTCTGCTTTCCCGTTATTGAAATAGGAAATATAGACACGACTGAAGTTGCCATCCACCCGTCGGCTGGCACACATTATCCAATGTCCGTTGCTCGACCATGTGGGATAACTCTCTGCAAAACCTGCGCTGTTGAGGCGGGAAAGGTCGAGCGGCGATGGAGACTCTTGTGCCTGGTCGGTGCCCGCACCAAGGTGGAGCGGTAGGCAGACGATGTCGGCATCATGATGCCAGATATGGAAACAGCCATACTGTCCCAAAGCGAAGAGCAGATACCGCCCGTCGGGACTGATGCGTGGCAAGGTGGCACTCTTGTTAGACGATGCCGCATCATACACCAGTTCCTCTTCACCAAAGTGGCGTGATGCCAGGTCGAACGAACGGCGGTAGATGTTGTATTGGATTTTCTGGAAAGTGTAACTGATATCCTTGTCGCGCAACTCTTCGGGGAGGGGGACAGACTTACAATAATAGAGATATTTGCCATCGGGCGACCAGGTGGGGAACACCTCCAGAAGTGTGGAATCGTTGCTGATGATACTCACAGAATCGGCCTCCACATCATAGAGAATCATGTCGCTGGCCGTATCGAACACCTCCACTTTGTTGGGATGTGCTGTATGGAACACCTGGTGAGTCTGGTTGGTGGAAAAGGCTACCAGTTTGGCGGTAGGATGCCATGCCGGATAGACTCCCGGAGAGATGGTATAGTCGCGTTTCAAATCCACTTTCGATACTTTCCCGTCGTTCACAATCACGGTGCCTCCTCGAGTCACACGCGCATGAAACAGCATGTTGTCGGTCTTGTAGTTCTGATAACTATGGCAGTTGATGCACTGCCCTTGGGGGTTGTCGCAACTGACTTTGTTGTTGAAAATCTGAGTCTCGGCGAACGAGGTGATGTCGCGCTGTGATATTTCCATGTAGTCGTAAACGATATACGACGGTTCGATGAGGCGATACGACACATATTCGTCGATAGGCTCTTCTGCCACACGTATCTCAAACGGACTGAACGACAACCATCCGTCATCTTTCTTCCCCCAAACTTCCACCTTGATGCTCTTGCCCTTGGAGGCATTGAGCATGTCGTGCCATTCCGACTTAGGTATCTGCACCTTCACGCCATTGCCATAGGTCTGCTGCCCGCCATCGGGCGTGGTAAGCCGTGCCACACACTCTTCATACTGGTCGGCGGGGAGCATGAAGTTGAGCGGTGCGATGTTGCAAGGCACGGTGACATTGCAATAATCGGGGAAAATGGCAGGCAGGCCTTTTGCCTCGCTGCTTGAAGAGGGAACATCGGGGTGGTGCGCACACGATGCCATGAGCAGCAAGGCGGTTGCCAGCAACATTAAACAGGGGCGGATATGTATTTTCATTGTTTATTGCTTTTCGTTTTCAATTCCGACAAGTACGTTAATGGGCATTCATTCCGAAGATGTTGTACCACCAATAGGTATCTCCCCATTCGTCACGCATTTCTTCACCTACCGTTTGAAGATCCACGCCAGGCTTTACCTTACTTTCCAGCGCCTGCCAGAACTGTTTGTAGCGGTCGAAAACAGCCTGTTCGACCGGGAGCATTATCTTTTTCTCTTCCGGAGCCTTGTCCATGAACATGATGTATGCCTCCTGGGCATGCAGAGGAAATGCCCCATTGAGGTGCAACTTCACATATCTGCGCAACGATGCCCAGAACCGGCCTGAGTCGCGGCGTATCATGGAATAGAACAAAGCCTGCTCTGAAACCGCCTGGCTGACAGAGTCGGACGCAAGGCTGAAGTTATCGATAATATACTGTTCGGAGTTGTTGTCGACACCATTGATTTCATCCACGAAGGATTTTTGCAGTTCGCTTACCGTTTTCGTAATTGGGGCAGGTTGCCAATTGGCATAGAACATATTGTGATGCAGCAGGGTGGTATATCGTTCGACCAGTTTCTCTTCTCCAGTAGCACTGGCACAGCGTGAAATCATCTTCATGTAGAATGGCGAGAATCCGGTGGCTACGGCATTCTCATAACACAGGCGGATGGCATAATTCATCTTGCCGTAGTTATAATACACCAAAGGAGAGGCAATGTTGAGCAATCCGATGTGAAGCGAGTCGGGGTTGGAGACATCGACACCATGGTTGCCTATCTTGAAGGAACGCTCGAGCAGTCCCCCTTCATTCATCAAGGCAATATTCTTGAGCATGACCATGGTGTGGGAGGGGCGTTTGTTCTCTTCTGCCACAAAAAGAACCTCCTTCCAGTTGTTGTCTTCGGCTAGACGCACCATGCGCATCTCGTCGATGTAATTCCTGTCGTGGAACATGAACGACAAGGCAAAAATGACGCCTGCAGCAGCACACAGTACCGGAACGAAAAACTTGACCTTCGCCCCAGCCTTGGCCAGATACCTGCCACCCCATGCCATGATTACAGAGACAGCGCCAAGCACCCAGAACGGGATAGTGAGGAAGGTGCTGCTGTCGAGTGGTGTTACGAAGCGAGGCAGGCCTGCAAGCGTGATGTCTTCGAGTTTCTGATTTGAATATAGTAGAGTATGCCAGATGATGGCAGTAGAAATAAGCAAGAGGACGCCCAGCAATTCCCGCCAGGACGGTTTCCCTGAAAGCACCAGACAGAGAAGGAAAAGCAGTGCAAACCATCCCAGCACCGGATAGAAGCAAAAGGCAATCACATACCATAGAAGATGCCACTTGCGCGGTGTGCTGCGGGCTGCCCACAAGAGCAGCAGCATGGCAAGGTATCCTACCGACTGGGAGAACCAGTAGCCTCTTACGGAGAAGATATAAATCCAATAGCCCAAATCAACGATTGATGTGAGCAAACAAGCGACTGGCAGGAGCATCAGGGCCGAGATATTCCCCTTCAACCCGAAGGCCTTGCTCCCTACCAAGAATATGAGAATCCAGATGACCATCAGTATACCTGCCCCCAAGGCAGGATAATAGAAAAACTGTGTGAGCCATGCTCCCACATACTGCATCAGGCCAAAGGGTTTGGAGAGAAGAGTATGGAAGAAGGGTGCTCCGAACATGAACTCCGAACGGTCATGAGCCGTATAGAGCACCTCTTTGTTCATCGATAAGATAAAAACGGCAAATGCCATGAAAGCCAGCAGGCTCACATACAGAAAAGCCGCGGAAAGTTTGTCTTTTTTCATCACTTCCATACTTAAAAGGCATAAAGGGCTGACTCGTTTGATGGAGTCAGCCCAATATTAATTATACTTTAAAGGAATGATTATTCCTCATAGTAAACGCTCGTAAAGGTAGCAGAGCCATTGGTGATCAAGAGGTTGAGGTCACGACCTTCACCGCCGTTACCCTTAGCACACTCCTTGGCAATCTGCTCGGTAAGTTGAATCTCCCATTTCATACCAGAATAGAGTGGAATGTTCTCTGCATAGACAGTGCTCCACCATCCGTTCATGATACGTGCCTGGCAACCTTCGCTGGCATCCTTGACGTCAACGATGAGGGTTTTGAGACCGAAGTAGATGTCATCGGAGAGAGTCGGGAAATTCTGACCTTCGCTGTCGCTGAAGCGCAGAGGAGCGGAGTCCCAACCGCCTACGGTGAATTCACCTTCCCAAAGCGTATACTTGGTGAGCGGGTCAGTGATTTCGTTGCAGGATACAGGATATTCTGCTACGAGTTCAGTTCCATCAGCACAAAGAGCAGTGAGGGTGACAGTGTAGTCACCAAGTTTCATCTTCTTTTTGGCAAAATTGCCGACAAATTGCTTTCCTCCAATGTCCCACTTCGCATTGACAGGTGCAGAAGTTGAACAGGAAATGACATTACCATTCTGTCCGCTGGCAGCCTTGTCGACAGTGACGGTAGTCTTTGCCTTCAACTCATCAAGAGTGATGTGACCGGCATTGCTGATATCCTCGTGTGTAGGATCACAAGCAGCAAGAGCACATACCGCGGCAAAAAACAAAAATATCTTTTTCATATTGATTACAAAATTATGATATTAATAAAGAACCTTATATTGTGTCTCAGGATTGGCAGCATCCCAACCTGGATTCTGCGTAAGTTTTCCATTCTTCACAGTGATTTCAGTCTGAGGTTTAGCCAAGAAACCATTAGTGTCGATATAACGCTTGGCCCAAGAACAGGTCATGTGTGCCATCGTACGCTTGTTTGACTTTTCACCAAGGCAGACAATCTGTTTGCCAGCCTGAGCCTGAAGAGCCTTAGGAGCATAGGAGCCTTCATTAGGCTTGTTGCCCGTCCAGCGGCGCATGTCGTTGAAGCGGAGACCTTCGAATGCGAACTCCCAGCGGCGCTCGTCCTGCACAGCCTTCAATGAGTAAGGTGTCTGAGGAACGCCAGCACGAGCCTGCACCTGGTTCATGTAGGAAGCATCGCCGGTAAGTTCGGTAAGCATCAGGAGCACGTCGGGATAACGCATGAGGTAGAAGTCCTCGAAGTGGTCGCCCTGCATCTTGTTGTCAAGAGAACTGCCGGTATAACCCTCACACTTTGACCACCATGTGTCGTTGTTGGCTGCACAAGCATCAAGGTTGACCTCGGCGTACTTCTTGACAGAATAACCCGACTCCTCACAGTCGTCCTTCTCATAAGTATAGTTCTCCAACTCATTGTCGAGGTCGATGAGAGAAGCCTTCTTGCGGAGGTCGGTGTAATTGCCTGTTCTCTCAGCATCTGTCCAGTCATCCCAGATATTGCATGAAGGTGTGCCTTGGCCCCATCCCTGATTGAAGGGATAGGTGTTGTTGCGGTCACCATTCTGGTTGGATGCACCGTTACGAAGACCCCAGAATACAGAAATATAGTTGGAGTACATACGCGCAGTATTATATGAACCAGAGATGCTCCATGCTGAGGCGTTCATGAACTGGACCTGGAAGATTTCCTCGGTGTTGCCATTACCCATGCCGGGCTGGTCGAAGCAGTTCTCACGTTTCATGTCCTTGATGAACTCATAGGCGTGGCCCTGGTCATCCTGAGC
>OMZE01000092.1 GCA_900315455.1 uncultured Prevotellaceae bacterium | reverse complement strand
TGGGCGTTCATATCCTTGAGCACCTCGGCAAATGCGGGGATGTTGCCGGCTACCTCATTTGACATGTCAACCAGCGTGGCGAACTGGGCTGCGCGTGTCTGCATCACCACCTGGGCTGTCACAATATCATCCCTGAAGGCTGAGTCGGTCTGAAGGAGTTCTTCCATATTAGTAAGCTTCTCGGAAACTTGCTCACGAGAGAATTTAGCAGCCTTGGCGATATCTCCATCGGCCTTGTTGAAATCAACAGGCCAATCAATATAGATGGAAGCAACCAATCCGATGGCGCATATCACTACCAGCGAACACAGGATAATACTCTTCTTTTTCATACGCTTAAAATTTTAAGTTTTTGTTATTTTCTCTGATGTCAAATGTCATTTCTATGGCATTTATCTTGCAAATTTACAGTGTTTTTTGCTATTTTCCAAACTTTTTGGAGTTTTTTTTTTGTTATGCTCACGACTTTTCGTATCTTTGTCGAATAATTTGTGTAGTAGTTTGTACTATGGAGAGAAAAGAATTTGAATCATACATGCAGAAATATGCCGACCAGATAGAGGAAATCCGTCAGTCGGCCCATAAGCTGCACCAGAGTGTTAATCAAACCTATGGTGACCAGTTGCCCTATGGTTTCCACCTCGACATGGTGGTGCAGGGCATTCGCGATTTCGGTCATCTGGTGTGTGTCCGCGAAGCCGACGTGTTGCCCCTGTTCTTCGGTGGCTATTACCACGACAGCATCGAGGACGCTCGTCTCACCTACAACGATGTGATGAAGGTGGCTCGTGGTTATCTCACTGAGGAACAAGCCTTCTTGGCCACTGAGATAGCCTATGCACTCACCAACGACAAGGGTCGCACCCGTGCCGAAAGGGCAGGCGAGAAGTATTACAAAGGCATCCGCCTCACCCCCTATGCCCCCTTTGTCAAGCTCTGCGACCGCTTGGCCAATATTTCCTATAGCTGTTCAGGCGTTGATTCCAACAACCTGCGCATGAAGGAAGTCTATAAGGCCGAGATGCCCCACTTCCTGCAGTGCATCAATCCCCATCCGTCTGGCCGAATGTCTCATCGACGATCTTGAGCGCGAAGAGCGTGAAGGCAAAGTTTGGTGGGTTGGATATTGAGAAGGAAGATGTAAGATGTAAGAGGTAAGAAGGAAGAGGTAAGAAGTTATGGCATTTGGTAAATGGATTGGTGGTTTTCTTGGGTTCATGAGTGGTGGCCCGTTGGGCGCTCTTGCAGGCATCGTGCTGGGCAGTGTGTTCGACTCGATGCTCGATGGTGTTAACACCGCTGAAACCCAAGGCACTTTCGAATCTCCTTTTGGACAACAGCAGCAAGCCCAGCGCACCTATCAAGGTCAGCGCAACAGCTTCCTGTTCTCCATGCTCGTGCTGGCGTCCTATATCATCAAGGCCGATGGCAAGGTGATGCACTCCGAGATGGAGGTGGTGCGCAACATGCTTCGCCAGAATTTCGGCAGTGTGGCCCAACAGCAGGGCGAAGAAATCCTGCGCCGCTTGTTCGACGAGCAGAAGCGGGTAGGGACCTATCAGTTCCGTCAGACCGTCATGCAGTGCTGTCAGCAGATATCCATGAATATGGACTATTCCCAGCGCTTGCAGTTGCTCAATTTCCTCGTCATCATCTCGCAGGCCGACGGCCGTGTCGATGCCTCTGAGGTCACCGCCATGAAGGAGTGTGCCCAGTGGATGCAGATGTCTGCCGATGAAGTCGACTCCATGCTGGGCTTGGGCAAGGACGATTTAGAGTCTGCCTACAAGGTACTCGGTGTCTCCCCCAATGCTACCGACGATGAGCTGAAACGCGCCTACCGGAAACTCGCCCTCGAACACCATCCCGATAAAGTAGCAGCCTTGGGCGAAGACATCCGCAAGGCCGCCGAGAAGAAGTTCCAGGAAATCAACGCCGCCAAGGACAAGATTTGGAAAGCCCGTGGGCTCTAGCGTCACGCCTCACCCTTATTCAGGTCAAAGGGTGCTATGGGGGCAGCTTGCTGACTGGGAATGCGGATAGGTCCAAACTCTTTCTCGTAGCGCATGATGTTCTCCTGAAGGGCACCCAGCAGACGCTTGGCATGCTCTGGAGCCAGAATCACCCGACTCTTTACCTGCGCTTTCGGTACCCCAGGCAACACCCTCGCAAAGTCGATGACAAAATCACTGCTCGAATGCGTGATGATGGCAAAATTAGCATACTCACCCTGAGCCACATCCTGTGGCAATTCCAATTGCAGACCCTGCTGCTCTTTGTTGTT
>OMZE01000022.1 GCA_900315455.1 uncultured Prevotellaceae bacterium | reverse complement strand
GGTATCAGCAGGAGTTATGCATTCCTGACCAAACTGAACCTTATAATAAGGATAAATAAGTTGGTCGCGCGCATTCTGCAGAGCCACGGCATTTTTCCAATCGCCCCATTTCTGCAAAGCCTCATCGATGAAGTCAATCTGCTGACGCGGTGTATAGGAAGATTCATTCATTAACCGTAGTTTCTGGATGGCCAACTCACAACATTCCGGCAGGTCGGCATAGCATGTCATCAACGAGTCGAGAACACGGATATCATCAGCGCGTTTTTTCGTGCTACTACTGCGCTCCGTACCGAGCATCATATAGGCGGAGACAAGTTGCGCCTTGCGGTTGTCGGTACCCAGATAATATTCATGCACGGCCTTCGCATTCCCGGTGGCAAAACCCACTACCGACAGCAGGTCGTCGTTGAAGATGGCACCGTCGGAACCCCTTACCAGGAACGGCTGCCAATCGAGGGCGCTCTTCGTTGCCAGTGCCCCAGGGTTTTCCACTGCTCTCCTTTCCAACACCGCAGCCGTATCCGATTCGATGTGCCTGATGTTGAGCAACCTACTCAGTACCGTGCGGTAGACTGCTGCCAGCGCAGTGTCGTTGGTCATCTGCTCCTCTTTTCTCAATTGTTCAACCACTACTTTAAGCGAGTCGGGAGAGATGCTGACAGTGAGTGTTGCTTTCATTAGTTGGGCTGTGAGCAACTGTCCGTAGTTTTGCTCTGCTCGCGCTTTTTCCATAATACGTTGCAGCACCTGTATCTGCGACTTCGGCAGGTCGGCTCTGGCATGTTGGGCGACCTCGTTCCAAAGCGATTTGTAACCGCTGTCGGCCCTATCGTCGCTTGTCACACCAATGGTATTGTCATCCACTCTGTCGGTGGTGGTGACTTGAGCCGATACGTTGATGGTCAATGACAGGAAAAAAACGACAAATAACTGTCGGAAAAAAGAGCAATGATTTTTGAACATAGCAGAGATGGCTTCTGAAAACCCTAAAATTTTATTGGCTAAAAAAGTCCTCCGCCAAAAAAATGGCGGAGGACCAAAATGGATGTATAGAATTAATCTTCTTCGGCAAGTTCAGCCTCATGCTGCTTGATGAGGGCCTGCTGGATGTCGTTGGGCACCAGTTCGTAACTGGAGAACGAAGTGGTGAACGATGCACGACCGCCGGTGAGCGAACTGAGGGCGATGCTGTAGTTGGCCAACTCCTTGAGAGGAATCTTGGCATTCAGTTTCTGATAGCCAGCCTCACTGTCCATACCCATGATGATGGCACGGCGTCCCTGGAGGTCTCCCATCACATCACCCATGTAGTCGGCGGGAACGAGCACCTCGAGGTCGTAGATAGGCTCGAGCACCTTTGGTCCGGCATCCTTAAAGGCTTTCGAGAATGCGTTGCGGGCAGCAAGCATGAATGAAAGTTCGTTGGAGTCAACGGGGTGCATCTTTCCATCGTAGACAATCACGCGCACGTCACGGGCATAACTACCGGTGAGCGGTCCCTGCTCCATACGCTCCATCACACCTTTGAGGATGGCGGGCATGAAACGCATATCGATGGCACCACCAACCACGGAGTTGAGGAATACGAGTTTTCCGCCCCATTCGAGGTCAATTTCCTCACGGCTCTTAATGTTCATCTTGAACTCCTGACCACCGAACTTGTAGACCACGGGATCGGGCATGCCTTCTGTGTAAGGCTCCACGATGAGGTGTACCTCACCAAACTGTCCGGCACCACCCGACTGCTTCTTGTGACGGTAGTCGGCACGGTTGACCTTGGTGATGGTCTCGCGGTATGGAATCTTCGGCTCTTCGAAGTTCACTGCTATCTTCTCGTTGTTCTCCAAACGCCATTTCAGTGTGCGGAGGTGGAATTCGCCCTGACCGTGGATAATGGTCTGCTTGAGTTCCTTGCTCTGCTCCACCACCCATGTGGGATCTTCCTGACGCATCTTCAACACGGCGGCCATGAGTTTCTCGGTGTCGCTCTCGCTGACAGCCTTGATGGCACGCGAATACTTGGAATTAGGATACTTGATGAAGTCGTATCTCCACTCCACGTCCTTGGCGTTCAGTGCGTTACCGGTCTTCACGTCCTTGAGTTTCACGGTGCAGCCAATGTCACCGGCTTTCAACTCATCCACAGAGACACGGTTGGCACCGGCGCAGGCAAAAATCTGGCCGATACGCTCTTTCGAGCCACGGTCGGCATTGGTGAGGTCGTCGCCCGGCTTCACCGAACCACTCATCACCTTGAAGTAACTCACCTCTCCGATATGAGGCTCCATGCCAGTCTTGAAGAAGAAGAGGCTCTCAGGACCATTGCTGTCGGGAGCAATCTCGTCGCCATTGGTGTTCTGAACCTTCGGCATCTCGTTGACGAAAGGCACCACGTTGCCCAAGAACTCCATCAGTCGGCGCACACCCATATCCCTGCTTGCGCATACGCAGAATACGGGGAAAATAGACCTGGCAATAAGGCCCTTGCGGATACCTTCGCGAATCTCATCCTGGTCAAGTTCCATGGTCTCGAAGAATTTCTCCATCAAGGCTTCGTCGTTCTCGGCTGCAGCCTCTACGAGTGCGGCATGCAACTCTTCGGCTTTGTCCATCTCCTCGGCGGGAATATCCTCGATAATGGGTGCACCACCCTCGGGCTTCCATGAATATTTTTTCATCATGAGCACATCGATGACGGCATTGAAGCCGGCACCTGTGGCAATAGGATACTGCACCTCGACACATTTCTTGCCGTAGGTCTCACGCATACTGTTCATGATAGATTCGAAATCACAGTTGTCGCGGTCGAGTTGGTTGACAAGGAAAATCACAGGCTTGTTGAATTTCTCCGTCAGGCGGAAACTGTTCATCGTACCCACTTCAGGGCCATACTGTCCGTTGACAAGGATGACGGCCTGGTCGGTGACGTTGAGTGCGGTGATGGCACCACCCACGAAGTCGTCGGAACCCGGGCAATCGATGATGTTGAGTTTCTTGTTGTTCCACTCCACGTGCATGACGGTGGAAAACACGGAATAGCCGTATTCCTGCTCTACGGGGAAATAGTCACTCACGGTGTTCTTACCTTCTACTGTACCACGGCGTTTGATGATGCCTGCTTCAAAGAGCATGGCTTCGGCAAGAGTAGTCTTGCCGCTACCCGCACTGCCAATGAGTGCGATGTTTTTGATCTCGTTTGTCTGATAGACTCTCATAAAAATTATAGATTTAAGTGAATGTTATTTCAGTTTAAGTGAATATGATTCCGTAAATTGCCGCTAAAGGTACGCATTTTCAAAGAAACAGCCAAAAGAAAAGTCATAAAAACGATTTTCTTTAAATACATTTAAGATTGACGGCAGGCTTAGAAGCCGAGATGGTGAGCGAAGTTTGAAGCATTGGCAACATAAAAAAAACTTGCGGCACCACATTGACTGTTGATGCCGCAAGATTTTTTGCGATATGGTCTTGACGCTTATCCGAAATTGTCGAACATAATGCTCTCGGGGTCTACGCCAAGGGAGTCGAGCATGCCTTGCACAGCCTTCGACATCGGGCCCGGACCGCACATGTAGTACTCAATGTCCTCGGGAGCCTCATGGTCTTTGAGGTAGGTCTCATACATCACCTGATGCACGAATCCCGGGGTGTACTTCACGCCAGCCTTATCGGCTTCCGGGTCGGGACGGTCGAGGGCGAGATGGAAGTGGAAGTTGGGGAACTCCTTCTCGAGTTCGAGGAAGTCTTCGACGAAGAATGCCTCCACCAACGCCCTTGCACCATAGAAGAAGTGCATCTCGCGGTCGCGCGTGTTGAGGGTCTTGGTCATGTGCATGATTTGCGCACGCAGAGGAGCCATACCGGCGCCACCGCCCACCCATATCATCTCCTTCTTGGAGTCGAAGATGGGATGGAAGTCACCGTAAGGACCGCTCATGATGACCTTGTCGCCGGGTTTGCGCGAGAAGATATACGATGAGGCGATGCCGGTGGGCACGTCCATGAATCCCACTTCGGGTTTGGGCTTGAACGGTGTAGTGGCGATACGCACGGTGAGGGTGATGCGGTCGCCCTCGGCCGGGTAATTGGCCATGGAGTAGGCACGGATGGTGTCTTCGGGGTTGTGGGCCTTGAGCGAGAAGATATTGAACCGCTCCCACGACGAGATGTATTCCGGTCCGATATCGTCCTTGTCGAAGTCCTTGTCGTAGTCGATGCAGTCGTATGCGGGAATCTTGATCTGTGCATACGAACCAGGGATGAAGTCCATGTGCTCTCCCGGGGGCAGGGCAACGATAAACTCTTTGATAAACGACGACACGTTCTTGTTGGAAATCACCGTGCACTCCCACTCTTTCACACCGAGCACGCTCTCGGGCACCTTGATTTTCAGGTCACCCTTCACCTTGCACTGACATCCCAGACGCCAATGGTCCTTGATTTCCTTGCGGGTGAAGTGAGGTTTCTCTGAGTCGAGGATTTCTCCCCCACCCTCAAGCACCTGCACCTTGCATTGTCCGCACGAAGCCTTTCCACCACAGGCCGAAGGCAAGAAGATGCCATTCTCGTTGAGCGTGGTCATCAGGCTGCTGCCCTGTGCCACAGAGATGGTCTTGTCGCCATTGATGAGGATATTCACATTGCCGCTTGGCGAGAGATACTTCTTCGCCACGAGCAGCAGAATCACCAAAAGGAGAATTGTCACGAGGAATACTCCTATACTTGCAATAATAAATTGTCCCATATATGAAAATCTCCTTTAATGATTAGATGTTAAGTCCTGAGAAACACATCATGGCCATGGCCATCAGTCCCACGGTGATAAACGTGATGCCAAGTCCCTTGAGGGGCTCAGGCACGTCGCTGTACTGCATTTTCTCCCTAATGGCACCCATAGCCACAATGGCGAGGGTCCATCCGATACCACTGCCCAACGCATAGACGAGGGCGTCGACGATGCTGCCGATATACTGCGAGTTCGACGGGTCGAGGTTGATGCGCTGCTGCATGAAGAGCGAAGCACCCATGATGGCACAGTTGACGGCGATGAGAGGCAGGAAGATACCCAGTGCCGCATACAGCGACGGGGAATATCTCTCCACTATCATCTCCACCAGTTGCACCATGCCAGCGATGACGGCGATGAAGAGAATGAAACTGAGGTATGAGAGGTCAACACCCTCGACGAGGCAGTCGGGGCCGAGCACTTTGGTCTGGAGAATATAATCCACGGGTACGGTGACAAGCAACACGAAAGTCACTGCCAGTCCCAGACCCAACGAAGTCTTCACTAATTATTTCTCCTCCTTATAAAAATATGCCCTGTGAACCCAAATCACGCATCCCAGAAGGATGAGTGCCATAGCAGGCATGGTCATCATGCCATTATTGATGTAACCGGCGTCGTAGACTGCCTGCGGGATAAGTTGGAAACCAAGCAGGGAGCCACGTCCGAGCAGTTCACGCACGCCACCCACGATGACGAGGATGAGGGCGTAGGCCAGTCCGTTGCCCACGCCATCGAGGAAACTGGGCCATGGCTTGTTCATCATGGCGAAAGCCTCCAGGCGTCCCATGAGGATACAGTTGGTGATAATCAGTCCTACGTAGACCGAGAGTTGCACACTCACGTCGTAGACGAATGCCTTGAGAATCTGACTGACAATGGTTACCAACGCTGCCACCACCACCAGTTGCACGATAATACGTATGCGGTTGGGGATGGTGTTGCGGAGCAATGAGATGATGACATTGGCGAAGGCTGTGATAACCGTCACGGCGAGTCCCATGACAATAGCCGGTTTGAGTTGCGAGGTGACAGCCAGCGCCGAACAGATGCCCAACACCTGCACGAGGATGGGATGGTCGAGGTTGAGCGGATTGCCGAAAGCCTCTTTATTCTGTTTTGAAAAGAGTTTACTCATATCTTAGTTCCTCCTTATTTTTTTGCTTTGAAAAACGCGATATACTTGCCAAGACCCTCCTTGAGCATATCCCTCACACCGTTGGATGTGAGTGTTGCTCCTGTGACGGCATCCACCTGTGTGGCAGGATTGGTCACATTCTTCTCCACAGAGAGGGCCACTTCGCCGTTGTCACCGTCGAAGAGTTTCTTGCCGATGAATTTCTCCTGCCATTCCTTGGAGTCCTTGATTTCGGCTCCCAGTCCGGCAGTCTCACTGTCGTGGTTGAAATAGGCACCAAAGACGGTTGCACAGTCGTCATCAAGGGCGATGTACCCGCTGATGGGACCCCAAAGGCCCATGCCATATACAGGGATGACGTATTTGGTATTCCCGTCAACCTTACAGGTGAAGAGGGCGAGTTTTCCTTCCTTGTAGTCGGCGGAGCCCAGTTTGAAACCGTTGCTCTCGTTGTCCTTTGCCTCGGAAGGCAATACCTCGCCATTGTCGGCAATGACATCGTCGGAGATTACCACCTCTTTATATTTGGCAGCAGCCTCCTCATCGCCAAGGCCACGGATATTCAGCGAATACAGTATTTGCTTTTTCTTGTCGAGTGCCACATTGGCATCCTGCCTTTCCTTAAGTGCCTGAAACACGAAAGCCAGCAAGAACGCCACGACTACGACGAGAATGATGGAATAGATAATGGTATAGGTGTTTGAATTGGTGTTCAAACCCTTTTTGTTCTCATTTGCCATAGTCTGTATTATTTATTTGGGTTAAGACGTTTCATGCGGTGTGAGATGTTGCGCTGTACCACACAATAGTCGATGAGTGGGGCGAACATGTTCATGAGCAGGATAGCAAGCATCATGCCCTCGGGATAGCCGGGGTTCATGACACGGATGATGATGGCCATGGCACCAATGAGCAAGCCGTAGATATACTTGCCGCATTCGGTACGGGCACTGGTCACAGGGTCGGTGGCCATAAACACGGCACCGAAAGCAAAACCGCCCAATACGAGATGCTCGTAGAACGGGATGGTGGTCTTCCCGGCAGCCGAGAAGATGAGGGCCATGGCAGCACCTCCTACGAAGACGCTGAGCATGGTCTTCCATGAGGCGATGCCCGTAACGAGCAAGATGACGGCACCAATGGCGATGGCGATGATGCTGGTCTCGCCTATCGAACCAGGGATGAAACCCGTAATCATATCGCAGAGCGATGCCGAGGCATTGGCCCCCTGTCCGACCTCTGCCAGCGGTGTGGCAGCGGTGAATCCGTCGGGCAGCGTATTGCCCAGACCGAAAATCTTGTCGGTAGCCACCCACACCGAGTCGCCACTCATCTTCTGTGGATAGGAGAAGAAGAGGAACGCACGGGTAACAAGCGCCACGTTGAAGATGTTCATTCCCGTACCGCCGAAGATTTCCTTGGCGAAAATCACGGCGAAGGCGCAGGCGATGGCAAGAATCCACAACGGACATCCCACCGGCACGATCATCGGTATGATGATGCCCGAGACGAGGTATCCCTCCTGTATCTCCTCACCTTTCCATTGTGCCCATGCAAACTCGATGGACAAGCCAACGATATAACTGACGAGAATCTTGGGCAACACGGCGAAGAATCCATAGAAGAAGATGCTGAAGAAGCCAGCGTCTTCAAGCGTTCCTGCCGCTGCATAGTTCTGGTATCCCACATTATACATTCCGAAGAGCAATGCAGGCAACAGCGCTATGACTACGAAACTCATGATGCGCTTCGAGTCGATGGCATCGTGGATATGCGCCCCACTCTTTGCTGTGGTATTGGGCACATAAAGGAATGTCTCGAAACCGTCGAACACGCTTCTGAAGGCATGCAGTTTTCCACCTTCTTCGAAAGAAGGTTTCATTTTATTGAGATAATTTCTTAATGACATAGTCTTGATACGTTTAGGTGACAATTAAGCGTTCTCCTTCCTGAGCATGTCCAACCCCTCGCGGACAATGCGCTGGAGTTCGAGTTTCGAGGAGTCAACAAACTCAGCCACCGCGAAGTCCTCGGGTGCCACTTCATAGATGCCCAACTGCTCCATCTTGTCGATATCACCGGCAATGATGGCCTTGATGAGATATTCGGCATAGATGTCCATGGGCAGCACATTGTCGTACTCGCCACTCATAATCATGTGGCGCTCGCCACCTTTCACACGGGCATCAAGCACATATTCCTTGGATTTCCCTGCAAGCCATGAGAAATAACTCCTGTTGGCAGAGAACTCTTTCATGCGGGGCATAATCCATCCCAGCATCTCGTCGCGGTCATCACCCTCAGGAATGGCGATGATTTCCGAGGTATGGCCACCCACGTAGTCCTCGAGGGAGCATTTTCTGCCCGTGAGCGGATTGCCGTTGATGAGTCGCACATGATGGCTTTCGTCGAGTTGTCCTTTGAGCAGGCTGCTTATCGACTGTCCCACCATCACGTCGGCGTAGTAAGGTTCTTTCACCTCACTGCCAGCCACGGCGACAGTACGCCTCAGGTCAACTTTTCCGTTGAGGAAAAGGCGGCCGAAGAAGATAACAGCCGTAGGATCTACCGTCCACACCACCTCGCCTTTGTTTACCGGGTCAAGGTGATTCACTTGCACACCTACATTGCCTGCCGGACAAGGGCCGTCGAAGACCGTTGTCTCCACATTGTTCATACTGGCGAGCGCACCGCCACTCTGCTCACTGCTGATACCAAGATAGGTCTTGGCAACCTTAGAGAGCGCGGTGAGGCCGGCCTGGAATGCATTCTCGTTGCCTTCAAGTTCTACGCTGAAATCAGCAGCCAATGGCATGTCTCTGAAAGCACTGACGAAGATAGCCTTGGGGCTGTCGGCGGGGTTGGCCGAAACAGCATAAGGCAACTGGTTGATGTAGCCGAAAAGGCCAGCCTGGAGCAACTGCTGCACCACCGCCTGCCCATCGAGTTTTGCCGGGTCTTTCACCCCGAAATCATGATACTCCTGCTTCTCGTCGGGTTTCACCTTGACACAAAGCAGTTTTCTGCGATCTCCCCTGAGCACAGTCGTCACCGTGCCGCTGACAGGCGACGCAAACCTTACGTCGGTCGCCTTCTTGTCAACAAACAAGGGGTCGCCGGCTTTTACCTTCTCTCCCTCTTTGACTACCACTTTGGGCATCATTCCGGGGAAGTCCTCTGGCACGAGCGCGAAATCGCCGTCAGCCTTCACGGCCATTCGCTTCGTAGAGGCTTTCCCTTTGAGGTTGATGTTCAAGCCTTTGCGTAACTTAATCACATTTGCCATAAAAATAACTATAGTTGATGTTTTGGTAATATGTCTTGGAACAATTGTTCTATGCTTATGGTCAATCCTTGCTATTTATTTGCAAAGATAAAGATTTTTTTTGAATCATAAAGAAAACGAGGCAAAAAGATTGAAGAATCAGTGCCGGTGAAGCAAGAAATGATACAAAAAATGAAAAAACATGTAGAAAAAAAAGCATTGATATTTGCAAATACCAGAAGTTTTTGTATTTTTGCAGAAACAAGCCTGAAAACAGGAAAGCACATTAACCCATCTTGAAAGACTATCAACCTCAATTAACTTATACTATGACCCAATCCATCGATTCAAAGACAAATGGAAATCAACATCGATACGATGAATTCCTTGCCGAGATCAAGCAGTTTGTTTCCGACAAACGTATCTACACTGATGAACTCCGCACTCTGGGCTGGGGTACCGATGCCAGTTTCTACCGCCAAATCCCCAAAATCGTCGTCCGTAGCGACGGTGAGGAAGAAATGTCGCTCATCATCCGCCTCTGTTCAAAATACCACCTGCCATTCACTTTCCGCGCCGCCGGCACTTCACTATCGGGGCAGAGTTGTACTGACTCCGTACTTATCGTGGCAGGAAAATATTGGGAGAAATACGAATTGGGTCCCAACCAGGACACCATCAAACTGCAACCTGGCATTGTAGGCTCTCGGGTGAACGAAATCCTGAAACCCTATGGCCGCGTGTTCCCGCCCGACCCTGCTTCCATCGGCAGCGCCATGGTTGGCGGCATTGTGATAAACAATGCCTCGGGCATGAACTGTGGTGTCCATGCCAACAGCGACAGGATGATGGTGAGCGCCCGCCTGATATTGGCCGACGGCACAATCGTGGATACTGGCAACGAGAAGAGCAAGGAGGAATTCCGCAAGAGTCATCCTGAGTTTATCCAGAAGATTGAGGCATTGCGCGACCGTGTGCGTGCCGACAAGGAACTGTCGGACCGCATCCGACTGAAATACAGCATCAAGAACGTGACGGGCCTCAACCTTCGTCCGTTGCTGGCCTACGACGACCCGTTCGACATCATGGCGCATTCGATGGTGGGTTCGGAGGGCACCCTCGCCTTCCTTTCCGAAGTGACGATGAAGACCCTTCACGACTACAAGTACAAAGCCTCTGCCATGGTCTATTTCCTCACCATGAAAGAGAGTTGCGAGGCCGTTGTGGCAATGAAGAAACTGAAGTCGGGCGAGGAAGACCTGAAGATGAGTGCCGAGAACCTGGTGGTAAAGAGTGCCGAGATGCTCGACTACAAGTCGTTGTCGTCGGTCGATGACCCAGTGTACCTGCAATACAAGAAAGACGTTGATGCCGGAAAGATACCCGGCGTGGAGCCCGGCGACTACCACAACCTCACTGCCATCCTCACCGAAACGAAAGGCATTACACATGAGCAACTGCTCGAGAAGATAGCCACGATCAAGGATTGCCTGAAGCAGTTCAACCTGTATATCCCCGCGGAGTTTACCGAAGACCCCTCCGTGTATGGCAAATACTGGGCCATCCGCTCCGGCATTTTCCCATCTGTAGGCGGAACACGCCCGATTGGCACGTCATGCCTCATCGAGGATGTCGCGTTCCACATCGACGACCTGCCTGAAGCCACGGTGAAACTGCAGAAACTCATTGCCGACCACGGCTATGATGACGCCTGTATCTACGGCCATGCCTTTGAGGGCAACTACCACTTCATCCTCAACCAGAGTTTCAAGAGCGAGAGCGAGGTGAAGCGCTATGAGGAGATGATGCGCGACGTGGCACGACTGGTGGTCGAGGAATACGACGGGTCGCTGAAGGCGGAGCATGGCACAGGACGCAACATGGCTCCCTTCGTGAAATATGAGTGGAAAGACAAGGCCTATGAGGCGATGAAGGAACTGAAGTCGATCTTCGACCCCGAAGGGTTGCTCAACCAAGGGGTTATCTTCAACGACGACCCAGAGTGTTTCATCAAATGCCTGAAGCCTCTGCCAGTGCTCGACTATGACTTTAGCAAAGTGCCGGATGGTGGTGTGTATCTGAAACTTGAAGGCGGGGAGATTTCCACTGCCAAGGAGACGATAGAAGCCGTGAAACGTGCCAACAAATGCATCGAGTGTGGTTTCTGCGAGGTCAACTGTATGTCGTGCGGACTGACTCTCTCTTCGCGTATGCGTATCGCCGTGCAACGCGAAATCCGAGAGTTGGAGGCTACCGGCTCCGACCCTGAGCGTGCCGCCCGCCTGCGCAAGCAGTACAAATATTACGGTGACCAGACTTGTGCCACCGACGGCCTCTGCTCCACCTCATGCCCGATGAAAATCAATACCGGCGAACTGACCCACCTCATCCGGCAGATGGACATGCTCCACAACAAGATGGGGTATAAGTTAGGCGAGTTTGCCGCCAACCACATGGGAGGTATCAAGTCGGGGCTTCGCGTGGTGCTCGACGTGGCTCATCTCGGACACATCACCCTGGGTCCGAAGGCAATGACCGGCGTATGCCGCACGATGAACAAGATGGGCTTGCCACTATGGACTACCGCCATGCCCAAGAAGAAGAAACAGCCGAAACCAGGCTCACACGTGGGAAAGGCAGAGGCTGAAGACCTGAAAGTGGTCTACTTCCCCAGTTGCATCAACCAGACGATGGGCCTCGCCAAGGGTGCGCCCGTGGAACTGCCTCTTGTCGACGAGGTGTGCAGTCTGCTCAACAAGGCTGGCTACGAGGTCATATTCCCGGAGAACATGCACAGGATGTGCTGTGGACAAATCTGGGAGAGCAAGGGCATGCTCGACATCGCCGACCGCAAGAGCGGCGAGTTGGAAGAAGCATTGTGGAAAGCGAGCGAGGAAGGACGTTATCCCATACTCTGTGCGCAGAGCCCATGCCTCCACCGCATGAAGAAAGTGATGAAGCGTTTCAAACTCTATGAGCCAGCCGAGTTTATCATGACATACCTGAAAGACCGTCTCGACTTCCATCCCATTGACCGCCGCATTGCGCTTCACATCACCTGCTCCACACGTGAGATGGGGGTTGCCGACGACCTGATAGCACTGGCTAAATTGTGTTCTAACAATGTCTATCTGCCTGAAGGTGTGGGCTGTTGCGGATTCGCGGGCGACCGTGGTTTCACCTTCCCTGAGATGAACAAATATGCTCTCCGCAAACTCCGTCCACAAATAGAAGCAAACAAGATCGAGGTGGGCTATTCCAACAGCCGCACCTGCGAGATAGGCTTGCAGACCAACACCGGCATTCCTTATATGAGCATTGTCTATTTGGTCAACGAGTGCACGACGAAGAAGATTAAAAATTAAAAATTAAAGATTGAAGATTGAAGATTGAAGCATTTAAGGCTCTCAGAACATAAGTCACTTTAACTACCTGTAAACCCAAGAGTTAAAGAACATTGACATGAACTAAATGAAGTGCTGGCAGGAAAGAGCCGGCACTTCATTTTTATCCGTCTTTGATACATAAAAGTCGGGAGCAGCATTTTGAGTCTTCATTTTCCGCAGGCCGTGATTTTCCCTCGGATATCATTCTATTGCCTATATCCCACAGTAACCACAGTCCCCTACGACCCCTCTTTTTTGGGGGAAATTGTTGGCGGAATAACGAAATCTTCGTAAATTTGTAGCCGAAGAATAATGCTACTCAATGCTTCACAACCGTAAGGTAATGATGGCATCAAAAGGGTTACAGTAAGTTGAGCGAATGCGAAACTATATTAATGGTATTAAAGTAATAATTTAGGCATCAAAAAGTTACGTCGCGTCATTAATGCAGTATTATGGTTTCTTTTCAGTGCCATACTACTGCTTTATATCATGTTGCACGTGCCTGCCGTACAATCGTTCATCGGCAAGCAGGTGGCTGATGCCGTGGGCGAAAAACTCGGCACCAAGGTAGAAGTGGGCCATGTAGACTTGGGACTGCTCAACCGCATCGTCATCGACGACGTGTTGATCTATGACCAGTCGGGGAAACACATGCTGGGCGCTTCGCGGCTGTCTGCCAAATTCGAGATATCACCATTGTTTCATGGACGCATCTCCATCTCCTCGGCACAACTCTTCGGACTGAAAGCCAACCTCTATAAGACTTCTGCCGATGCTCAGCCCAACTACCAGTTTGCGCTCGACTCTCTTGCTTCGAAAGACGATAGTGCCAAACAGCCTCTCGACCTCAGCATCCGCTCCGTCATCATACGCAACGGCGACCTCGCCTACCACCAACTTGACATCCCGGAGAATGACGACGTATTTACTCCTAAGCACCTGCACTTGCACAACCTGAGTGGACACCTCATTCTGAACCACCTCACCGATAATGACATTGACCTGCGCGTGAAGCGACTGTCATTTGCCGAGAAGACGAGGCTGAAACTCGAAGGTCTTTCGTTCCACCTGGTTGCCGACAAGAACAGCGCCCTTCTTACTGACTTCGACATTGCCCTACCCCACAGTCATCTCTCCTCCGACACCCTCAAGGCAGAATATCTTTTCTCCAATGGAGAACTCAACCCTCAGTCGCTCAAGTTCTCTGGCACAGTCACCCAAGCAGAAGTGACACCCAGCGACCTGAAGGCTTTCCTGCCACAACTGCGAGAGATCAACACCCCAATAGCACTCTCCACCAGATTCTCGGGCACGACGTCGAGTCTGAAATGCGATTACTTGAACGTGAACGCCGGAGAAAAACTCAAACTGGCGGCAAGCGGCTATTACGACACATCTGGAAAATCCACTCAATGGTTCGCCCAGATAGGCAACTTCGAGGCGCAAGCCCCAGTCATCGCAAAAATAGCCCAACGGTTTGAAAACATGGTCAAGATACCCGATGAGGTACTGCGTCTCGGAAGTGTGGCATGCCAGGGCGAGGTAGGCTGCAAAGACAACGAAATCGCGTTCCGTGGACATGTGGATACCGAAGCCGGCAACTTGTCGGCATCAGGAGGCGTGAAGGACAAGTCATTTACCGCACACCTGGAGACCGAAGGCATCAATCTCCAACGCATTCTCAACGACGACAAGTTCGGAAGGATTGCCACCACCATCGACCTTCAAGGACAGTTGCCCATCTCCAAGGAAATGACGATGGAGGCAAGGGGTCTCATCTCCCTGCTCGAATACCAACATCGTCCATACAACAACATCCAGGTCGACGGAAACTACGCCAACGGGCAATTTGACGGCATATTCGGCATCGACGACCCGCACGGCGAGATTGCCCTCAACGGACATGTCGACATCTCGGGCGACCTGCCTTCACTCAACATCATCGCCTCGGCACGGCATTTCAATCCCGAGGCGATGGGACTTGCCGACAACCTCAAGGGCTACGTTTTCGACTTCGACCTGGAGACCGACATGACAGGAAACGACATCTCCAATCTCCTCGGAAATGCCAAACTCACCGACCTGAACATCCAGACGCCGAAGCAATCCTACCATTTGGAACAACTCCAACTGTCATCAGATGTCGACAGTCACGAAAAACAGTTGTCCATCAATACCGACTTCGGGCATCTGAGACTGGAGGGCAACTACCACTACGAGACACTCCTGAAGAGCCTCACCAACATCATCAGGAGCAAACTGCCCACCCTGCCCTATCTGCCACCCGCCACCTCCTCTCATGGCGATGACCTGCGCATCTCTGCACTCATCACCGACAGCCGACTGGCGAAAGACCTGCTTGGCCTCGACCTCACCCTCAACGCTCCGATAACCCTGGAGGGCACGATGAGCGAGAGCGACTCATCGCTCGACCTTTCCCTTCTTGCCCCCGCCGTCATTTACGACGAGTCTGACTTCAGAAACATCTCCCTGCTGCTGACCACCGAGGGAAATGCACTCAGGGCAAAGGCCGAACTCACCAAATTGCTCGACAACGACAAACGGCTCAAACTAGGCCTCATCGCCAGGGCTGCCGACAACCTGCTCCACAGCGACATTACCTTCAACAACGACGATGAGGAGAACCAGATATTGCATGGCACCATCAGCGCAGTGAGCGAATTCTTCCTCGATGCCAGCAACCACGAAACTGCACACGTGCATTTCATGCCATCAGAGATTTTCCTCAATGATACACCATGGAGCGTTGAACCTTCCGACCTCGTCTTATCGAAGAACAACATCGTCATCGACCAGTTCTCCATAGAAAACGGCGACCAGCACGTCAAGGTGTCGGGCATGGTGACCAACAACCCCACCGACACCATACACGTCGACCTCAACGACCTCGACGCTGCTTTCCTGTCGAACATCCTCAACGTCAACGGAGTGGACTTTGGAGGCAAAATCTCTGGCGATGCCTTCGTCACTTCAGTGTACGATACACCCAAAGCCTTGGCCCACCTGTTTATCAACGACTTCAGGTTCTCCGACGGAAGGATAGGTGAAATGGCGTTAGACGCAGGATGGAACAGCCACGACAACCGCATCGAGATATCCGGCCACGCCACCGACGGCGATGCGGGCACTACCGATGTCGACGGTTTCATCGCCCTCTCACCAGGCGAAATCAACCTCAACATTCTCCCTCATGGTACCTCGGTTGAGTTTCTCGAGAAATTCACCTCCAGTTTCATGGGCGACATCGACACACGTGTCGACGGTGCCCTACGGCTCTTCGGTCCTCTGAGTGACATCAACCTTGAGGGAAAGGTAGTGGCCAACGGGCCGTTCTTCCTGAAGAGCCTCAACACTCACTACGAGATGAGAAACGACACCGTGCTGCTCGTACCCAACCATATCATCTTCTGCAGCGACACCATCTACGACAGAAACAACCACCATGGTATTGTCACAGGCAGCGTAGACCACGACTTTCTCAGCGACTTCACCTTCGATATCAACGTGCAGGCAGAAAACCTGCTGTCCTACGACTTCAAGGAGTTTGGCGACGACACCTTCTGCGGCACCGTCTACGCCACAGGCAACTGCCATATCAAGAGCGAAGACGACGGTGTGGTCATCGATGTCGACGCCACTCCCAACGCCAACACCGTATTCTATTACAATGCCGCGAGTCCGGAGGCACTCAGCAACCAAGACTTCATCACATGGAATGACGTGACTCCCGAAGCCCTCGACTTCACCGGCTTACCCTCTGCCAGCGAACCGGGCACACGTCCTGCCTCCAAGGCAACAAGAGAGGTGGTCACTACGCCCGTGATTTCGTCAGACCTCAGGATGAACTTCCGCATCAACGCCACGCCCGACTGCACGCTCCGACTGCTGATGGACGCGGAGAGCGGCGACTATATCGCACTGAACGGCAACGGTGCGCTCCGCGCTTCTTATTTCGACAAAGGCACCTTCAACCTCTACGGCAATTACGTAGTCGACCACGGCGTGTATGAACTCACCATACAGAATGTCATCAAGAAGACTTTCGAGTTTCAGCAAGGCAGCACCATCGCCTTCGGTGGCAACCCCTACGATGCCGCGCTCAACCTGAAAGCCCTCTATGTGGTGAATGGCGTTCCCCTCTCCGACCTGAACCTGGGACAGAGTTTCAGCACCAACAATATCCGCGTCAACTGCATCATGAACATCACCGGCACACCCGAACAGCCGCTCGTCGACTTCGACATGGAACTGCCCACAGTGAGCAGCGATGCCGAGCAGATGGTGCGCAGCCTCATCAACAGCGAGGAGGAACTCAACCAGCAGATGATCTACCTGCTCGCCATCGGACGTTTCTATAACCAGAGAGCGAACAACATGGGCGAAGAGGGACAAAGCCAGACCAGCCTCGCCATGCAGAGCCTGCTCAGCGGAACCATCAGCCAGCAAATCAACAATGCGCTGAAGAATTTCATCAAGACCAGCAATTGGAACTTCGGTGCCAATATCTCGACCGGAAACGAAGGATTCAACAATGCCGAGTATGAAGGCTTGCTCAGCGGACGGCTGCTCAATAACCGACTGCTCATCAACGGACAGTTTGGATACCGCGACAACCCCAATGCCACCACCAGTTTCATCGGCGACTTCGACATCCGCTACCTGCTCTTCCCCAACGGCAACCTGGCAGTAAAGGTGTACAACCAGGCCAACGACCGCTACTTCATCAAGAACAGCCTCAACACGCAGGGCGTGGGACTCATCATGAAGAAAGACTTCAACGGATGGCGCGAACTGCTTGGTATCAAGAGAAAAGAGAAAAAACCAAAACAAAAATAACATGAAACACTTTATCATCGCCTTGATGGCTTTAATCTTAATCACACCCGTTCAAATGGAAGCAAAGAAGAAAACAGTGACCCTACGCATCATCCAAACCAGCGACGTGCATGGTTGCTTTTTCCCTTACGACTTCATCAACCGGAAGCCCCTTGAGGGCACACTTGCCCGGGTATCGACCTATGTCAGCCAACTGAGAAAGACCTATGGCAATAACCTCATCCTCGTCGACAACGGCGATATCCTCCAAGGCCAGCCCTCCTGCTACTATTGCAACTTCGTGAAGACCGACATCCCCAATGTGGCTGCCTCGGTCATCAACTACCTGCGATATGACGCCCAGACCATGGGAAACCACGACGTGGAGACCGGCCACGCCGTCTACGATAAATGGATAAAAGAGGTCAACTGCCCGATGCTGGGCGCCAACATCATCGACACCTCTACAGGACAGCCCTATGTGAAGCCCTATACCATCATCGAGCGCGAAGGGGTGCGCGTGGCCATCCTCGGAATGCTCACCCCCGCCATCCCCAACTGGCTCAACGAGCATCTGTGGAGCGGCCTGCGGTTCGACGAGATGGTTGCCTCTGCCCGCAAATGGATAGCATATCTGAAGGCCAACGAGCATCCCGACGTGATTATCGGACTCTTCCACTCTGGAAAGGAAGGCGGCATCACCACCGACACCTATGAGGAAAACACATCTCTCCGCGTGGCACGCGAAGTGCCGGGGTTCGACCTCATCCTCTACGGCCACGACCACTCACAATTTGCCGGAAAGGTGACCAACACCGAGGGGAAAGAGGTGCTCTGTCTTGACCCCTCGTGCAACGCGCTGATGGTAGCCGATGCCACCATCTCCGTCAAGAAACGGTCGCGCGGCAGGGTGGAGAAAGAGGTTTCGGGAAGTGTCGTCAGCGTGACGGGCTATGACATCGACCAAGACTACGTGAACCACTTCCAGGCCGACATCGACAGCATCAACGCCTTCGTGAACAGGAAAATCGGAGTGTTCGAAAACTCCATCTACACCCGCGACTGCTATTTCGGCAACGCGGCCTTCACCGATTTCATCCACGACCTGCAACTGTCGCTCACCGATGCCGACATCTCCATGAACGCGCCTTTGTCGTTCAACACGTCCATCAAGGCCGGCGACGTGTTCGTGAGCGACATGTTCAACCTCTACCGCTTCGAGAACCAACTCTATGTACTGAAGATGACAGGCGAAGAAGTGAGGAAGTACCTTGAGATGAGTTACGACCTATGGGTCAATACCATGAAGTCGCCCGACGACCACATCATGTTGCTCAATGATGGCAGCACCGACGACAAGCAACGCTACATGTTCAAGAACCTGGCATTCAATTTCGACAGTGCCGCCGGCATCGACTATGAAGTCGACGTGACCAAACCCGACGGAGAGAAAGTGCGCATTCTGAAGATGAGCAACGGCGAGCCATTCGACGAACACAAATGGTATAAAGTGGCCATGAACAGTTACAGGGCCAATGGTGGCGGAGAACTGGTGACACGCGGTGCAGGCATTCCCAAGGACGAACTGCCACAACGCACCATCTACCAGAGCGAGAAAGACCAGCGCTACTACCTGATGAAAGAGATAGAGAAAGCCGGTATCATGAATCCCCAGCCTCACCACAACTGGCGCTTCGTGCCCGAAGAATGGGCGAAGCCAGCCATCGAGCGCGACCGCAAGTTGCTCTTCGGCGACTGATGCCACAGTCACCCCACCAAGCAAAAACGGCAAGGACGGGATGCATAATGGCAGTAAAAGTGTACAAATGCGAAACTTGAATATGAAAAATTAGTATTTTTATGTACAAACATTTCTTCAAACGCGTTATCGACATCGTTTTTTCGCTACTGGTGCTCATCGTCTTCTCACCAGTGCTGCTCGTGGTCTATATCTGGCTCACCATCTCCAACAAGGGAGCCGGTGCCTTCTTCTTCCAGGAAAGACCCGGAAAAGACGGCAAACTGTTCAAGGTCATCAAGTTCAAGACCATGACCGACGAGCGCGGCACCAATGGCGAACTGCTCCCCGATGCCCATCGTATCACACGGGCAGGGAAAATCGTCAGGGCGTCGTCGCTCGACGAACTGCCCCAACTCATCAATGTGCTCAAGGGTGAGATGTCATTGCTCGGCCCCAGACCCCTACTCCCGGAGTACCTTCCACTCTACTCCCCGGAACAGATGCGGCGGCATGAGGTGAAGCCGGGCATCTCCGGTTGGGCGCAGTGCCACGGCCGCAACACCCTCACCTGGGCACAGAAGTTCGAGTACGATGTCTGGTATGTCGACCACCTGTCGTTTCTCGTCGACGTGAAAATAGTGCTCATCACGCTCAAGAAGGTGTTTGCCCGCGATGGTATCAACCAGGAAGGCAATACCAACGGCTTCACCATGGAGCCATTCAACGGACACAACTGAGCCATCTCACCAACACAACCATGATGAAAAACCATACTAAAGAGATTTTTGCCATCCTCTGCCTACTGGGGGCAATGCTGTTCCACACCAACTGCCGCCGCCCAACAGGCGACAATTCAGTGGCCATGGGCGACACCATAACCATGAAGTATGCCTCACTACTCACCATAGTGAAATACGACGGCTACACCACCGTGTCGATAGCCAACCCATGGAAAGAAGGCACCTCGCTCCACCAATATGTGCTTGTAGACAAGACAAAAGACCTCCCTGCTTCTCTGCCGGAGGGAACGGTGGTGCGCATACCCATTGAGAAAGCCGTGGTTTTCACCGCTTCCCATAGTCAACTCATGGAATGGCTGCATGCAGAAAAGCAACTGGCTGGGGTAGCCGACCTGAAATACATGTCGCTGCCATGGGTGCACGAAGGGGTGAAGCAAGGCGTCATTGCCGACTGCGGAGACGGCATGAATCCCGTCATCGAGAAAATCATCGACCTGCAACCCGACCTCATGATGCTCTCGCCCTTCGAGAACTCTGGTGGATACGGGCAACTGGAAGACATCCATATCCCCTTGATGGAGTGTGCCGACTATATGGAAACCTCGGCTCTAGGCAGGGCAGAATGGATGAAGTTGTATGGCATGCTCTTCGGCAAGGAACAAGAAGCCGATTCTTTGTTCAACGTGGTGCTGGAGTCATACAACGGCCTTAAAGCACGCGCGCAGGAGATGCCTAAGGGGCGTTCCATCATCACCGAGAAACTCACGGGTTCCACATGGTATGTGGCGGGTGGAAAGAGTACGGTTGGCCAACTCATTACCGATGCCAACGGCACCTACGCGTGGGCTGACGACCCTCATGGCGGCAGTCTTTCGATGACCTTCGAGACCGTGCTCGACAAGGCAGGCGACTCCGACGTGTGGATTTTCAACCATTTCGGGTCAGGACGTCTCACCTATGCGCGTTTGGCCGCAGAATATCCCGGCTACAAGCAAATGAAAGCATTCAAGGAACACAATACCTGGTATGTAGACACACAAAAGGTGAAGTATTTCGAGGAGGTGCCATTCCGGCCCGACTTCCTTCTCCGCGACTACCTCTGCCTTCTCCATCCCGAAATGGGATTAGGGCAACCCAAATACTACACGCCAGTGGCAGATTAAAGAAAAAGATGAAAGGCATAAGATACTGCATACTGATGGCCATTGCCATTGCCATTCTGTTCTTGCTCAACCTGCTGATTGGCTCCATTAAGATACCGGCTGCCGACGTGCTGGCGATACTCTTCCAAGGAGAGTCGCCCAAAGAGTCGTGGCGCTACATCGTCATGGAAACCCGTCTGCCGCAAGCCATTACCGCCTGTCTGTGCGGAGGAGCACTCGCCGTCAGCGGACTGATGCTCCAGACTGCTTTCAAGAACCCACTGGCAGGCCCTTCCATCTTCGGCATCAGTGGTGGGGCGAGCCTCGGTGTAGCGCTGGTGATGCTGCTTATGGGCGGCACCATCACCTCGGGAGTGTTCCAAGCCACAGGTTTCATGGCCGTCATTCTTGGCGCGTTCATCGGTGCCATGGCGGTGACAATGCTCATCTTCCTCTTCTCCACTATGGTGAGAAACAACGTGATGCTCCTCATCATCGGCGTGATGATAGGGTTCGTGTCGTCGTCCGTCATCTCACTGCTCAACTTCTTTGCCACCGAAGAGGGTGTGAAATCCTATGCCGTGTGGGGAATGGGAAATTTCGGAGGCGTACCGATGACTCATATCCCCGTCTTCTCCATCACCATCCTGTTGTGCCTGGGAGCCTCACTGCTGCTCATCAAACCCCTCAACGCCCTGCTCCTGGGTGAGCAATATGCAGAGAACCTGGGCATCAACACCCTGAGGGTGCGCAACTGGCTCCTTATCGTCACCGGACTGCTCACCGCCGTCACCACAGCATTCTGCGGACCGGTATCATTCATCGGACTCGCCGTACCGCATATCGCCCGCATGCTCCTCACCACCGAGAACCACCGGCAACTATTGCCTGCCACTATCCTCACTGGCGCTGCGGTGGCCCTGCTCTGCAACCTCATCTGCTATCTTCCTGGCGAGAACGGCGTGATACCCCTCAATGCTGTCACACCACTGCTGGGTGCCCCCGTCATCATCTACGTGATTGTGAACAACCGCCATTTCTGAAAGTCATGAGAAAAACCGAATACCTGTTGCCGTTCTTCATCATTGCCGTTGGTGTATCCCTGCTCCACTCATGCAGGAAAGGAAACAGCACCTACACCATTCCTGAGTTTCCACCCACCACGGTATTCGACTCCATCACCGATATGACACCCGCCTATGCCAAGGGATTCAAAGTGACATACCTCTCCGACGGCACACCCCTCGTCGATATTGTCAACCCTCAGGGTGACGGGACGGCTGCCGATACGTTCAGGCTGGCCCTTGTACGGCCATCCCACCATCCCGACATCCCAGAGGGCTATCACAGGCTGAGCGTTCCCATTAGCAGCGCCGTGTGCACGTCAGCCAGCCAAGTGTCTTTTTTCGTCGGGCTGGATTCTCTCGACATCATCAAAGGCATAACGGGGACAAGGGAGCAACATTCAGAAACGGTAAGGAAAAGGATTGAAGACGGCAACATGGAAATCATCGGAACGGAAACGTCACCCGACATTTCACTCATCCAACGCCTCTCTCCAGATGTGGTGCTGGCAACACCAGAGTTTTTCAACAACAAGTCGGTCGGTGACAGCCGGCTCACGCTCATCCCCATTTACAGTGCTTATGAAAGCCATCCCCTGGCTCAGGCAGAATGGATAAAACTCATCGCTATCCTTATAGGAAAGGAGGATGGCGGAAGCGACTTCTTCGGCAAGACAGAACAGAACTACAACGATGCCAAGGTGTCGACTCTCGAAGTGAGGTCCAGACCACCTATACGTCTGGCTGTCAACGAGAACGGCTCATGGAAAGAACTGGGGAAAAAGTATTTTACGGAGACATTCGCTACTGATGCCGGGGCACTCGGCCAGCAGACACCTAAAGGGTCGGTTCCCCTTCGCATCGGATACAGGCAAAGCATAAGCGACTTCGAGGAGACTGCCACCGTGTCGCCCGATGCCGTACTGAAAGACCTGGTGTCCATCATCCACCCTGAAGTCATACCGAAGGACAGCGTATGGGTGCGGCGGTTCTTCGATGATGTCATCAGGTAAGAGACACCAAGACTATTTCTCCTGCTTCTCGGGCATGGTCACGATATATGCGCCAAGAAGCACTAAAAAGCCCGCCAGCGGTTTGTCCCAAGTAAAAATGTCCTGACCGATGGAGATAGCCACAAACGATGCCACCACCGGCTGTATATTGGTATAGATGCTCACCGTGGTGGCCTTCAGGTATTTCATGGCGTAGGGGATGAGGAAATAGCCCAGAACCGTGGCAAACAGCACGATGAACGCCATCTCTATCACCCCACTCCACTCCCATGCCGAGGAATACAGTTTCTGCTGAGGTTCGGTAAACAGCACAATGGGCAGCATCACTACCGCCGAGATGAGGAAGAAATACTTCATCTGTGTCACCGCCGTATACTTCGCGGAAATCTTACGGGTGATGATGAGGTATACAGCCCATGTCAGCACGCTGAGCACTGCCAACGTGATGCCGAGCAAGTCGTTCTTCCCCGTACCACTTGTCCACGATGTATAGAGCATGAGCAATGCTCCTGCTATGCCGAGCGCCACGCCCAACAACTTCACGCTGGTAATCTTCTCTTTCAGGAATATGGCAGCCAGAATCATCACCGACACAGGCGTGAGGGCAGCCACCAGCGAGAAATACACCGGTGTGGTGTAGTCGAGGGCTTCGGCTGTCAAGGTCTGCGAAATCACGAAGCCGAGCAATCCGCCCAGGAGGATGACCACCAGGTCGCGTTTCTCCACATGCTCCTTGGGCAAGAAACACGCGATAACCCAGAAGATAAGGGCAGCAAACACACACCGCGAAGCCATATAGCCCATCGGCGTCACCCAGTCGTCGAGCAACAGTTTGGTGACGGGCACACCAAGTCCGAAAATCACATTGGCTGAAAAAATGGCCAAATGGCCTTTGGTCTTACTGAAGTCGCTCATCTATTCGTCTATTTTAATGATTTCAAGTGTAAAGAACAAGTCGGAATAGGGCTTTACCGCTCCTGCCGACCTGTTGCCGTAGGCTTGTGAATAAGGGATATATACCTCCCACTTCGCTCCTTCCTTCATCTTCACGAGCGAATGCCAGAAGCCGGGAACGGTCTGGCTCGGACGCATCGAGGCCGGCTGCCCCCTATCATAACTGCTGTCGAACACCGTGCCGTCCATGAGTTTCCCCTCATAGTGCACAAGCAACTTGGTATCGTCCTTGGGATGCTGACCTTTGCCCGCCTTGACTTCCCGGTAGAGCACGCCATTCCCGCCGGGCAACTCACTGAATCCCATCTTCTTGTATTTGAGCACGTTGACGGCATTGTTCTGCTCGCCATTCGATGCCTTATCCATCGCCTCTACCACATCCTTGTCGGTGATGCCCTGAACCACGAGGTCGGTCTTTGCCTTTACCTCATCGAGGGTCACCCAGAAATTGAAATCCGTAGGTTCGAGTGCATGGTCTATCTTCGAGGACAACTTGCCCATGTTCGTACACATGTCTATCAGGGAGTCGCCCGGACTGACGGTGAGTTGTGCCAACTTCTTCACTGCCGTGGCAGCCTGTCGGAAGTTGTCTTTCGTATCGCGGTATTTGGCTGGCGTGAGGCGCATGTTCTCCAGGTTGCCGTCGATCTCCTGCAACAGTTGCTGCAGAGCCTTTTCACCACCGTTGTTCTTGAAGTATTGCTGCCGCCAGGCTATTAACTGCTTGGGGTTATCGGTCGACACCCATTCCCCCTTCTCGTTCTTCCCAAGTTTCTCTGTCTCCACCCTGAGCCAGTTTTCCTGGTAGTCGTTGAGCATGGCCAGCGCCAGGCGCTGGGCAACCAACGTGTTGACCTTCATCTCCGTAGCATTCTTCTTGTAATTGTTGCCAAACAAGATGAACCCCATCCATGCCAGCGCTGCCACCACGACTACCGCGCACGTGAGCAGCACCACCCTTTTCCATGAAGTTTTCTTGCGGGGAGCCGATGCTGCCTCCTCATTCACCTTTGCGGGTTTACCCGTGTTTTTCTTTTTTCCAGACATTTCCAAATTCAATTAGCCGTTAAAGATAGATGGCAGACATGTTGCCTATCACGATACCACTATCCAATTACGAATGCAAAAGTATAAATAATAATCCATGATATTGCCAACAAGAATAAAAAAAAATTTGCTCAAATGAAATTTCCGTCGTATTTTTGCAATCTGAGATAATAAGAGCCCCAACTTTCACAAGTAAGGTAAGTAGTGTTATGCACACAAAAAGTGACGATTCCCGGATATATGCCGTTACCATGAAAGGTGTTCTCGTCAACACCATCCTTACGGCATTCAAATTCACTGCCGCCATCTTAGGACATTCGGCTGCCATGTTGGCAGACGCCGCACACTCGTTGTCCGACCTGGTCACCGACTTCATCGTCCTGCTCTTCGTCCGAATTGGCCGTTCGCCCCGTGATGCCCACCACGACTACGGTCGTGGCAAACTGGGCACGCTCACCGCGCTGGCAGTAGGCGTGGTGATAGGCATCCTGGCGCTATGGCTATGCCATCATGGCGTTACCCTTGCCATCAGGGCTATCCGTGGTGAAGTGTTGGAACGTCCCAGACTGATAGCGCTCATCGCTGCCCTGGTGAGCATAGTCGTGAAGGAATGGCTGTACCGCGTCACCCATCCCGTTGCCGAGGAAACGAAATCGAGCATCCTCCATGGCAATGCCTGGCATCACCGCAGCGATGCCCTCTCCTCTATCGGCACGTTCCTTGGCATATCAGCAGCCATGTTCTTCGGTGTGAAATGGCGCATCGTCGACCCAATCACCTCTGTGGTGGTGAGCGTGTTTATCCTGCGCATCTCATGGCTGTTGCTCTCCGACTCGGTCAGAGATTTGCTTGAGCATAGTCTTCCCGACCAAATTGAGGCAGAAATCACCCAACTGGCACTATCCGAACCAGAGGTGACGGAGGTGAAACAAGTGCTGAGCCGCCGCGTAGGACAATCTACCGCCATCGAACTGCAGGTCTCCATGCCCAGGCAACTGTCCATCGAGGATGCCCATCGCCACGCCCTCAACATCGAAAGCCTGCTGAAAGGAAAATTTGGCACATCCACCCATGTGGGCATACATATCGTTCCGGATGAATGATTTGGCATATTTTTTGCTGTGATATAAGAGCGACACATATTATTTAAAATCAAGTAAATGAGCAGTTTGGATTAACTTTTTTTAAGTAAATTTTTCACTGCCCGTAGAGCAACGTATTGCTTTTTTTATTAATTTTGCAGCGCGAATTAAAGGATTGAAAGTTAAAGATTTGTTAATCAAGCTGTTAGAGTAATTTAAGGTAGAATGAGACAATTAAAGATTGTAAAGAGCATTACCAACCGTTCCAGCGAGGCTTTAGACAAATACCTTGTGGAGATTGGCCGTGCTCCGTTGATTTCGATCGACGAGGAGATTGAATTGGCCCAGAAGATTAAAAAGGGAGGACCAGAAGGAGAGCGCGCAAAAGACAAGTTGGTTACGGCCAACCTTCGTTTTGTGGTATCAGTTGCCAAACAATACCAGCATCAGGGCTTAACGCTGACCGACCTTATCGATGAGGGCAACATTGGCTTGATAAAAGCCGCGCAGAAGTTTGATGAAACCCGTGGCTTCAAATTCATTTCCTATGCTGTATGGTGGATTCGCCAAAGCATTCTTCAGGCAATTGCCGAACAGAGCCGCATCGTGCGCTTACCCCTGAACCAAGTAGGTTCGCTCAACAAGATCAACCATGAGATCAACAAGTTTGAGCAAGAAAACATGCGCCATCCCTCTGTTTCTGAGTTGTCGGATGCCACCAATGTCGACGAGGAGAAGATTGCTCAAAGTCTGATGGCCGACGGCCACCATGTGTCTATCGACGCTCCTTTCCAGGACGGCGAAGACAACTGCATGCTCGACGTGATGCCAAGCGGCGACGACAGTCGTACCGACCGTTATGTCGACCATGAGTCGATGGCCCTTGAACTCGATTCCGTGCTCAACAAGGTGCTCAAAGACCGTGAAATCACCATCATCCGCGAGTGCTTTGGTATTGGGCAGCCCGAAAAGGGTCTGGAAGAAATCGGCGACCGTCTGGGCCTTACCCGCGAACGTGTTCGCCAGATTCGTGAGAAGAGCATTGCCAAACTCCGCGACAGCGGCAACGCCAAGATCTTGATGAAGTATCTCGGATAGTCCATCCGTTATCCGTCACATACCACGCTCCCCCTTTTCATCGAAGGGGGAGCGTTTTTTGTAAGCAAAATCAGACATGTGTAGATTTTTGTCATGGCTCGGTTTGGCTTTTTAGTCAGTTTGCTGTATTTTTGCGAAATGATTCGTGCATCATATCGCTTTATCCTCATCACGCTCATGCTCATCATGCCGTGTGTAGTCATGGCAAGTAGCAATGACAAGAAGTACCTTCTTGTCATCAGCCGCGTGTATGACTACAGCATGACGGTAAGCGATAGCATTGAAGGCACCACCTCGCTCTCCTATTTCAAGTATTTGATTACCACCAACCAGCGCAACCCGCTGATGTTTTGCATTCCACGGCTCTACAACATAGCCAAAGGCGACAACCGGACATTTTTCGGCGAGCAGTTCGACCGCCAGACCTTTCATGAAAAGCGCGAGGACGAATCCGTCAACATCGCCAAGGTAAGCACCATACGGCGCCGCCACTCCGTCCTTCCCAATCTCCAGGATTACCTCACCCCACAAATCTACAAACCTACCATCATCCACAACGATATCCTGTCGCCTTTTCATCGACTCAATCACCGCTATTACAAATACGACGTAGCATACCTTTCCGACAGCGTGGCGCGCATCTCCTTTAGGCCGCGCATGCGCAACACCCAGACCTTGAGGGGCCATGCCATCGTGCAGACAGCCACAGGCCGTATCGACAGTTGCCACCTTGAAGGAGAGTTCGACTTGATACGATTTGAACTCAAGATGACGATGGGGACTGACGGTGTGTATTCGCTCTTACCAAAAACCAGCGATATGCATGCCCGTTTCTCGTTTATGGGCAACCGTATCGAAGCCGACTACAGCGCCACGTATTTTCTCCCCGACAGCACCGGCTATGAGGTTCTCGACGATGCCGATATCGAACGGGCCTTCGTAGAATCGCACCGCCCCGACACGCTTACCGATGTAGAGTCGAGAATCCTGGCTGCCCACGACTCCGTGCAGGAAGTTCGCCGCAACGCCCCTCCACGCGTGCGCAAGAAAGATTTTGCCAAAGACGTGCTGTGGGACATCTTTGGCGAGAACCTTCTCCACCGCATCAAGGGGAAGTTTGGCACCGACGACCGCGGTGTCTACCGCATCTCCCCTCTCCTCAATCCTTTGTATTTCTCCTATTCCGGCCATCGTGGCCTCACCTACCGCCTGAAGATGAACGGCAGTTACCGCCTGGGGACCAACAACGATATTTCCATCAACGCCAAGTTGGGTTATTCCTTCAAACTCCGACAAATGTTCTATGAACTCCCTATAGCCTACACGTTTGACAAGAAGCACGATGGGATTATCAAGTTATCCTACAAAGACGGCAACCCCATGACCAATTCCACCGTCATCGACATTCTGAAGGAAGAGCGTGGCGACTCCATTGACTGGGACGAACTCAACCTTCAGTATTTCAATCACCAGCAGTTTCATTTCCTTGTCCACTACGACTTCTGCACGCTTTTCAGTGCCGAGGCGGGCATATTGAGAAACCGCTGGACGCCATGGAAAAACCAGGGGTTCGTGCTTACCGACAAGCCACAAAAATACCGTTCCACATCCATACTCACCGAACTCACCTTCAGGCCACTTGGCATGAAGGGTCCCATCTTCACTGTCGACTACGAGCGCACCCTCCAGGGCCAGAGCAAAGACCACATGAATTATGAGCGTTGGGAGTTTGACGGCTCCTACCTGAAAGACCTGCCCGGCATGCGGTCGATATCCATGCGCCTGGGTGGCGGGTTCTATTCCACAGGTACTACGGGTGTCTACTTCCTCGACTATACCAACTTCAGGGAGAACAACATCCCCGGCGGTTGGAACGACGAGTGGAGCGGTGAGTTCGAGTTGCTGCACCGCAACTACTACAATGCGTCGAAATACTATGTGCGAATGAATGCCACCTACGAGTCGCCCATGCTGCTGTTGTCATGGGTACCCGTCATAGGATATGCCATCGAGAAGGAGCGCTTCTATCTGAGCACACTGAAAGCCAACAAGATCAACAACTACATCGAACTGGGTTATGGGTTTACCAACCGTCTCTTCTCCATGGGGTGTTTCGTCTCGTTCAAGAAAGGCCAATACGACAGTTTCGGATGCAAACTGGGCTTTGAACTCTTTGATGGCTGGTAGTTGGAGGATAGTCACAAGCCCCGCATCTTGCCATTTTTTCACGACACCCGGAAAAAAACGCCCGAAATATTTGCCATATCAATTTTTTTTGCTACTTTTGCATCCGTAATTAGAAATAGGAGCGTAGCTCAGTTGGTTTAGAGCGCTTCAGTCACATTGAAGAGGTCATCGGTTCGAGCCCGATCGTTCCTACAATCGAACCAGGATTTTATCCTGGTTTTTTTGTACCTTTCAGTTACGCCCCCACCATTTTCCTACACACCGAAACCCTATTGCCATATGAAAAAACTCCTCATCACATCATTCATCTTCTTATTCGCCTCACTTACATTCGCTCAGTTGCCCAGGCAAGAAATCAAGGAAAACATTTTCCGTTCGGGCAGCAACTATTACGCCTACCCCGGGCCGCTGCAAGAATCGCTCACACCGCCCCCCCAGAACTACACACCTTATTATATAAGTCATTACGGACGTCATGGCTCTCGCTACCTCATCAATGACAGCGACTACGACATGGCCTTCAAGACCCTGGGAAGAGCCGACTCCTTGGGCAAACTCACATCGTATGGCAAAGACGTGCTGCGCCGTGTCACCCTCCTACGCGACGAGGCCAATCTCCGTCATGGCGAACTGACGCTCCGCGGTGCCGAACAGCATCAAGCCATTGGCAGGCGTATGATAGAGCGTTTCCCCGAGGTGTTCGAGGGCAAGACCACCATCGATGCCAAGAGTACGGTGGTGATTCGTTGCATCCTGTCGATGGAGAACGCCCTCCATGCCCTCCTCCGCGTGAACCCCGACCTCCAGATACGCCACGATGCCAGCGAGCACGACATGTGGTACATGAATTTCAACGACAAGGAGTTGAAGAAGAAAGTCTTCCCCGAAAGCGTGGAGAAGACCTACGATGAATTCTGCGCCAGCCACCAGAACAACACCCGCATCATGAAAGCGCTGTTCAACGACGATAACTACTGGCAGCACGAGGTCAACGCGCAAGACCTGGCTTACCATATCTTCAAACTGGCTTCCAACATCCAGAGTTCGGAACTCCGCCGCGACATCAGCCTCTACGATGTATTCACCGAAGAAGAACTCTACGACATGTGGCTCCAGACCAACGCCTGGTGGTATATCCACTACGGACCGAGTCCGCTCAACAACGGCATCGCACCCTATTCACAGCGCAACCTCCTCAGGGTGATGATTGCCGAGGCCGACAGTTGTCTGCAACTGCCCCATCCCGGCGCTACGCTCCGCTATGGCCATGAGGTGTGCGTGATGCCCCTGGCATGCCTCCTCGAACTCGACGATTTCGGCAAGTCTATACTCGACCTTGAAGACCTTGACGACGAAGGGTGGGCATGCTACAAAATCTTCCCCATGGCATGCAACATCCAACTGATATTCTACCGTCCCACCGAGGGCAGCGGCGACATCCTCCTCAAAGTGCTCCTCAACGAGAACGAGGCGCGCCTGCCATTCCCCGCTGTCACAGGGCCTTACTACCGCTGGACAGACTTCAGAACATACTTCACCGATAAATTGGAGAGGTATGAGAAAAAATAAAGATTGAGCATCGCTCAAAAATGGCTAACGGGCGTGTCGCCATCCGGCGCCGCGCCCGTTTATATAAAGTATTACGTAGAAATGATAGTACTTTCTTAAACAATCAAGTTATGGAAATCTTGCGCCATCATTTCTTAAAAAATATTAAATGCCAAGATTTTCATCGGGCGAAGCCCGGAAATCGCTTTTCTATCTTAAAATTGCACCGCTGTCCCGCTGCACGAAACCATCAGCATCGACCCATTGGCTCCTATGGTCTCATAATCGAAGTCTATTCCTACGATTCCATTTGCCCCCATGGCCATTGCCCTTTGCTGCAACTCTGCCAGTGCGGTGTCTTTGGCTTCTCTCAGCGTTCTCTCATACGTACCGCTCCGTCCACCGAAGAGGTCGGTGAGCGATGCCTTGAAATCCTTCACGAAATTTGCGCCGATAATTGTCTCACTGTTCACCACCCCAATATAATTCCTTATGGGATGTCCTTCAATAGTTGGTGTTGTTGTTAGAATCATTGTCGTTGTATTTTTTTTAATAAATCATTTGTCGTCATTTAGACCAAAAGGCCGTCGTTTCCTGTGGAGAGGAACTATTCAAAGAAGTAATCTTTCTTCCCTGCCCTATTCTATGAATTCCGTGCAAAGATAAACAATTGTTGCAAAAATCGCGGAATAAGCGAGAGAAAATAATGAAAAACTTAGTGGAATTATAGTCCTACACCCATTTACATCAAGTTACTTAGCAGCAAAAGCAATACTCGTTTACTATTTTTTTCCACAAATGGCCATGCAGGAACAAATAATAACCACAAAGTGCACACATCCCACATATTTTCGTTATATTTGCAACAAATTTGCAAAACCAACTACATGCTTCCTGAAGCAATAAAAAACGAATACGACTATATCATTGTTGGAGCAGGCCTTTTTGGGGCTGCCTTTGCATACAAGGCGTCGCAAAAAGGTTGCCGATGTCTTGTGCTTGATCGCCGGCAACATACTGGCGGCAACCTCTATTGCCAAGAAGCCGGGGGCATTCATGTGCACAAATATGGCGCGCACATTTTCCATACGAGCAATAAAGAAGTGTGGGATTTCGTCAACGCCATCACCCCATTCAACCGCTATACGAACTCACCCCTGGCCAGTTTCGAAGGCAATTTGTACAATCTTCCGTTCAACATGAACACCTTCTACCAGATGTGGGGAGTCCGGACACCGGAAGAAGCCCAACTGCGTTTGGACGAGCAGCGCCAGGAAGCACGCGAAGCGATGCGCAAGGCCGGAGTGGAAGAGCCACGCAACCTGGAAGAACAGGCCTTGCTTCTCATAGGCCGCGACATTTACGAACGCCTGATCAAGGGCTATTCAGAAAAGCAATGGGGGAGGCGATGCACCGAACTGCCTGCATTCATCATCCGCCGTCTCCCAGTGCGGATGGTATTCGACAACAACTATTTCAACGACACATACCAGGGCATTCCCATCGGAGGCTACAACCGTCTTACAGACATCATGCTGAAAGATGCCGACACCATTACCGGCGTCGACTTTCTGCATTGCCACCGCATCTGGGACCCAGAGTCCAGCACCTATCACCTGACGGGTCCTGGCATCGACACGCGCTGCCACTACATCGTCTTCACCGGCTGCATCGACGAGTATTTCAATTATTGCCACGGAGCCCTGGAATACCGTACGGTAAGATTTGAGACAGAGGATTTGGACATGCCCAACTATCAGGGAAATGCCGTGGTCAACTACACCGATACATCGGTGCCCTACACCCGTATCATCGAGCACAAGCATTTCGAATCATTTGGGCAGGCTGTCTACGACATTCCCCACACTGTAATTTCCCGGGAATATTCCACAGAGTGGAAATCAGGCATGGAGCCTTATTATCCCGTGAACGATGACCGCAACAACCGTCTTTACCAACAATATAGGCAATTGTCGGAAAATGAGCCCCATGTCATCTTTGGCGGCCGGCTGGCCGAATACAAGTATTACGACATGGCACCTATCCTTGAGAAGGTGCTTAGCATGGAAATCCCCACATCAGCCAACCCGTTCCGATAATGCCCTAACCACCACAAGAAACAAGGGGAATCGGCACAACCCACCATACGTGAAATCAGGGAAGGTTCGACAAGGTTTTCTCATCCAAACACAACCCATTCAACAAGGAGATGAACTACTACATACAAATAAGAAGCCGCAACAAAGCAAAGATAGACATTGATGTGCTGTTCAGGGACATGGGATACAAGAACCTCACTCCCAATAACAACAGCGGCAATGCTATCATGCGTTTCATCCTGAGGCTGATTGCCGTAAGCAAGATATTGTTCACCCTTCACAAAGGAGACGTGCTTTGCCTTCAGTATCCGATGAAAAAATTCTTCACTCCGGCATGCAGACTCACTCATGCCAAGGGAGCGAAAGTCATCACCATCGTCCATGACCTTGGGGCGTTCCGCCGTCACAAACTCACCATAGAGCAAGAGAACCGCCGACTGGCCAATTCCGACATCATCATCGTGCATAATGAGCGCATGAAAGAGCACCTGTCGGCAAATGGGTGCAAGCAATCCATCATCACTCTCGGCATATTCGACTATCTCACAGAGACAGAATCCTCGCATACCACCCCAAAAAGAAATCAACCGTGCAAGGTGGCTTTTGCCGGCAACCTGGCCCGATGGCGCAACGAATTCCTCTACCATTTGGAAGAAGAGACCACCACATGGACTTTGGAGGCATACGGCAAAGGCTTCGACGAGTCGCACAAAGGCAACCCCCATCTTCACAACCACAACATGATTTCGCCCGATGACTTCGTCGCTCAATGCGAAGCAGATTTCGGACTGGTATGGGACGGCAGTTCGCTCGACGAATGCGACGGCGAATGGGGGCGCTACCTGCTGGTGAACAATCCCCACAAAACCTCGTTTTATTTGCGTGCCGGCATCCCTGTCATCGTGTGGGCAGAATCGGCAATGGCCCCCTTTGTCCTGGAGCACGGCATAGGCATAGCCATTCATTCCATACGTGAACTGAAAGACCTTCTGGTCAAGATGCCGGATGAGACTTATTCAAGTCTGAAGTCGAATGCCATCAACTTTTCCAAACTTCTTGGCAATGGCACCTACACACGCCGTGCATTCCACGAGGCCATGAAGATCATAGGATAACTCCTCTTTTCATGTTGCAATGATTTCTGGAGTTCGGACGACAGTCATGAACACACCACGTTGGCCCAGTAAAGAGGGGATGTGGCAAAATATGCCTACTTGATGAAAAATCACATAAACAAGAGAAAAAATTTTGCATCTTGCCTTTTTTTCGCTAATTTCGCCCCAAATAAACAGTATCACATTCGTTGGCGAAGGTAAGGGCTGAACAAACTGCTCCACATTCGTTAGCGAAAGGAAAAAACAAAACAAATGATTGATATGGAAAAAAGTATTTTGGTCATTTTAGTGGCATTGTTGATGGCTGGCTGTGGCGCCAAGTCATCCGACACCTCAAGTCAAACAACCGAGAGCCAAGAATCAAACCCCACAGCCTCTGCCGTGACTCCGAAATCCGACGGCAATGTGCTCCACAGGGTCGAGCAAATCTACAAGGACGTTGCAGCGGAATACGCTAAATACGACGAGGATTTCGAGTCGATGGACGATGACGGTCTCGACGACCGTTTCTGTTCCGACGAGTGGAAAGGCCTCGTAGCCAAGGTCGTTGACTTCGATTCCACCAACAACCCCGACGAAATCGGATTCTTCGATGCCGACTATTGGGTAATGGGCCAGGATTCTCAAGACCTCTCCGCCAGTGACTTCAATTTGGTGGAAGAGAAGGGCGACCATGCCATCGTGGAGTTTAATCTCCACAACTGCGGCAGCATTACCAAAGTGCGGCTGGAGATGGTGCGTGAGCGTGGCGACTGGTTCATCGACAACTTTATCGACCTCGACAACGCCATCAACTGGAAAGAGGAGATGAAAGACTACCTGAAGTAATCATCGTACCCAACTCTAACAAGTATGCTCCGTCGGCTCCTGCTCTGCCTCGGCTTATGCCTGACTTTACCTTCGCTCGTCAAGGGTGAGGGGATTTTGGCATCGCGCTGCTCTGACGTGGTACTTGAAGGCATCGTGGCGCCACTCCAGTTCTCCCCGCTTCCCCTTGCGTCATCTCCGTCATGGCGCGCCACGCTCCCCGAGGCCATGCGCAAGAGTTATATCGCCTTGGGAGAACGCCACCTTGGCCAACCCTGGCCAACCCTTCCCGCCTCGCTTTTCGCCGACTACAAGACCACGGGTAACCGTGTGCGCTACGAGTCGGCCTGTTTCGCCAAGCGGACGATGTTGGCAGAACTTGTGATGGCGGAATTGGCAGAGGGCAAGGGACGATTTCTCAACATGATAGTCGATGGTCTGTGGAGTCATCTTGAGGAGACCTGGTGGGGCATCCCTGCACACTATGCCACGCCCTACCCCACCCCTGCCGACCAGACCGTAGACCTCTTCAATGCCGAGACCGCCAGTCTGATAGCATGGACCTCCTTCGTCCTCTCCGACAGTCTTGATGCCCGTTCCCCCATCATCCGTCAGCGGGTGTGCGAAGAGATTTCCCGGCGTATCCTCCAGCCCGCCCTCTCCACCGACTACTGGTGGAAACATGCCGGCATGAACTGGAATCCCTGGATTTGCAGCAACTGGCTGGCCTGCGTGCTCTTCTGCGAGTCAGACCGCACCCGTCAACTCGCCGCCATCCGTGACATTCTCCAGTCGCTCGACACCTTCATCTCGTCGTATCCCGACGACGGAGGATGCGATGAAGGTCCCGGCTACTGGGAAAGGGCGGCAGCATCGCTCTTCGACGCCCTGCACTTGCTCTCCCTGGCGAGTGGCGGCAGCATCGACATCAGCAACTATCCCAAACTGCAGGCGATGGGCAGTTATGCCTACAAGACCTACATCCAGAACGGCTATTGCACCAATTTTGCCGACTCCCATGACAACAAGTCGTTGTTTCATGTCAACGTCCTCTATCCCTTCGGTATCTATCTCCACGACGATACGATGAAGGCGTTTGCCAAATACCTTTGGCAGGGCGATGCCAGCGCCGCAGCGGCCTATTCCAAGTCGGGCAACTTCCCCACCCTTGGCAGGGAACTGCTTTTCATCTCCCACTACGATGAGTTCGGGCAACAACGTGCGCAGGAGCCATTGCTCCCCGATGTGTGGTTCCCCAATCTGCAGGTCATGGCTACCCGTGGCCATGGCGGTCTCTATTTGGCGATGAAAGGCGGGCATAACGATGAGAGTCACAACCACAACGATGTAGGCAGTTTCATCGTCTACGCCGATGGCGAGCCTTTGCTCATCGACCCTGGTGTGGGCGAGTATACGGCGAAGACCTTCGGCGCGTCGCGCTACGATATCTGGACCATGCAGTCGTGTTACCACAACCTCCCCCGCATCAACGGCTGCAACCAGTCTGCCGGCAAGTCGTTTGCCGCCAGTGGCGTGACATATAAAAAAGGCATATTGAGCATGGATATCTCTGGTGCATACCCTGCTGAGGCTCAAGTGAAGAAATGGCAGCGCACGGTGGGCATCCACCGCACCCGTGGTGTCACCGTCACCGAGAGTTATGAATTGTCGGCTTATTCTGCCCCTTCGTCTATCCATCTGATGACCACCACCCCACCAGTCATTGGCGACGGAGTCGTGTCGTTGGGCAGCCACCGCATCACCTTCCCCTCTTCTGCCGTCAGTGCTGAATGCGAAGACATCTCTTCCCTCCTCGACCCTCTTCTGAAAGACATCTGGGGCGAAAAGATGTACCGCATCACTCTGACCATCAAGTCGCATGCCCTGAAAGGCACGATACGCTACGAAATCAAATAAGTGGCTTACGCAAGGCGTACCCTGCCCATATTAGGATTCAAAAAACGAATCAAAAACTCCGTCCCATGATTCGTTTTACCACATTTTTCCCTTCTGTATATACCTCTTCAGCCTCTCCTTGTCGATGACAAAGTGGGAGATGCCGTCGGAGTAGGAACCGATTTGGTAGGGTTGGAAACTGAAAATCAAGTTGTTGCCGAAGACCGACACTTGCGGTAAATCGTTGTCCTCGATGTCATTGCCTTTCTCCGCCACGACACCTGCCAAGATGTTCCTTACCTCACCCAAGACCCCAGGCTTGAAGAAGTTAACGTTGTTGACAACCTCCTGTTTCTGCATGTCGAAAGTGATATACCTCTCGAGGGGCAGGTCGTGGGCACCATAAGAATAATAGTTGGTGGAAATAAAGAAGGTGATGTACCGTTTGCTGACAAAACGCGGTGTGATGAAGATACGCAAGTAACACATAGGGAACGAGAAGTCCATATTCTTCAGATAATACACCTGTCGCATGTAGATGTCGCGGAAATGATCGACAATGGCCTGCCCATCCATGATGTCCTCAATCTCGAAAGCCTCGGGATGTTCACGCTTCAGCACCGCTGTGGGCAGTGTGTTCTGACTGATGTTTTGCTGAAGATACACATCGTCGTAATACAACATGTCGAGGTTGGTGAAATTGTCGATGTAGTTGATGAGCCAGAAACGGAGGAAGTCCCACTGCGCCCCTTCTGCTGAAGGGAAATCCACCACAATCTTGTATCCGAAGTTGTTGGTGTCGCAAGCCTTGAAATTGCAGGGCGACACCGACTCACACCTTGTAAAGAGGTCAGGAAACTTGTTTTCCACTATCATGTCGTGGTTCTCCATTTCAGACAGCCGTTTCCTGATGTCCTCTATCCCGAGCCGTACACACAAATCGCCCTCTTGATAGAGCGTATCCGACGGTGTGGCGGGTCCGAGCACAAGCACCTCCCTCTTCTCCGACAGCAGGGAGAGGAAATGCACGTTTTCGTAATCCTCAAACAACAGGTAATATTCCACGCCATTGATGTTCATCAACGAATCGGAAGTGCCGTTTCTCACATCGTCGATGAAACCTGCGTATTGTTGGGTCCATCCCCGCAATGGCAGCAGCGTCGCGACAAGCACGAGAAGGGAAATCCGCCAGTGCCTGCTGTTAAAAAAGGTATTATGGATGAACGTAATAATCATTTTACCAATCAGTCGTTAATTTTAAGGCTGCGAAGGTACTGCTTTTTTCGATAACGCCCCTACTTCACCAAAGACTATTTTCATCTCTCTTTTGTTAAATTAGTTTAAAACCCGAAATTGCCTCTGCCACGGCGGCAACTTCATCGTTTGTCAGTTCCTGACCGATGGGAAGACTCAACTCATGCTGGTGGATATACTCTGTTACGGGTAGCGAATAATGAGCCCACTCGGTATAGCACTTCTGTTGATGAGGAGGGATGGGATAATGCACCTGGGTTTCTATGCCCTGCTGTGCCAAATAGTCTTGCAGGCGGTCGCGGTCCTCGCACAGCAACGGATACTGATGCCACACATTATCTTCCCCAGACGTAGGTAAAGGGAGGGTGACAAATGGGTTGTGGATATGGCGATGGTAGTATTCGGCGATGTCGCGCCTTCTGCTGTTGTCCTCATCAAGGTACTTCAGCCGCACCCTTAGCACGGCGGCCTGTATCTCGTCCATGCGGCTGTTTCGTCCCTTGCAATCGAAAACGTATTTCCGCGAGGAACCATAGTTGCGCAACATTATCAGGCAGTCGGCCAAAGCCTGGTCATTGGTAGTGACAGCCCCGGCATCACCCAAGGCTCCGAGATTCTTCGTAGGATAAAAACTATGCCCGGCAGCCTGTCCCAGCGAACCCGTGAGTTGGGTACCGAAGCGGCAGCCATGGGCCTGGGCGTTGTCCTCGACGAGCAACAGTCCGTATTTCCTTGTCAGCGCGCCAACCCTATCGGTATAGGCACACCTGCCATAGAGATGGACAAGGAGGATGGATTTCGTCTTGTCGGTGATGCACGTTTCGATTTTCTTATCGTCTATCTGAAAGGTTTCCGGCGAGGGCTCCACCAGACGGGGAACCAACCCGTTTTCGGAAATGGCGAGAATGGACGCGATATATGTATTGGCGGGCACGATGACCTCATCGCCGGAATGCAGGAATCCCATCTCGATATATGCACGATAAATGAGGGTGAGGGCGTCGAGCCCATTGCCCACACCGATACAGAAGCGTGTACCCACATACTGGGCGTATGCCTCCTCAAACAGCCTGAGTTCATTTCCAAGCAGATACCAGCCCGAGTTCACCACACCTTCCACGGCGTGACGAATCTCCTCGCCATGCATCTGCATCCGTTTCTTCAAATCAACAAACCTCATCATAACCTGCATAAATCAACAGTCCTTGTCAATGTCATTTTCCAAGGACTTATCCTAACGCATGGCAAAGGTACGATTAAGAAAGCGTAATGCAAAACAAAAAACACAGTTTTTGTTTTCGTCACCCAACGCTAGAAACATCGTCACGAAACGACAATGACAGTGAAAGCCGAAGACATCCGCTATTTTCAATCTTTTATTTTCCATATTCCATCGGGCGAAGCCCAGAGTTAACACCCTTTTATCTTTCTTTTATCTCATCAGCGAAGATGAAAAAAAACGGATAAATACTTTTTTTTTCACTTTGTTTGCAGTATCTTTGCAAAAAATTTCGTGTGGCATGACGCCACGCGCAAAATCTTCTGACATGAAAAGAATCATCATCAGCCTATTATTGGCAGCGTCGTTCGGTATGCTCCATGCCCAGGAATGGCGTGACGAGAACCGTTACCACGACCCATTCGACATCATCTTCGGTCCCACCGTCGGTGTGGCAGCATCAAATATGACCGAATACGATGGCAGTTATAAGTTCAGTCCTGTCTTCGGTGGTTTCATACAGACCTACTTCTGCAACCACTTTGGTATGAGTTTCGAACTGAACTATTCCCGGGAGGGAACGCGTGACGCATGGGCCAACTTCCTCACCGATGAGGAACTGGCCATTACCAATTCTGAGGGAGAAGTGATAGGCCACAGGGAAAGAGGTCCATACAACTACGACATGGACTACATCAACATGATTTACAAAATGCGCTACTACCCTACCCGCCGACTGAATATGTTTCTTGGCTTCAAGTTTGGCGTACATATCAACGCAACATGTACACTCGACGGCAAGTCGACCGACATCAAGAGCAGCCTGCGCCGTCGCGCCGGTCACATCATCGGTGGCTTTGGTTATGAACTCGACAAACTGAATATCGAGGGTTACTATTGCTTCCCCATCAGCCACCTGAGGAAAAGTGGTTCGGAGGCAGGAAAACGCGCGCTGCGCGATGCCAAAGAGAATGTTTTCATGCTGACAGTAGGATACCGCATCAAACTGCTTTAATATCCTGAAAGTAGAAAGAAAGTAGATAAAGAGAACATATATCAAACGGGCTGCCCAAAAGGACAGCCCGTTATCGTTTTTATCATCTTTACGGAAATAGGGGGATGGACACATGTCGGTTCAACTCCTCTCTAACTCCCCCTCAAATCATCACTTCAGGAATTCCCGGATTTGCTCCAAAGGGATACCGAAATTGAAATTGTCGCTTCCTGCGAGTTTGGCGAAGTTCACCGCCACCACATTACCCTTTTCATCAACGATAGGACTTCCACTCGAGCCCTGCACGGTGGGGATGCTATAGGTTACCCGCTCACCGTCGGGCGTCTGAGTGACCCTGCCGCTGGTCATCTGCACACTGATGCCCTTCTGGGTACTCGCCAGTGCAAGACCGGCATTGTAGCCTATCATATAGAGTTGCTGGTCGATCTTGAGTTTCGCCTCGCTGTCATCGCCATTGAAATAGGCCTTATTACCCTTACCGGCAAACTGATATACGTAAGCACCTTTCGGGGTTTTCTTGCTATCCAACTGCAGCAACGCCAGGTCGGCATTCTCCTTGTCGGAAACCTTGATAATCTTGCAGGGGTTCTTCACCAGGAAGTCGGCAGGGCTATTCACCTTCTCCCCATCATACGAGATGCCTATCTCGCACACCGGACTCACCTGGATGTTGTTCAAGTTGGTGGTTTGAATGCCCCGCGCTGTCTCCGACAACTGCTCATAGACTTGCTTGAGCCTGTTTTGCTCAGCAATGATTTGCGACAATTGCGCCTCATCGCCGGCAATCACATTCCCGAAGAAATCATACTCCATGAACTGTGCCTTCTGGGCTTCGAGCATGTTGTATTTCGACAATACCTGACGAGCGGTTACCGCACACTGCATCAGCGTGGCCCTGAGGATGTTGGCGAGATTGGCACGCAACTGGTCTTGGTCGATATCAGTGAGGGCAACGTGCCTGTTGGTGACAAACTTACCATCGTCGCTGACGAAGAAACCTGTCCCATTGAGCATCTGCGCATTACGCCTTGCCTCCTGCTCATCGCTGGTAAATCCCTGGAGGTTGCCGTTGCCGTCGATACCTGTGAAGAACAAGCGTTTTCCACCAGGCATGACCACCTGATAATAGAAACGATTGAGCACAAGCACCACACCACTCTTCTGTTCCTCAAAAATCTCCTCAGCCGACCTTTTCCCACATGAAGCTAGCAGGAGAAGGGTGAGAAGAAGAGAGAAACCTAACATCTTTTTCATAACAATAGTATTTGAGTTCTACAATATCGTCGTTTTTCACAACAAACGAACTTCAACGAAACAAGCCACAATGGATTTCCCACATCTCGTCGAAATGACCAATCATCAATTGCAACTGCAAAAATAGGACATTTAGTTGACATTTGTTTATTTTTTGGTCATTTTTAGCACAGATTGACACATTGCAACAAAAAGTAGATTTTTTTTGGCCTTTAAAACAATAATTCAACAATATCGTGTGTTTATGAAATGTATTATCACTCAACTCAGAAGAATGGGAATCCATTAACTCCCCTTCGATAAGTTAAACTTGATTACATTATTATATATGTGTGGAATAGTAGGTTATATTGGTACACGCGATGCATACCCCGTGCTGATAGCCGGCCTGAAACGGCTGGAATACCGGGGATATGACTCCGCCGGAGTGGCGCTGATAGATGGATCGTCACATCTCAATGTATATAAAGAGAAAGGGAAAGTGTCGAATCTGGAAGAGTATGTCGCTTCGCACGACACCTCTGGACATATCGGTATCGCCCATACACGATGGGCAACCCATGGTGAACCGTCTTCGGTGAACGCCCACCCCCATCTTTCTGAGAGCGGACGACTCGCCCTCGTGCATAATGGCATTATCGAGAACTACGCCAACATCAAGGAGTATCTCATAGGCAAGGGCTACCACTTCAAGAGCAGCACCGACACCGAAGTGCTCGTGCAACTCATTGAGTTCGTACAACAGCGCTTCCATCTCGACCTTGGGCTGGCAGTGCTCTATGCCCTCCGTCGGGTGGTTGGCGCATACGCCATCGCCGTTCTCGACCGCGAGCATCCCGATGTCATCATCTGCGCTCGTAAGAGTAGTCCGCTGGTGGTAGGCATCGGTGAGAACCAATCCGAGTTTTTCCTCGCGTCGGATGCGTTGCCCATCATCGGCTACACCAAGCACATCGTCTACCTCAACGACGAAGAGGTGGCAGAAATAAGATGTGGGGAATCGATAACCATCAAGAACCTGTCTAACTCTCGCGAGGTAGTGGCTCCCAATGTTCACGACGTGGACATCGACCTCGACAAACTGGAGAAGGGTGGCTATCCTCACTATATGCTGAAGGAAATCTTCGAACAGCCCCGCTGCATCGCCGACTGCATGCGTGGCCGTCTGCTTCCCGCAGAGAAGAAAATCGTGCTCAGCGCCATCAACCTTCACAAAGAGCAACTGATGAAGGCTAACAGATTCATCATCGTGGCATGCGGCACATCATGGCATGCCGGACTCATCGGCAAACAGTTGATAGAGGAGTTCTGCAAGATACCCGTACAGGTGGAATATGCCAGTGAGTTCCGCTACCGCAACCCCGTCATCCATCCCGACGACATCGTGATAGCCATCTCGCAGAGTGGCGAGACAGCCGACACCCTGGCCGCCTTCAATCTGGCAAAGGCTAACGGAGCGCTGTGCTTCGGCATTGTCAACTCCGTTGGGTCGAGCATCGCCCGGGCTTCCGACACGGGAATCTACATCCACGTAGGCCCGGAGATTGGCGTGGCGTCGACGAAGGCGTTTACCGGACAGGTGACGGTGCTCACGCTGTTTGCCCTAGCACTGGGGCATGAACTGGGAACCCTTGACCAAAGCCAATACGAGGAGAATATCGAGGAATTGTCGCACATTCCAGAGAAGATAGAGCGCATCCTCGCCCAGAACGACCATATCCGTGACATCGCCCGCACGCTCACCTACGCCCGCAACACCCTCTACATGGGTAGGGGAATGAACTACCCCGTTGCCATGGAGGGCGCCTTGAAACTGAAGGAAATCAGTTACATACATGCCGAGGGGTATCCCGCTGCCGAGATGAAGCACGGTCCCATCGCACTGGTCGACGAGAACATGCCCGTGATTTTCGTGGCTACCCACCATCGCCTTTACAAGAAAGTCATCAGCAATATCCAGGAAGTGATTGCCCGCAACGGAAGAATCATCTCCATTGTCACCGAAGGCGACCAAGAGGTGAAGCGCCTCTCTTCGTTTGTCATAGAAATACCCGAAACACTGGGTACACTGGCACCATTGCTCTCCGTCATCCCCTTGCAACTGATTGCCTATCATGTGGCAGTAGTGAAGGGTCTGAATGTAGACCAACCCCGCAATCTGGCCAAGAGCGTAACGGTGGAATGAAATTGAAGATTGAAGATTGAAAATTGAAAATTGAAAATTGAAAATTGAAGATTGAAGATTGAAAATTGAAAATTGAATTTGTAGATTACAAAATGTCGTGCAAGTCAAGAGCAAAAAACCTTACTCTAAACTTGCACGACATTTCAGATTCGGCCGATACTCGCCGCTAAGCAGTAATTGTCAATCTGCCTTGCCGAACTTATTTTCCTATACAGTGATACTCGAAGCCGTATTCTTCGAGTTCTTCTTTGTCGTAGATATTGCGACCGTCGATGACCAGGGCGTTCTTCATGGTCTTCTTCATCACGCCCCAACTCGGAAGGCGGAATTGTTTCCACTCCGTGAGCAGCAACATGGCATCGGCATCAAGAACGGCATCATACATATCCTTGGCATACTCCACCTTGTCGCCAATCCTGCGTTTGCACTCCTCCATGGCCACGGGGTCGAAGACCCGCACACGGCAGCCGGCATCGAGCAGCAACTGGATGGTGACCAATGAGGTTGCCTCACGCATGTCGTCGGTATCAGGCTTGAACGCCAGTCCCCACACCGCGATGGTCTTCCCTTTCAGGTCGCCCTTGTAATACGTCTTCAGTTTGCCGAACACCACCTTTTTCTGGCGCTCGTTGACGTCTTCCACGGCCTTGAGCACCTGCATGTCATAACCGTTCTTCTCGGCAGTCTTGATGAGTGCCTTCACATCCTTGGGGAAACAACTTCCTCCGTAGCCACAACCAGGATAAAGGAATTTCCTTCCGATGCGCGTATCAGCACCAATACCCTGACGCACCATCTCCACGTCGGCCCCTACAATCTCGCAGAGATTGGCGATGTCGTTCATGAAACTGATACGTGTGGCCAACATGGAGTTGGCGGCATATTTTATCATCTCGGCCGAGGGGATATCAGTGAAAATCACCCTGAAGTTGTTGAGCATGAGCGGACGGTAGAGACGCGTCATGAGCGAACGAGCCCTCTCCGACTCCACACCGACAATCACCCTGTCGGGACTAGTGAAATCCTTGATGGCTGCTCCTTCCTTGAGGAACTCGGGGTTGGAAGCCACGTCGAAGGGGATGTCGGCGCCTCTCTTATCCAACTCTTCCTGAATCACAGCCTTGACCTTTTTCGCCGTTCCCACGGGAACGGTTGACTTGGTGACCAGCACCGTATAGCGCTTGATATGCTGTCCGAACTCCCTCGCCACATTGACCACATATTTCAAGTCGGCAGAGCCATCCTCGTCGGGAGGGGTTCCCACGGCGCTGAACACGATAGACACCTCATCTATGACCTCTTTCAGACTGGTAGTGAACTTCAGGCGTCCTGCTTCCACATTGCGGCGTACCATAACGTCGAGTCCTGGCTCGTAGATGGGCACTACTCCATTTTTCAAGTTATCGATTTTCCGCTCGTCGATGTCGACACAAGTCACATGAACACCCATGTCGGCAAAGCAAGCACCACTGACGAGACCCACATATCCCGTACCTACTACTGCTATATTCATATTTAATCAGTTAGAATTGTCTGGCAAATGCCATGAAATATTAAATGAATTATTGATAAAGGTCGATATTGTAATCGAATGGCGTATGCGAGTCACCCAACAAGGGGTTGACCTTGTCTTTCTCCGACAGGATGATACTGTCGACAGGCAATTTCCAATCGATATTGAGCGCAGGGTCATTCCACGCTATACCACCCTCACTCTCAGGATGGTAGAACTCATCGCACTTGTATTGGAAGACGGCTTCTTCGGAGAGCACGCTGAAACCATGGGCGAACCCCCTGGGAATGAAGAGCATCAGACGGTTTTCGGCAGAGAGTTCCACGGCGACACTCTTCCCAAAAGTAGGAGAGTTTTTCCTGATATCCACTGCCACGTCGAGCACTTTGCCCTTTATCACCCTCACGAGTTTGCTCTGGCAGAAAGGCCATTTCTGATAGTGCAACCCACGAAGCACGCCATAACTCGACTTGCTCTGGTTGTCTTGCACGAAATCCACCGGTCTAACCAACTTGTCGAATTCTCTTTTAGAATACGATTCGTAAAAATAACCTCTGTCGTCCTCGAAAACACGCGGTTTCAACACGACGACGCCTTCTATATCTGTTTTGATAATGTCCATATTTCTGACTTTTGAGCATTTTGGCTGCAAAAATACTCAAAAAAAACAAGATACGAGCAAGTTTGGGGATAAAATCGGCTTTTAGGTGCCTCACTCGGGGATTTGCGACACCTCATAAGGATGACAGACGGCTTGGAAAGCGCACTGCTGACACAACAGCCTGTTGGACTCGTCGACGGCAACGGCTCCTTTGCTTCCGCGCTCACTGCTCGAAAGGGGATGTAGGGCGGCATTTCCCACCACCGGCAGCCCTGTCCGCGGAGTGAGCAACGCGGCATACCATGTGCAGGCGGCAACATACCTCCCTACCCCATAGCATAGGTGCCAGTTGTCGCGCGTGAGATACGTGTCGTTGTTGAGCCGAGTCTGACGGGCGTTCTGCACCGCCACCCCCACGGGGATGACCAAGTCGATGCCATATTCTTCGGCGAGTCGCCTCGCGCAGGCCACATTGCCTTCTATCTCCCTTGGGGTGGAAGAAACGGTATGCCCCCAGGGGATGGCATAGGCGAGTTTCAGGTCTGGATTGGTGCAATGGTTTCGCACGATTTCTATCATAGTGGGCAGAGCAGACTCGAAGTTCTCCCATTGATAGGACTTGTCGCTCGCCTGCAACAGCACAACGATATCCCAGTTCTGACTGAGCACATCCTTCAAAGGCCCATGGTCTTTCATGCCTAGTTTTCCGGAAGCCCGGGAGAAAGAGTAAGAGGAGCCCTTCTGGTAGACGTCTATCCAATCTGCCAATCCGCCACCCTTAATCATACCATTGTAGATACCAAAATGCGAAAGGTTGATGTTGGCAGCCCTTGCCAAGTCGTCGAGGTATGCCAAGCCGTCTACAGAGAAACTGTTGCCCAGTACCAACACCCGCAAGGGCTTGTCGAGGGGCACCTTCGATGGGTCGTCAATATCATCCAGGAGTTCATCGGAACCAGAACACGCCAGCATGGAAGCCCATGCCAACATCACGAACATCAACTTCCCCATCACTTGAAACAAGGATGGGAAGAGGGGTTTTTCAAACGATTCAAGCGTGCGCATGCGATGGTGGGGTTGAAGGGTTAGACAACATGGCGCTTGAGATATCCATTACCGTTTGCTTGATTCTACCCAGTGCCACTACTGGATTCATGGCGTCATGCATGTCGGCCCCTTCGGGATTGATACACCTCACCATGGAGAAGCCGGCGTCGAGCAGTTGCTGGCGGTCTCTTACCTGTCCGGCTATAAGGGCAACGGGCACTCCATGCCTCTGACATCGGCGGAGGATACCCATAGGCAACTTCCCCATCAGTGTCTGCGCATCGGAAGCGCCCTCACCGGTAACCACCACATCGGCAGCCTCGAGCATTTCGTCGAAACCGATAGTGTCGAGCAACAGGTCGATGCCCGACTGCTGTCTCGCACCGAAATACTGCATGAAAGCATAGCCCAGTCCGCCGGCAGCACCGGCGCCAGGCGTCTCGCTGCGGTCGTATCCGAAATGTTTTGAAGAGTGAAGGGCGAAGCGCTGGGCACGCTCGTCAAGAACCGCCACCATCTCGGGAGTGGCCCCCTTCTGCGGGCCGAAGACATGAGCCGCCCCCATTGGACCACAAAGGGGATTGTTCACATCGCAGGCTATCGTGACATCGAGGTCGTGCAGCAGAGCGATATCATCCCAGCGTTGTTGGGGAGCCAGCACATCGACGACGGCCTTCAGCATCCCTATCCCCACATCGCTTGTAGCGCTGCCTCCCAGACCGACGATGAGCCGGCGTGCACCTTTCTTGATGGCATCGGCGACAAGGATGCCTGTGCCATAACTGGTAGCACGCAGCGGGTTGCGCTCTTCTTTTTTCAGGAGGGTAAGACCGCTCGCCTGGGCTATCTCCACCACAGCAGTATCGTTGAGCATCAGGTAACAAGCCTTGATTCGCCTCATCATCGGGTCGAAAGTATCCACTTCCACCAAGTGGCCACCCATTGCCTCCCGGAACGCCTCAATCCACCCTTCTCCTCCGTCGCTCACGGGCACGGTCAGCGTGTCGGCGCCACAGCCACTGGCCACAACACCATCGGCGGCAGCCCTATTGGCCTGTAGTGACGACACACAGCCCTTGAACGAATCGATAGCAAGGAGTGCTTTCATGATGTATATGCTTATTGAAGATGAATATCACTTGTTCTTATACTCAAACTTCAGCACATCCACATAACCGCCCACTTTCTTCGTGGCGTAATTGAAGATGCCGAACTTGGTGCCCATGAAGAAGCGCTGCCAGTCGAACCGCATCTTGTAAGACTTGCCGATACTCAGCCATTCCTTACCATCGATGCTGTAGTAGAAGGTAGCCATGTCGGTCCTGGGCATGAAGTCGCCGTCGACACGTAGCCACACCACCGGACTCTTCAGCGTCACCGTCTCCACCACAGTCTCCTCCACATTCTCCACGTGTTTGTTTCTGCCGTCAAGGGTAACCTTCTGTTCCGACATGGTCAGAACGTAGTTGCGGCCTTTCTTCCTCATGGTGAGCACACCACTGTCGCTATTGAAGGCTGCGAGCCCAGCGCAGTCGCCGTCCTGCATGTGAGAGAGGTCGAGTTGTACGGCACCGCTGCACTGCGGCCCCTCCATGCGTTGGGTGAGGGTATTGGGTGCCAGATAGAGGTTGGGCACCACCCTACTGGTCTTCAGCCTCAGCGCCCCGGGGCGCTCGGCGAGCGACCAGGCCTCATTCACGGGGTTATGGTTCCACTGCCAGTAAAGGCCAAGCGTAGGGCTATCGAATTCATCACTCCTCACCAAGGGTGCGGAGGGCTCGCATGCCACGGGTTTCTTCATCCTGGAGGGCACTTTCCCCTGGCGGTCGCCCAGCATAGGCCATCCGTCTATCCAGTGGCATGGCATGACGGTAAGCACACGTCCCACCCCGCCACGGTCTTGGAAGATGACGCCATACCAATCGCCGTTCTGACTGTCGACGATGGTGCCTTGCGCCTCATGGGAGAAGCCACCGAAATCGGACTGAAGGATGACATTCTTCTCGTATGGACCATGAATGTCGTCTGCCCTGTAGCACACCTCACGACGGTATTTCCCAGGTGCGTAGACGTGAGATATCATCAGGAGGTAATACTTGCCGTCGTGCTTGATCATCCTCGACCCTTCGAGCAGTCCTTTCTCGTCTTCCTCACGCTCAAAAATCTTCATGTGGGAGCCTTCGATGACGTCAGACAGGTCGGGCTTGAGTTCCATCAACTCACCCGTGCCATAGACAACATACACGCGGTCGTCGTCGTCGAAGAAGAGCGAACAGTCGTGGAAATGGCGCATACGCGAAAGGAGGGTCCATTTGCCCGTGGGGTCTTCGGTGGTGAAGATATAGGTGTCGCCCATCGAGCCCATCTCATTGGGGGCGAGCAGGGCATAAAATTTCCCTTTATGGTATTTTATCGATGTTGCCCACTGACCGCGGCCATAGACGGTTCCCGCACCTTCTGGTCCTCCGTCGAGGTCGTATTTTGGCGAGTCGGTGAGAGAATCGAAGAGATAACTCACCGTCTCCCAGTTTACGAGGTCTTTCGACCGCATCACCGGGGCACCCGGCATGAGGTGCATGGTGGTGGTTACCAGATAATAATACTCACCCACGCGAATCACATCAGGGTCGGGCAGGTCGGCCCAAGCCATGGGATTGATGACGGTGCTGCGGATTTCTGATGACACATATTTCAGCGCGTCGGCAAGCCCTCGTCTCCAGTAGTCCCAGTTGTGGTCGCCACTGAGCACCCTCATCTCGTAGGGTATCTGTTTCTCTCGCAAGGCTTTCACGAAGTCCATATTGGCTTCGAGGGTAAAGTCCTGGTCGCCGCAGTCGATATACCATCCTATCTGTTTCCAGCGCCAGATGTCGCTGTCGGAGGCTCTTTCCACGATATTGATAGGATTGTTACGCTCCACGTTCTGCTGCCTCCACTCGCCACGCGGGTCGTTCTTGAGGAAATCGAGGGGTTGGCGGCGCAGGTATGCGCTCATGGCATATACCACGTTGAACATCTCCGGATGACGCAGCCCATAGCCCACGGCACCGCCGCCACCCATGGAGAATCCTGCCACGGAGCGCATCGAACGTCGGCAGTCTACCTTGTAGTTGGACTCCACATAGGGTATCAACTCCTTGAAGAAATAGTCTTCATAGGGCCACTGGGGGTCGTTGAACCATATCATCCTCCCGCCCTCATTGGCTTCGGCACAGATGATAATCATGGGAGTCATCTCTCCGGTGGCGGTAAGGCTGTCGACCACCTGTTGCAACCTGCCGTCTTCTATCCACTGCCTACTGGGACAACCGCCACCATGAAGCAGATAGAGCACGGGATAGAGTCTGTCGGAAGAGTCGTACCCATCGGGCAGACAGACTACATAGTCACGTTGTTTCACGTCGGGAAGGAGCGTACAAGGCATCTGACGCACCTCCACCAGGCAACCTGCAGCGCACGACAAACTCATGGTGAAAAGCAGGGAGAAGGCAAAGAGTATTTTTTTCATATTTAAGGTATGGTTTTATATTTTTGGCAAATTTAGATAAAAAAAATGATTTACAAGCCTGTTGACGAAAAGAAATTGTCTTTCATCACCCACATTACCCATACCGCCCATTATGCAAAATAATTGTTATCATATTTGCGAACACCAAAATAAAATATTAACTTTGCACCAATATGACAGTTACATTGTTCTTGAAGAAACCGAAGCGTATCCGTCGTATCTCAGCAGCATTTTAACTAGAAAAAAAATATAAAACGATGAGAAAACATTTGTTTACAATTTTCGCATTATTTGCCTTGGTATCATCAAATAATGCTCAGAACAACACCCCAGCCATACCAAAAGACATGGCATTGGAGGCTAAAATCGAGAAGACATTATCGAAGATGACACTCGATGAGAAAATAGGCCAAATGTTGGAACTGAACCTTGACGTCATGGGCAATATGACTGTTGAGAACGCCAAGATAGACAGGGAGAAAGTGCGTCAGGTCATGCAACAATACGGTACTCCCCAAAAGGAGACCGATGAATTGTTGAAACTGACAGACCAGCAGATTATCGACAGGCTGGGCAGTTATCCCATCGATATTTACCAAGGTGAAACCAAACGCGCGTGGAAACTCAATGAGGCAATACTCGACACCCTGATATCCAAATGGAAAGTAGGTTCGGTGCTTAATGCGCCCTCACGAGCCGCAACAGTGGCACAATGGCAAGAGTGGATTGGGCTTATCCAGAAGAAGTCGATGAAATATATCGGTATTCCCGATATCTATGGCCTCGACCACAACCACGGAGTCACCTACACCCAAGGCGGAACCCTCTTCCCACAGCCTATCAACATCGGCGCAACCTTCAACACGGAACTGGCTCGTGTCGGTGCTGAGATAACTGCATACGAGAGCCGTTCGGGCAATTGCCCATGGGTGTACAATCCCGTTGTAGACCTGGGAAGGGATCCCCGTTGGCCCCGAATCTATGAGAGTTTCGGCGAGGATGCCATAGTGAACAGCAAAATGGTAACAGCCGAAATAAAAGGCTATCAAGGTGATGACCCCAATCACATCGACAAATATCATGTAGGTACGAGCACGAAGCACTATTTTGCATACGGTGCTCCATGGACTGGAAAAGACCGTACCCCAGCATACCTGCCAATACAATTACTGCGTGAGAAATACTTTGAGCCATTCAAAGCCGCAGCCCTTGCCGGAACCCTGACGATGATGGTGAACTCCGCTTCCATCAATGGCGTGCCTGTACATGCCAGTTACGAGTATCTTACGAAATGGCTTAAGGAAGATTTGCAGTGGGACGGAATGCTCGTCACCGACTGGGCCGACATCAACAATCTTTTCTCTCGTGAACATGTGGCAAAAGACAAGAAAGACGCTATCAGAATCGCCATCAACGCCGGCATCGACATGTCGATGGACCCCTACAGCATAGAGTTCTGCATATTACTGAAGGAATTGGTGGAAGAAGGAAAGGTGCCCATGTCGCGTATTGACGATGCTGTGCGCCGAATCCTGCGAGTGAAATATCGACTCGGACTGTTTGACCAGCCCAACACCGGCGGCAAGGGGTACGAGAAATTTGGCTCCGAAGAGTTTGCACGACAGTCGTTGCTGGCAGCCGAAGAGTCAGAAGTTCTTCTGAAAAACGAAGGGGGCATCCTGCCCTTGGCAAAAGGCAAGAAAATACTGCTTACCGGTCCGAATGCCAACCAGATGCGCTGTCTCAACGGTGGTTGGAGTTACACTTGGCAGGGTTCGAAAGCAGAAGACCTTTCCGAGAAATACAATACCATCTATGAGGCGCTGTGCAACAAATACGGTAAAGAAAACATCATCCTTGAACAGGGTGTGACCTATAATGAAGATGGCGCATATTATGATGAGAATGAGCCTCAGATAGATAAAGCCGTAGCGGCCGCATCAAGTGCCGACATCATCATTGCCTGCATAGGTGAGAATTCCTACACTGAGACGCCCGGCAACCTCTCCGACCTTTGGCTCTCGTCCAACCAACGCACACTCGTCAAGGAACTGTCGAAGACAGGCAAGCCCATCATCCTCGTGCTGAATGAAGGCCGTCCGCGCCTGATTGCAGACATCGAGCCCCTAGCCAAAGCAGTTATCGACATTCTCATCCCGGGCAATTATGGAGGCGACGCTCTTGCCAACCTGCTTGCCGGCGACACCAATTTCTCTGCCAAGATGCCATACACCTATCCTCGTGAAATCAACTCCCTCAACAACTACGACTACAAGGTGAGCGAGGAAGTGGGCACCATGTCGGGAGCCTACAATTACGATGCCAAAGTATCACTCCAATGGCCGTTCGGCTATGGGATGAGTTACACCACCTTCGAGTATTCTAACCTGAAAGTTGACAAGCAGCAGTTTACGGCAGATGACCTGCTTACCGTGACCGTAGATGTGAAGAACAATGGCGGTCGCTTTGGAAAAGAAGCCGTCCTGTTGTACACGAGCGACCTTGTAGCCTCCATAGTGCCTGACAACCGTCGCCTGCGCGACTTCACGAAAATCGGACTGCAGCCAGGAGAGACGAAGACTGTGACCTTCCAGTTGCCAGCCAAGAATCTGGCTTTCGTCGGTGCTGACGGCAGATGGACGCTCGAAGAAGGAGACTTCATCATAAAAGTCGGCAACCAGACAGTGGGCACGACCTGCTCTCAAACCAAGATTTGGGATACGCCCAACATCTAATTCCCCGCCTTTGCATGTCAAACCATACAATTCCGGGCAATTTGCTTACATTTTTATTGCGACTGACAAATAAATCCCAATTTTTTAACTAAATTTGCAACGGGAAAAGAGTAGTGGATGCCATTGGCACCTTTTCTCCAGTCCAAGAACAACAATAGAAGATGAGTCAGAAAATCAGAATCAAAGACATTGCTGCCCGTGCCGGAGTGTCGGTGGGCACTGTGGACCGTGTGCTCCATAACCGTCCGAACGTATCGGCACCTGCACGTGAGAAAGTGGAAAAAGCCCTTGCAGAGATGGATTACGAGCCCAATATGTATGCAAGTGCCCTTGCCTACAACCGCAGTTACACCTTCTATTGCATCATGCCCAAACATGCCTCCGAGGCCTATTGGGAGGAGATAGAGGAAGGCGCACGCCGTGCCTGCGAAGCGCTCCGCGACTTCCATGTCGACGTGAAGATGCTCTACTACCAGCGCTTCGACGACGACACGTTTCTCGAGGCTTCCAAGGAATGTCTCTTACACTCTCCCGAGGGCGTGATTATCGTGCCCGCTCAACTGGAAATCACACGTCAGTTCACCGACCAACTGCACGAGCGTGAGATTCCCTTTGTGCTGCTCGACTCTTACATGCCCGACCTGCGCCCGCTCTCCTTCTATGGCCAAGATTCCTTCAGCAGCGGCTTCTTCGCCGCGAAGATGCTGATGCTCATCGCCCGAGAAAGCAAGGAAATCATGGTGATGAAACAGATGGTGAACGGCCGAGTGGCCAGCAAACAGCAAGACAACCGCGAGGTGGGCTTCCGCCATTACATGCACGACCACTTTCCTCAAGTGGCTATCAATGTGGTGAACCTGCCCCTGGAGGAGGAGCGTGCCACCTACGATGCCATCCTGGAATCATATTTCAAATCACATCCCAAGACCCACCACTGCATCACCTTCTGCTCTAAGGCACATATCGTGGGCGACTTCCTGTTGCGCACCAACCGGCGCAACATCCAGATTATGGGGTATGATATGGTACAGAAAAACGCCAACTGTCTGCGCGAGGGCAGCATCTCCTTCCTCATCGCCCAGCATGCGTTCATGCAGGGCTATTACTGTGTAGATGCCTTGTTCAAAGCCATCGCGCTGAAGAAAAAGGTGCCACCAGTGAACTACATGCCCATCGAAATCCTCAGCAAGGAGAACGTGGACTTCTACCAACGCACGATGATATAAAAACAACTACTACAATACTATCATGAATCAATCGTCTTTTATTAAAATCAACCCCGCCGACAGTGTGGTGGTGTGCCTGCGTAATTTCGCCAAGGGCGAACAGATCGACGTCGATGGCACCATCATTACCCTGAGGCAAGACACACCGATGGGTCACAAAGTGCTCATCGCTGACACACCCACTGGCAACAACATCATCAAATACGGCTATCCCATCGGACATGCCATGCATGACCTGCAAGCCGGAGAATGGGTGAACGAGAACAACCTGAAGACCAACCTCTCGGGCACGCTGGCTTACGAATACCATCCCGTGAACGAGTCGTTGACAATAGCCCATGAAGGCAAGACCTTCAACGGATATGTGCGCAAGAACGGCGAGGTGGGCATCCGCAACGAGATATGGATAGTGCCTACCGTGGGATGCGTGAACGGCATCGCCGAACGCCTGGCTGCCGCCCTCGAGGCAGAGACCCAATGCGAGGGCATCGACGCCGTGCATGCCTGGCACCACAATTATGGCTGCTCACAACTGAGCGAGGACCATGAGAACACCCGCAAGGTGCTCCGCGACATCGTGCTCCACCCCAATGCCGGCGGTGTGCTGGTGGTGGGACTTGGCTGTGAGAACAACCAACCCGATGACTTCATGAAGATGCTCGGCGACTACGACACCTCCCGCATCCGACTGATGGTGACCCAGAAGGTGGAAGGCGACGAGATGGAGGAAGGCATGAGGATTTTGCGTGAACTCTATGCCATTGCCAGCAAAGACCAGCGCGTGGAATGCCCGCTGAGCAAACTGCGCGTAGGACTGAAATGCGGCGGCAGCGACGGGTTCAGCGGCATCACCGCCAATCCCCTCGTGGGTGAGTTCTCCGACTACCTCGTGGCTCAAGGTGGCACATCTATCCTCACCGAGGTGCCGGAGATGTTCGGGGCAGAAACCATCTTGATGAACCGATGCGAGACACCGGAGTTGTTTGAACAGACAGTGAAACTGGTCAACGACTTCAAGGAATATTTCCTCAGCCATGGCGAGCCAGTGGGCGAGAACCCCTCTCCCGGCAATAAGGCAGGTGGCATCTCCACCCTCGAGGACAAGGCATTGGGCTGCACGCAGAAATGCGGACGCGCCCCAGTAAGCGGTGTGTTGTCGTATGGCGACCGCCTGAAGGTGAACGGCCTCAACCTGCTCTCTGCGCCTGGCAACGACTTGGTGGCAGCCACAGCCCTCGCCTCCGCAGGCTGCCAGATAGTGCTCTTTACCACAGGGCGCGGCACGCCCTTCGGCACCTTCATCCCCACCATGAAAGTGTCGACCAACAGCGTGCTGTATGCCCGTAAACCCAATTGGATTGACTTCAACGCGGGGAAACTCGTTGAAGGCACATCGATGGGCGACCTTCTCAAAGAGTTTATCGACAAAATCATCGCCGTGGCCAACGGCGAGAAGACACAGAACGAGAAAAACGGCTACCGCGAAATCTCCATTTTCAAGAATGGGGTTACGCTGTAGGTGATTGAAAATTGAAAATTGAAAATTGAAAATTGAAGATTGAAGATTGAAGATTGAAGATTTGAGATTTGAGATTGAAGATTTGAGATTGAAGATTTGAGCAACAAGAAAGGATTATTTGCACTGAGCCCACTGTTCGTTTTCATCATCATATACCTGGTAGGCTCGTTGATTGCAGGAGATTTCTATAAAATCCCCCTGACAGTGGCGTTCCTCATTGCAAGCATCTATGCCATCGCCATTTCCGAAGGTGCCACGCTGGTGGGACGCATACAGCATTTCACCCGTGGGGCGAGTACGAGCAACCTCATCCTGATGCTGTGGATATTCGTCATGGCAGGAGCCTTTGCTGCCTCGGCAAAAGAGATGGGGAGCATCGACTCTACGGTAAACCTCACCCTTTCACTCCTTCCCGGAAACATGATTCTGGCGGGCTTGTTTATCGCGGCTTGCTTCATCTCCATCTCCATTGGAACCAGTGTGGGCACCATCGTGGCACTTACACCGATAGCCGCCGGACTGGCCTCGTCGACAGGAGCGAACACCGCCCTGCTCACCGCTGTGGTGGTGGGTGGTGCTTTCTTCGGCGACAACCTGTCGTTCATTTCCGATACCACTATCGTGGCGACACAGACCCAGCACTGTCGCATGAGCGACAAGTTCCGCGTCAACCTCTACCTCACCCTGCCCGCTGCCATACTCATTCTCATGGTATATATTTTCATGGGGGCAAACATCCAGTCGCCCGCCGAGGTGCCTGAAGTGGAGTATGTGAAAGTGCTGCCCTATCTCGTGGTGCTTGTTTCCGCTGCCTTTGGCATGAACGTGATGGCAGTATTGACCTTGGGCCTGCTGATGACGGGCATTATCGGCATGTGCACCGGTGCCTACGACATCTTCGGCTGGTTTGGCTCCATGGGCAAAGGCATCACGGGCATGGGCGAACTGATCATCATCACGATGATGGCGGGTGGACTGCTCGAAATCATCCGCATCAACGGGGGTATCGACTATATCATTAGCCAACTTACCCGACATGTCAGCGGCAAGCGTGGAGCAGAACTGTCGATAGCCGCACTGGTGAGCCTGGTAAATGCCTGTACGGCCAACAACACTGTGGCAATACTCACCGTAGGAGAGATATCGAAGGACATCGGCGACCGCTTCGGACTCGACAACCGTAAGTGCGCCAGCATCCTCGACACCTTCTCGTGCTGCATGCAAGGTCTGCTGCCCTATGGCGCTCAGGTGCTGATGGCAGCCGGACTGGCTATGGTGAATCCCATAGAAATCATACCCTATCTATATTACCCCATGACACTGGGCATCATCGCCCTGATGTCTATCGTACTGAGATATCCGAAGAAATACTCATAAAAAATGATGGGCAGCGAGCCCACACTACATCTTTTTTTTACGCCCAATGACAGTCTACGACATTGAGAAAACAAATTTCATCACTATCTTGCGTAGTGGTGCCTTTGATGACAGCAAGCCCATAGGCATGTTGTCGGACTTCAAATGGAACAAACTCATCGAACTCGCCCACATCCATGATGTGGTGAACATCTTCGCGCAGGGTCTGGAACACTATTATTACGACGACAACCTCAACCTCTCGGAGGGTCACCTCGGAAAGATCAGGACTTTGCTGCAAGAGACGCCAACCCATACCATTCCCGAACTCTACGACATCGACAAAGTGCATCTGCATAGCACCGCACTGGAAAGCAAACTCCGCGAAATTGTAGGTCAGGAGCAGAAAGACACAGAGCGGTCTTTCGAGACTTTGCAACTGGCTGCCATCCTCTTCGAAAACGTGAACCATATCCTTTCTGGCCGCAGTTTCCTGCGAGGTATCATTGACCTTGGCAGATACCTGCGACAAGACGGCAACAGGATAGACTTCGTGAAGTTGGAGAGATGGCTGCAACAAACCAAGATGACGAAGATGGCGCAGATGCAAGGCAATCTCCTCATCGAGGCATTCGGCTTCAGTGCCGAGGAATTGCCCTTCGTGGCACGCGACGACCACAGGGCGAAAGAGGTGCTCGACGGTGCCATCCGCACTAACGTGACACGTGACGGACAGAAATGGGAGTTTCATCAGAACAAGAGTGGTTTTATCGTGGGAAGTCCCCAACAAGCCCTCCGCTCCATCCGCCATTCACTCCGCTACCGGCGCTATGCCAGGCGGGAAGCCTACTCCACCATCTTCAGGGGCATCCTCAAAGGCCTGTCAGAGATAGAGGAGTGAGGGTTTGAGGTTTGAGGTTTGAGGTTTGAGGTTTGACCTTCGGCCGAACGTCGGCTGCGCCTCAACATAAAAACAAGTTCTTCTGTATTGACTTTGTCGACCTCAAACGCGACTCGGCCATTTATGCGAGCATAATGGCTCTCGCTGCTCTCTCGGTTCGGTTTGCGCGACATTTGAAAATTGAAGATTGAGAATTCGGAAAGGAATTACATCTCTTTGGCAGCAAAAACCGAGAAAAAATTGAATGATGGGCGAAAAAGACGGCTGAATTATTTGATAATTCAGTTGATAATTGCTATTTTTGTAACTTGAAGGCAATATACCATCGAATAACGCCATCGACGGCCATCCATCAGCGGCACTGTGGCCAACACGTCTTGTTCTTGGTTCTACATCGGCCTTCATGCCATTATTAACTGAAAAGTCTAATTATAGTGCCGCTAACAAAAATAGTATGAAAGCAAAAACTGTAGTTTACCTGATGCTTTTTGCCGCATTCTTCATGGTTTCATGCAAGGAACTGGCCAAAAAGGCAAGCAAGTCGACCGACCCTATCGAGATGATCGAGACATTGAGCAATGATGTCTCAAGTGATGGTGATGAATGGAGCAAGGAAGATTGGGACGATGCTGCCGACGAGTTGGAAAATGCTTTGGGCAACCTCCCCAATCCCATGACCAGCGACGAGCAAACCATCGTTGGCTCTGCCGTATCACGCATAAAGGTATATGCTGAGCGTCACCGCCGCAAGGCTTCCGGCATTCTGGAGGCTATCGAGAGATTCCAGCCTGCAGAAGCAGAAGCCGCGCCGGAACCTGCTGCCGACAAGCAGACCGCCCAAGTCGCCCAGCCGGCTCCCGCACAGCCAGCCGTCACACAGACCGCTCCCCCACCCGCCACGACCACTGTGGCACCTCCCGTTGCCGGGTTGTTGCCAGCCCACGTCATCCGTGAGGGAGGCTATACCAACGTGCGCCAGGGACCGGGCACCAACTATGCCATAGTGACGAAGGTGAAAGACGGAAGTCCGATTTACTACACCAACTACAATGCCAACTGGAAAAATGTGTACAATACCGCAGGCCAGTTCTTGGGTTACATGCACTCAAGCAAGGTGATTCCCGATGGCGCAGCCACCGCACCCGCTGCCACTTCCCGCAGGGCAGCAGTGGCCACAGGCACGATATACGACTGGCTCGCCCAGCGCTATGTCACCGATGCTGATATCCGCAACTGCAGCAGTGCACAGTTGCGTATCCTGCGCAATGCCATCTACGCCCGCCACTACCGCAGATTCAAGGATGCCGGTCTCCGCCAGCATTTCAACACTTTCCAGTGGTATGACGGCTACCGCGACGAGATACCCGCCAGCGAGTTGAACAAATACGAGAAATACAACATCCAGTTCATCCAGCGCTATGAGTGATGACTGATGCGACGACAGAAATCCTCGCATGCTCTTGAAATAATCTGATTCTATCTTAACGCTACCACCTAAAACTTACGACATATGAAGAAGAACCTGAGAATACTATTGCTTATGCTTTCGTGCTGCGTGCTTACACAGGCGAAAGCAGAAGATGTAGTGTTCGTATTCGCAGACATGGGATTCAGCAATGCACAAAAACTGAACGACGTAGTGTTGGGCGACGTGAAACTTACTTTCGACAAGGCAGGAGGAGCAACCGACCCAGCATACTACGACGGAGACAAAAGTGCGAGGGTATATAAAGCCAACACACTTACGTTTGCCTCAACTGCCTCTGACAAGAAACTTACCAAGGTGGTGATGACTTTTGTTTCTGGCAATGCCCCGAAATCCAGTATCAACTATGGTGTTGACCTGTCTATCTCAGGCACCCAGGCCACATGGGAGGGTAACTTGTCCTCGTTTACCATCACCAATAACACTACAGGCAAAGACCAGTTGCGCTTTACCAAGATAGAGGTGACACTCAGCGGCGGTGGCGTTCAACCGACTGTGCCAGAGGTAACATCTCTCAGTGCACTGAAAGCACTCGAACCAGGCACGAAGGCGTGGCTCACCCTGGGGCGCGACAACCCCGGGCTCATCGAGTATGTGTATGATGCCAATGCCACGGAGGCCTACGTACGCGACAACTCTACTGCCATTCGTTTCTACGACTTCTTGCCCGATGATGCCGGTTGGCACACCAATACCAATGGTGCACTCATCGGCAGCGTGCTGGGAGAATACAAGGTAGTGGACGGCATGCCCGAGTTTCATCATGTATCGGCAAGCATCGCCGACTCCATCCTCTGCCTCGACAATTGGCAGGATGCTTCAGCAAGACCCATCGAGAATCTTGGCGACCTTGCCGACGACACCTACCGGGCCGACCTGGTGGAGGTGGAAGAGGTGGGCATCACGCTCAGCGGCGGCCAGTACTACCTCACCCATGGCAGCGACCAACTGTCACTGTCGACACGTTTCATTCCCGACAACGACATTCCTGATAACCTGAAGGGCCGCTCGTTCAATATCACCGGCATCCTTGGCACGACAAATGGCGGTGAGTCACAACTCTATTACACCTCACTGCATGAAGTGGTGCCCGAACTGGCGCTCGACGAGTCGCTCAGCACCAACTCCACCACTATCGGTGCCTATAACGGCAGGAACGTGAACGTGACGGTGTCGCGGGAGATGGTCACCGGCACATGGAACACACTCTGCCTGCCTTTTGAGATTGACGAATTCTCCGACATCGTGTCGGCTGCGAAGTTAGCGGCTCTCACGGGATTCGATGCCACCACCAACACGCTGGAGTTTACCTCGGTAAGTTCTCTTGAGGCCGGCGTTCCATATCTCGTATTTCCAGAGGAGGATGTCGATGCCATTACTATTCAAGGCACTACCATCGACAGTCAACTGACACCGGTGAGCCAAGGCGTTTGGGAATTCATCGGCATCTACGACCCCACAACGCTCTATGCCGGCGACACCAGCGTGCTGTTCCTCGGCACGGGCAATACGCTCTACTATCCTAATGTGACGAATGATCTGAAAGCCTTCCGCGCCTACTTCAGAACGAGCAGCGACAGCAGCGCGAACATCTGCGTGGACGGTATCTCTACGGGAATTACGACAGCAACGCTCGACGGCAACGATGGCGACGGCCGCGTATACAACGTGAGTGGCCAGTTTGTGGGCACCCAGACACGCGACCTACCGAAGGGAGTCTACTTGCGCAACGGCAATAAGATTATCGTAAAATAAGCGGTCATGAACAGCAATAATCAACAGAGGAGAAAAGACATGAAAAAATTCATCATACTGTTGGCATTGATGCTGTCGTCTATGGCAGCCATGGCCGAAGAGAAAGTAGACACTGTTATCATCACGCTGCAGAACGGCACCGTGGTGCGCTACACCTCCGACCAGTTCGACCGCGTGCAGATTATCTACAGCCTGAAATACGGTGTGAAAGTGTATCTGAAGAACGGGAAGTCGAAAGACTACCTGGCCTCAAAGGTAGTTGTCGCACAATATCAGCAAGGCGGCGAAGTGGTGACCGACACGAACAGAAACCGCAACCTCTACCGTGCGAAACTGTTGGAGTATCCGCATCTGGCTGCCGACTCCACGATGAACCAGTTGGTCATTAAGTCGACCTCAGACTATGGCATCACTTTCAGTCTGGAGTGGAGTTATGCCGACAAAGCCAACCGCTGGACATGTTACCAATTGCATGAAGGGAATAAAAATGGTAATGCAGGCCGCAACGATTCTTTCAGGGAAGACCCGGAGATTCCTGCGCAATACCGTTCGACCCTAGCCGACTACAAAGGCAGTGGTTTCTCTCGTGGACATCTTTGTCCGTCGAGCGACCGCCAATGTTCTGTGGAGCAAAACAAACAGACATTCTTCTTAAGCAACATGCAGCCACAATGGCAGAACCACAATGGTGTGTTATGGGCGAATTTTGAGGATAAAGTACGTGCTTGGGCCGACATCTGCGACACGCTCTATGTGGTGAAGGCCGCCACTATCCGCAGCGACCAAGTGTATTCTGAGAAATGCAATGGCGTCCTGCCCGTACCCAAATACTTTTACATGGCCCTGCTCCAATACGACAAGAGTACCAACACCTATGAAGCCATGGCTTTGTGGACAGTGCATGAGAACAAATCTATCAAGGGTGCCAACTTCAAAGACTATGCCATCACTATAGATGAGCTGGAGGAGCGTACCGGTATCGACTTCTTCTGCAATCTGCCCGACGATATTGAAGATATGGTAGAAAGAAATCTCAACCTCAACAAATGGTAGCGGAAAAGAACTAAGTGGACTATATAGCAAAGTGGGTGTGTCAATTTGTGACACACCCACTTTTGCTACTAAATACCTAGTTCACTTTATCTTTATTTCGACATTTGCAACTCCCTGATGAGTTGGCGCTGACGCTCGGTGAGGTTGGTGGGCAGTTTCACCTGATAGGTGATGATGAGGTCGCCAAAGGTGCCGTCCCCACGGTCGAAGCCCTTGCCTTTCAGGCGAACCTTCGTGCCAGGTTGTGTCTCTGGCTTAACCTTCAACTTCACTTTCGACCCGTTGCTCAACGAGAGAATCACCTCGCCGCCAAGTAAGGCCGTATAAAGGTCGATGTTGACATTGGCGTTCATCTCCCCAGAGCCAGACCGACGGCTGGAGCCACCCGAGCGTGATGCCTTCCTTCCGAAAATCTGTTCGAAGAAACTGCTGAAACCGCCACTTCCACCGCCATTGGTGAACATGCTGAAGTCGAAGCCGTCGAAGGGTGAGCCTCCCCCACCCGACTGCCAATATTGTCCGCCACCAGCACCGCCGGCTTTCTCAAATGCTTCGGCCTGTCGCCACTGTTCTCCATACTGGTCGTATTTCTTGCGTTTCTCCGGGTCACCGATGACCTCGTAGGCCTCTTGCAACGCCTGGAACTTTGCCTTCGCCTTGGGGTCGTCGGGGTGCAGGTCGGGATGGAACTGCTGTGCCCGTTTATGGTACGCCTTCTTCACATCGGCCTGCGGGATGTTCTTGTCAACACCCAGAATTTTGTAATAATCAATGAATGCCATAATTGCACCTCCTTTTTTTATTTCACTTGGTGCAAAAAACGTGCCAATCAGTGTTTTTCATACACTTTCTGTCATATCCCCACGCAATGAGCGAAGCCAAATAGTTAATAATCATTAAATAAGATGGTTTTACTTGCCGTAACCAAATAATATAAGGTACAAGATTAGTGTTATTTGCCGAAAAAGCAGTACCTTTGCACCCGATTTTCAATCAACATAAAGTCTAACTTTATTAAATCATTCATTTACCTTTGCACCCGATTTTCAATCAACATAAAGTCTAACTTTATTAAATCATTCATTTTTTATTAATTCATTTTATGTCAAACTTTAAAAACGTTCAGCCCCTCGAGGACTTCAACTGGGAAGAGTTCGAGAACGGCAGTATGAACAGCGCAAGCAAATCAGACCTCGAGAAGGCCTATGACGAAACCCTCAACAAAGTGAGCGAGCATCAAGTTGTTGACGGTAAAGTAATCTCTTTTGACAAGAAAGAAGTCGTTGTCAACATTGGTTACAAGAGCGACGGTATTATCCCCGCCAGCGAATTTCGCTACAACCCCGACCTGAAGGTTGGCGACATCGTAGAAGTTTACGTAGAAAATCAGGAAGACAAGAAAGGTCAGTTGATTCTTTCGCACAAGAAG
>OMZE01000049.1 GCA_900315455.1 uncultured Prevotellaceae bacterium | reverse complement strand
CTGGGGGGGAAGAGAAGTTTAAGGGAAGGAAAGGATAATTAAGGGAAAAGGAAGTCTCCAAGCCGCACATTCGGCACCCGTCCGTCGGGCAACGTGGCCTGCCATGGCAATGGTGGCACATCAGCCGCTCACGGAACCTTCGGTGGACGCAGGTAAGCGCTTTCACTAAATACACAGCATGGGCGACCATGATGCACGGCAATCCCCACGTCCTCGCAAGAAGATGTGGGGATTTTTAGCGATATTGATGATGTTTTATCAATCTTTTTGACAATGGAGGCTGCTATTTATCTCAATTTTTGGAAATTTGATTTACCATTTTCCTATTTGTTCGACAGGTCGTCTTCTTTCACCTGCAGCCGATCCAGGATGCTGTCACAAGCCTTCATCAGGCCCCGTACCAATTGGGTGAATACTTGTTCCTTTTTATCCATTTTTAATCGAATCTACATCCGTTAGACAACTTCGTTCGCAAAAAACTATAAAAAATCTACAGGAAATGATTCGGTTTGTCGAAATCTGCTTTATTTGCCAATCATCTTCAAGAATCTCTTGTCGTTCATCTGTTCGTTGGTGACATACTCGCCATCGTGGAAAACAGCATAGGTGGTGATGGGTGTCGGAGCGTTTTGCGCCTCCTCCTTGCTTTGTAGATGGATGGTCTTGAAAGGAATACCCTTTTCCTTGGCGATGTTTTCAAGGATAGGCACATACTTCCCGTTGAAAGGACATTGGCTTGTATAGTACAGGACGTAGCCGCTCTCTTCAATATGAGGATGCTTTGCACATTTCTTGAAACAAGGGATTGGGGCATCTGACGAAAAAGGAAAATACCAAAGTTGGATACCGTTGTCCGCTTCATCGCAGACTGAGAATCCTTTGTGTTTGAGAAATTTCGGGTCAGCCAGGAACGGCTTCTTCTTTGCCGTTGAAAGGATGCATAGTCCAATTCTTCCTTTCTCCTTGCTGTCACGGATGCATTCATTAAGCAAGTCGTTGGAATAACCGTGACCCTTGAAGGAACCAGACACCCAAAGGCAGTCGATATACATATAGCCGTCAGCATGAATAGGGTTCCACGCATTTTCTGCTGGAATGTATTCAATAAAGCATTTCCCTCGTTCAACACTCTTCAAAAACACAAGCCCATCATCAAAGCGCTCAGAAAGCCATGCTTTCTTGGAAGACACCTGAACATCCTTGTTGTTGGAGATGGCACAGCATATATGCTCCTTCTCCAAATTGTCTTTAGTTACTCTTATGTAGTCCATGATTGTATGTTTGCTATCTAGTTGTCAGCTGCAATACGGCAGCACCATTGATGTGCAAAGATATGAAAAAAACATGAATTATCGACCTGTAAGACCATGTATTAACAAAGAGTCCCGTGTTTGATTGTGAGAAAGGCAATTTTGGATGAAGGCAGTGAATTTTCTGGTTTGAAAAAATCCGCGCCGGACAGCCACCAGCCGAGCATTCCTTTTTCCTTGGCATCCTTCTCAACTTGTTCGCCGGCAGTGCGGTGGGTGTAGAGGAATTGACTGATGGCTTCTTTGGAAGAATCTTACATAATATACGATATTTTTCTAAAACATAACCATAAAGCAAGGAAAATCCTTCTAAAACATAACCATCCAGAGAAAAAAATCCAATAAAACATAATCAATCATCTTTATTGGCAGCCACATTATAACAGTCATCCTTGTGATAAATTCAGGCCAGCAGGAGCACTCCAATACTATTTTGCACTAATTATAAAAAATGCATTACGCAAATATGTATAATTGAAGTTTTGCCATTATCTTGCAGCCATGGTGCCATGCCCTGGCAGGGGGTAAAACCAGCATTTATTTGGTTAATAAGTGCTAGACAAATGCTAAAGATTGGCCAAACCCTAAATAATTGCCTTTTTTATGAAGAATAATCCGTATTTTTGTGCCATCAATAAAAAAACCACAACATTATTATAGTATGAAAAAGAATATTTCCAACCGCTTCGCCCTGCCCCTTGCCGTGGCACTGACCATGGGTATGGGCGTCATTACCGCCTGCAACACAAACGCCACATCCACGCAAGAACAAACCACCGACAGCACCGCCACTGCCGAGCCAGTGGCTGCCGAAATGCCCACGGAGGATGTCAAGATGAAAGCACCAGAGATAGAGACGGATGCCAACGGCATGATAACCCTGGAACAATGCCCTACGACATATGAAGGCTTGAGGGTGGAACTCTCCGACGACATCACCAAGGCATTCATCTATCTCGACGACCAACTGCTACAAACCATCTCCGACACCGACGAAGAGCCGTTGGCCACCGACGGCGACAAATCGGTACACTTCATGGATGCCAATTTCGACGGATATGTGGATATCTTCATCGGACCAGGACAGTCGCGCACATACAGCACGCTGCTCCTCTGGGACCCCGCTGCCGAACAGTTTGCCAGAATGGGTCTGCTGGGTGAACCGGCATTGCAGAACATCGTGCTCCACCCCGCCACGAAATCGGTTTTCGATGGCGGCAGTGCCTCATGGTGCGCCATCTACTTCTCACGGAGCATATGGGAAGGGGGCATGCTGAAGAAAGTGGAGGAAGTGACCAACGTCAACGACCCAGAACAATATGGGGAATATGAGGTGAATGCACCCTACACACTGAAGGATGCCGATGGAAAGGTCATCGCTGCTACCGATAAGGCCAGCGAACTGCCCGGAGTGTGGAAGACCATTTTCCAGGACTGACCCCCCACCCCATCATTCAATGACGTTTTAACAAAAAAACAGCCCTTACTTCACCACCACCTTACGGCCGTCGATGATGTAAACACCAGGTTGCAACTGGCTGTTCGGCAGTTGGCTTTCCTCAATGCGCCTTCCGCTGAGGTCGTAGCATCCCTTCACCGAGGGAGCATGGCCCTGGCCAACATCCTGGATGCCCGTTGGGGAGAATGACTTGACCTGGAGCGTGCACATTCCCAATACGAAGTCGGCTTTCTTCACGGCATCGGTATAGTAAGAGAGCATATAGTCGCCCGTCTCGGGAATATCAAACTCGAACAACTGCCTCTTGCCACCGCCGAAACTGTTGCCGGTATCGCCGCCGATATTGACGTTGGGAGTGAAGGTGGTCGACGCCACCTCCTCGCCATTAGAGTCCTCTATGACAACAACCACCGACGTAAAGTCGGGCTGGTTCCAGTTGCAGAGCCTCGACCTGAGCGAATATTGTCCGGCGTGCAGCGTCATGCGTGAACGGGCCTGTGCATCGCCAAATCTTGCGTACCCCGAACGCACCTTGCCACCGGGGTTCTCCACATATAGTCCATAGTCAAAGGCACGTGCGGCGTTCGTAAATCGCAACAGACGGCACCCATTGGTGTATGGCAGTCCGCCGCCCATGCGCTTCACCTTGCCGTTGCACACCATCCAGTCTTGCGGCACGATGCCCTCGGTGGTGAAATTCTGTGTCAGGTCGAAGGTGTTGTCAGACGTGAGGCAGTTTACCACGCACGAACTCTCTCCCTTCTTCCCATTGCTGTCGGTCACCACCACGCGCAGTTCGTGCCGCCCTACCGTGGGGGCTGTCAGCGTGGCGGTAAAGGGTTCTGCCGAAAGCGACTGCAGCAGGGTGTTGCCGTCATAAAACTCCACCGTCTCCACCTGCCCTTGTTTGGCTACAGCGGTGGCCTCGATGGTGATGTCGGGGAATGTGGCCTCTCCTTCAGGAGCCATGTATAGGTAGGTGGTCTCGCCTGCCGGCTGGGTGATTTTCACCCTGGGCTGATTCAGCGAGAAGCGCTTACAGAAATTCCAGATGAGATGGCGGTTCAGGTCCATAGGCCAGTGTCCGCCGTTGTGATAGGAGTAGAGCCACACCTCGCCACCTTCAGGACCGCCGGTCCATTTTTCCAGGTCGCCATCAAACCAACTGCTGCTGATGGGCTTGTAGCCAATGGTCTTCGAATAGTTGGTGTGATTGTCGTGAAGGGCGTAGTTTTCTATATAGTCGTGAATGCCATATTGCTCGTAGCCGAACGTCTCGTCATCATAGGCGATGACCTCCAGCAGGTTGACGGGCTTCGTGCAGTTGTTCCAGGGCTGCTCGGAGAACTGGATGCCGCTAGTTGGTGCGAAGGCCGCAATCTTGTCTTGCATATTGGCAATGCAATGATGGATGAGCATCGACCCCATGGAGAATCCCGACCAATAGACGCGGTCTCTGTCGATGTCGTAGCGGCTGGCCATCTCGTCGATGGCACTGATGACGAAGTTCTGGTCTTTCGTTCCGCCTGTATCCCATGTGTTGCCGTCGCTGCGCAGATAGGTGATCACAAACTTTGCGGTATCGATCATCTCATACATCTTATCCGACCCATACTGGTATTCCGGATCTTGGTTCATACCGTGGGTGACGATGAACAGTGGTGACTTGGCAGGCAACTCATTAGGGGTAAACACCACCATGTTGCGCTGTTTACCATTTACAGTGATGTTGATTGACTCTTTTTGGAAGGCAGCAACCTGTGTCGCCGAGAGAAGAGCCAGGAAGAAAGTAAAAAACAGATGTCTCATTATGAATAGTTAATATGGATTTGCAAAGGATGGTTATTAGGATGCAAGAATTTGTCGCAAAGTTCGGCATAATCCTTGAGATATGCAAAACTATTGGCAGAAAATCTATCGAAAGAAAATGATGAAGCATGCCGGGGGAAAGGTCATTGCCGCTGCCGATAAGCCTGCCAACTACCCGGAGTGTGGAAGACAATTTTTCGAGACCGGAAACCTCACCCTACCACAAAATGACGATTTTTATAAAAAATCTGTCATTTAGACACGAATTTCAAAGAAATAATATAATTTTGCAAGCCGAAACGGATTTTTCACAAACTAAATATCATCACTCTATGAAGAAAATCAGAGCCGCCGTAGTGGGCTACGGCAATATCGGTAAGTATGCCCTCCAGGCACTGGAGGCCGCCGAAGACTTCGAGGTAGCAGGTATCGTGCGCCGCAATGGTGCCGCCGACCGTCCTGCCGAACTGGAAGGCTACGAGGTAGTGAAAGACATCACTGAACTGAAAGACGTCGACGTGGCCATCCTCGCCACCCCCACCCGCAGTTGTGAGGAGTATGCGAAGAAAATCCTCCGTCTGGGCATCAATACCGTCGACAGTTTCGACATCCACACCAGCATCCTCGACTACCGTGCCGCCCTGATGCCCGTGTGCAAGGCCAACAATGCCGTGTCGGTCATCGCCGCCGGCTGGGACCCGGGAAGCGACAGTATCGTCCGCACACTCATGCAAAGTCTGGCACCGAAAGGATTGTCGTACACCAACTTCGGTCCGGGCATGTCGATGGGACACTCGGTGTGCGTGCGCTCGAAGGCCGGCGTGAAGAACGCGCTCTCCATGACCATCCCGAAGGGAGAAGGCATACACCGCCGCATGGTATATGTGGAGTTGGAAGAGGGGGCTAAACTCGAGGAGGTGACCGCCGCCATCAAGGCCGACCCCTATTTCGCCAACGATGAGACCCACGTGTTTGAGGTGGCTTCCGTAGACGAGGTGCGCGACATGGGTCATGGCGTGAACCTGGTGCGTAAAGGCGTGAGCGGAAAGACACAGAACCAGCGGATGGAGTTCAATATGAGCATCAACAACCCCGCACTCACCGGACAGGTGCTGGTGAACGTGGCACGTGCCTCCATGCGTCAACAGCCTGGATGCTACACCATGATAGAAGTGCCGGTCATCGACATGCTGCCGGGAGACCGCGAGAGCCTCATCGCACATCTGGTATAGCAGTGTCTTTATAGTCATTAAGGTCTTTTAAGGGCCTTCATTACATATTCATCCCACAAATGCTTTTCGAGCCATTTGTGGGATGATTGTTTTTTTCAACGTATCAATTTCCCCGTCCCCATGATACAAAAGTAATGAAAAAGCCCCGACTGCTATGGCCGGGGACGTGTAATAATCATAGTGCTAATTCATCAGACGAAGTTCACCTGCTCCAAATCTTCAGCAAAAGCCCTGATACTTCTCTGCATCTTTTCTTTCGTTCGACGAGATGGAGAACGTCTGCCCGTGAGATAATGACTCAACTGGCCTTGATTAACTCCAGTCAAACGAGACAACCCTGCCAATGAAAGAATCTTGGAATAATAAGAGAGGAAAGATGCCATATCGTACTGATAGTCGAATTCTACCTCCTCAAACTCCTTGCCTTCCTCAGCATAGAATCTTTTCATATCTTCATAACCTCCCTTGAAGCAGTTCAATGCCTCATTGGCCGTCTTGCCGGTTCCAGTTATGAGATATGGCAATTCATCGGCATCCATATATACACTATAATTGCCATCGGATGCTCTTTCGATGATAGCATGTACTCTTCTCATAATGATGGTTTAATGTTAGATTGAATGTGTCTCAATAATGTTAAATGGTTTTATGCGTGACAAGTTTTGGCTGCTTGATTATTTGGTGTCATAAATATAGCGTGTGTCGAAGGTGGCGGGTCATTTCAGGCCCGCTGCCTTCATAATCTTGTTGAGTGTTCCAGTAGCCACCTCTTCGGAACCATGATTGCTCATCTGAAAGTATTTTCCTGTAACTGGACTGTACCAAAGAGGGTGACCGTTCATCTGCTTGCGAGTATCGTAGCAACCGATGCTCTTCACTTTCTTTTCCAGTTCTTTATACTTCATCCGATTGAACATTAACATGATTAACACTTTGCAAAGATACGAATTTTAATATCATTTTCCAAACTTTTCACCCATTTTTTTCAAAAAATCTTTCATTCGCCCATACGATACATCCCCATCAGCCCCTTCAGTCCCTCAAGCAACTTATCCTGCGCCCTACCCTTCCTGTCCAATGCGCTGTGCACCCAATCGGTCCTTCGTAGGTCTCTACCCTCCATACATGCGATTAGTATTGTTGTCATGTAATGTTCTGCTACCTAATTATAATATATATATAACACCCGGTCTCGACCAACGAAAAGCAGGGTGTTGGAACGGCTTTTTGCTGGAATTTCCGACTCCTGACTTACAATACATAGCAAAAACCGAGGTTTTCGTGTCATTTTTTAGGGGTTTGCGACAGGATTTTCATCGATTTTTCTTTTTTGTCGCAAATTCGGTTTTGAGTCTTATCAACTTCGGCAAGAATTCGAGGATAATCATTGCGGACGACAAAAACCGCCATATCTTTGCATCAGAAACAACAAAGACAGCCCGCCTGTCGGAGTGAAAACAACAAAACGAAAATAAAATAAAAACAATAAAAAATAAACGATTATGAAAACAATGAATGCAACCCCAATGACAGTTGCCCAGTATGAGAGCAGCGCAACAGTAGTGAAAGTAATGAAGTCGGTGAAGAAAGGTCTTGCCAACATGGTGAAGTTCCTCATGTTCATCAGTCCGGTTTACCCACAGTGCACACAGAAAATGTAACAAGAACCAGACAAAACGACAACAAACAAAACTACAAACAAAGCAACAACCCAAAATATTAACATTAAAAGAATACGACAATGAAAGCAATGAATATGAACACCACAATAGCAGTAGAGTACAGTAAGGAAGCCATCGCCGACAAGTGTAAGAAAGCCATCTCGAAGTTTATCGACACCTACCTGGTGTTCTTCCAGATGCCCACCGGAATGGTAGTGAACCCGGAACAGCAGCAGCAAATGTGGCGCAAAGGATAAGATATATTCAAGTTCAGACAAACTACACTACATATTGAGAATCTGTTTCATCACCACCCAGTCGTTCGTGCTGGGTGGTGTTTTTTTTGGCATCCCCGACTGACAACTTTGCCAAGCCTTTGGTTTGGAGGGCACAACAACCCCAACCCCTTCTTGCCCTAAGAAGGGGCTTCTACCCCAACCCAAGGCCCTTCCCCTCTCCAGGGGAAGGGATGCAACCGCTCCTACTCGTCGCTCTTTCATTGAGTTGCACTCGATTGTCGGCTGCGCCTCAGCAAACTGAAAGTAAACTTTCGTTTGCATTCGGCTTGCACGACAATTTAGGTTCTGCTCCCGAAGATAGGTCGCAGGGAGATTTCTTACGCAACAGAGTTGCGATTTTTTTGTGTTCGCTCCGCTCACCTATATGGGAAAAACTATGAAACAACTCTAAAAGATTTGCATGATTTGTGACGAGAAAGATTTACTTTCCCTTTCATCACCACCCAGCCGTTCGTGCTGGGTGGTATTTTTTTGCTACCCCACTCAACCCCGTATGACCTGCCTAGGCAGGACAGAAGAGAACGGTGATTGTTCAGCGAAAGTGCGTTCGGGGCGTTCGGGCGAATTTAGATAAACTGCTCGCGTTCTGCAGTGTTCAAATGAATTTGCACTGCACTTACTTAATCGCAGTTTTGCAATTCGCCCGGATTGAGTAGAAGCATTTTCAATGCGCTTTTTCGGATTAAAATCCTGATACTCACTGCATCGGGGCATTTTCAATGCGCTTTTTTCGGATTTAAAATCCTGATACTCACTGCGTCGGGGCATTTTCAATGCGCTTTTTCGGATTTAAAATCCTGATACTCACTGCGTCGGGATTGCAAATCCCGACGAACATTAGACCGACGAACATTAGACCGACGAACATTAGACCGACGAACATTAGGCCGAACGCCCATTCGCTGAACAGTTACAGGAAACGCTGGAATTGTAAATGAATGTTAAATATTGTGCTTCCCACGAAAAAAACTGCTGAAAAATTTGGAGGGTATTCAAAATTGCCATACTTTTGCAGTGTACTATTAAGGTAGTACACTACGACACTGGATTATTAACCATTTAAAGAATACGATTATGGATATCATCATCACTGTTTTCACCGTCATGAGTATGTACCTCAACCTGTCGCACAGTTCCAATAACGGTCATTACTACAATGCCGACATTGAAAATGGCGTACTGAGCACCCTCTATGTATACGACAACAAGTCTGATTACCTTGTCCCCACCTACGCCAGCCACTTCGACTACGATGCCCAAGGACGCCTCACAGAGAAAGCCACCTACAAGTGGGATACAGCGACAAGGACTTATGAGCCCTACTACAAACTACAGTTCACTTATTGTGGCAACGAATATGAGATAGCCCACTGCGTATGGAGCAAGAACACTGAGGAATGGAAAGCCGCCCACGAAAAGATGGTCTACGATCTCGACAACGACCACCTGCGCTCAGTGACCCACATCCAGTTCAAGCAAGCCGACGAGATACCCACCGTGAACAAACTGTTCATCCAGGATCCCTACGACGACTATCTGCTCGCCATGCTTGCCAACCGCAAGTTCGACTTCTAAAGCAATAAATAAACATAATACCCATACACCCACAAAACCAATTCCGATTATGATCAACGTCGATAATATCAGTTTCGCATACGCCGGACAGAAGACAAAAGTCTTCGACAACTTCAGTCTGCAACTCGAAGCCAACAACATCTACGGTCTGCTGGGCAAGAACGGCACTGGCAAGAGTACCCTACTCTATCTCATCTCCGGACTGCTTCGCCCGCAAAAAGGCACCGTGACCGTAGACGGCATGAAGTCGATAGACCGCCGCCCGGAAATGCTCGAGGAAGTGTTCATCGTGCCCGAGGAGTTCGACCTCCCCTCGATGACCCTCGACAAATACGTCAGCATCTACCAACCCTTCTATCCCCATTTCAGCCGCGAGGTGCTCGAAAACTGTCTCAACGACTTCGAACTGCCCACAACTCTCTCACTACAATCCCTCTCCATGGGGCAGAAGAAGAAAGTGTTTATGAGTTTCGCCCTCGCCGCTGGAACGCGGCTGCTGCTGATGGACGAGCCCACCAACGGTCTCGACATCCCCTCTAAAGTGCAGTTCCGCCGCGTGGTGGCCAACAACATGACCGACGACCGCACGCTCATCATCTCCACCCACCAGGTGCACGACGTGGAGTCGCTCCTCGACCATATCCTCATCCTCAACCAGCAGCAACTGCTGCTCGATGCCTCTGTGGGCGATATCTGCGACCGCTACAGTTTCGAGTACCGCACCCCTGGCAGTGCCGCCGACGGCGTGCTCTACAGCGAGCCATCCGTGCAGGGCGAGGCGGTAATTGTTCCCCGCAACCCCGACAAGGTAGAGACACCGCTCAACCTCGAACTGCTCTTCAACGCCGTAACACTGGGCAAGGTGAAAGTCGATTCCAACACACCGTCGAACAATTAAACCACAAGTGCCATGAGCAAGTCATTCAACCTCACACGACTGGAAAAACTGGTGCGCTGGACACTCGTCACCGACAGGGCCTACAACATCAAAACCCTGTGGACGTATGTGACCACGTCATGCATCTTCTTCCAGTTGCCCAACCTGGCATACGCCATCAGCCATCAGACAAATAACGCCTACGACATCGTTAAGATCGTCATCATCGTGATGCCCCTCTCCATACTCGCCGCAGGAGGGTCGTATTTCTTCTACTCCTTCTACTTGTGGAAAGACGGTATACGCGAACTGACCATGCTGCCCGCATCGAAGGCAGAGAAATTCACCGTGCGTTTCCTGATGCCCATACTGTTACATCTCGGCCAACTGGCCATCGCATTAGTGATAGCCGACATCCTGCAACATCTCGTGGGCTTCATCATCAACCGCGAACCGCTGGACTGGATGCTGGTCCGCACGTTCAATGAAGTGTCTATCAGCAACTTCAAGGGCTACGCTCCGCTCACTGTGGCAATGTTGCTCTTCTGGTGCAACTCCATGTTCCTGCTGGGAGCCAACCTGATCCGCAACATCAAGTACAACTTCATCTTCACCACCGTGGTGCTGCTGGTACTGATTATCATATTCATGACCCTGCTGCCATCCGACAATGTGCAGAAAGGCATGATATTCCGCAAGATTCTCGATTTCAATGGTATCATCACCAGCATCATCCTCCTGGCGCTCTCCATCCTCAACATCTGGCTCTCCTACCGGCTGTTCGGGCACAGGCCACTCATCGGGAAGTATATCAACAAACTCTAATCTCAGGGAAAAATGGGAAAATTCAATATCAAGAGATTCTGGCTCACATTCAAATGGTTCTTCTATGAGAACCGAGGCCTTATCGTGAAGTGGTCGCTGGGTATCATGCTGGGCGTCACCCTGCTGCAGATGGGACTGATCGGAATAACGTCGCAAAGCACCACAAATGTCTATGGCAACATGGGAACCACACCCTATCAATGGTCGGTGCTGTTTGTCAACTCACTGTGCATGGCCGCCGCCGCCATCGCCATCGTCGTGGTCAACAGCAACGTGTTCGGCATGCTGAAGCAAAAGCAGAAGCGCATCGCCTTCCTCACCCTTCCTGCCACCAACCTCGAGCGCTGGACAGTGGCCATCCTCTTCGCCGTCGTCATCATCCCGGCGTGTATCCTGGCTGCCTACGCATTGGGCGACCTGCTCCGCAACATCGTGTTCTATATCCAGGGCAGGGAATGGCTGTGCGGATTCCGATTCTTCTTCACGCAGTCAAGTCTGGGAAGAGGCGTCAGTATCGCCACCAAGTTGTTTGAATTTGCCGTCCTGGCATGGGTAGTTTCCATCTACGTGCTTGCCGGCACATGGTTCACCAAGGCACAGTTCGTCATCGCCACCTTCTTTCATCTTGCTCTCAGCACCCTGGTGGGCTACCTCTCCACCATCTTCAAGAGCGAGATTCTCTCTATCCTCGCCTACGGCATCAGAGCCGGACAGGATGGCCTCTTAGGCTATGGCATCATCGCCTTCGTCTTCGCCCTTGCGATCTTCAACTTCTGGCTGAGTTACAGGATTTTCACCCGCTTTCAACTCATCACTTCTAAATGGACCAACGTATGACATTCAGCAACGACAAAGCCATATACATCCAGATGGCCGACCGCCTCTGCGATGAAATCCTCTCTGGAAAATATGAGGATGACGCCCGCATACCGAGCGTGCGTGAATATGCCGTGATGCTGCAGGTGAACACCAACACCGCGATGAAAGCCTACGACCAACTGGCACGCGATGAGGTCATCTACAACAAGCGCGGACTGGGATACTTCGTGAAACCGGGAGCGAAAGAACAGATTCTGACCGCCCGCCGCAAGGAATTCCTCGAGGAACACCTGCCCGAACTCTTCCGCAACATGAAGTTGCTCGGGCTGGACCTAAAAGACATAGAAAAAGCGTGGGAAGATCAGGGCCTCGAATAGCCGTCTTCCTCACACCTTGACTTCAAGTGGTTGATGCGTGTATCGTAATCGGGATGCGATGCGAACACCTTCAACCACTTGGTGTATTTGGTGTTTTTCTGCTTCGACATCTTCTTGAGTTTCTCAAAGAGTTTCACCATCGCCCAAGGGTTGCGGTCGTGCCTGACGAGGAAGTCGTAACCATAGTCGTCGGCCTCGGTCTCGTGAACCTTGGAGTGAGAGGCAGAGAGCACGGCACTGCTCACCGAGCCAAGGAAGGAATCGGAGATAGCGGCCCAGGTGTCGCTGAACACCCCTATGGCGTCGGAGGCAGCACTGCGCATCATCGCGCTGCGCCACGCCTTCTTCGAGTGTTTCAATGCCACATGACCTATCTCATGACCGAGCACGCCGAGCAGTTCGTCGTCGGAGAGTTGGTCCATCAACCCCGAGAACACCCTCACGCTGCCGTCGGGACAGGCAAAGGCATTGAGTTCGCTGGTCTTGTAGACCTTGAAGTTGAGTTCCAGTCCCTCCACGCTGTTGATGCCGCTCATCACCCGTTTCAGCCGTTTGGTATAGGCATTGCTCTCGCCGAGCACCTTGTGCTGCGAGTCCATATACGCCACCTCCTCTGCCACCATCTCGGCCAGTTTCTCATCGGTGATGCTTATGGCCTGATGGGTTTTCCACAGTCCCGTTATCACCTTGCCCCAGTTCTGCGCCGGGGCGATGGAAGGAAGGGTGAAAAAGAACATCATGACGATACCCAACCTTACCTTCCACAACAATCCATTCTTCACGGTCATCATTCCTTTGCTCCTTTTTCGTTTTTCTCCCATTCTTCCCATTGCCGCATCGCCTCCTGCCAATCGGTCTGCTCGCCCTCGGCAATGACCTCCTCCTGTCGGCGGGCTTCGTCGCGTGCCTTGTCGCGTGCCCGTTTTTCCTTCATCGCGGCGATGGTGGCATCGTCGAGAATCTCTATCGCCCCACGCTTGATGGCAGCCTGCAGTTCCTCCTCGCCGAACGCTTTGCCGGGCTCATTGAAGTCGGAGATATTGAACTCATAGTTCACTCTCAGGTCATGGCGCACCATCTTCTGCTGAAGGCGGTTGCCCGCGTTTTTCTTGCGCAGCAGCGCACCTATCTCCTTGATTTCCTGTTGTGAGAATTTGTTTCTACCCATGATGTCGTTGTTTCTGGGCGCAAGTTAGCGAAAACCGAGCAAAAAGCAAAAAAAAGGTCAGGTTTTTTGTGTTCCACTCGTTTTTCATTATATTTGCAGAAATCTTATCTCAAGTTTTGCCTTCGCTCATCTTTCAGGAGTTAAAAGGGAATAAAAAGGGAGTCGAAGGACATCTGATAGTTGAGTGCCTTACCTGTAGTTATTGTGTGAGATGATAAGCAAAGCGACAGCAAACAACTGGGAAAAACTCGGAAGCGACCCACGGGGGAAATTGGCCAAACGTGCCAACAAGACGCGGTCGACAAGACGTGTCGTGGCATCGGGTTACCTCGACTATGTCCCTGCCTACCGGCTCCTCGACACGCTGTCGGGTGCAGACCAGCCCATTGGCGACATCATGTATTCGCTTTGTGTCTCTTACTTACGGCATGCCGGCATATGGGAAAAGGAAAACGTAAAGGCTTTTTTCTCCACTTTGCCCGAATACCGGCACCTCGACATCGACCTGCCGCCCCGCATCTGGGACAGCACAGACGACGTGCTGGGATTCGTATACCAGTCGTTGACGGCCGAGGGCGAACGCAACATGACGGGACTGTATTACACCAACAGGAAAGTGGTGGAATATATGCTCGACGGGAAGACGCTCTCCAAAGGCGAGACATTCCTTGACCCCTGTTGCGGAAGCGGTGCCTTCCTCCTGTCGGTGAAGGCCGAAGACCCTTCGTGCCTGTATGGTTTCGACATCAACCCCATCGCCGTGATGACAGCCGGCACCAACCTGCTCGTGAAATACGCGGCCTGCGATTTCGTGCCCCAAGTGCATTGCATCGACTTCCTGCACGAGGGCTTCCCGCGAGCCGCCGAAAACATCAATATCCCGCACGCGTTTCACAACATCTACACCAACCCTCCCTGGGGGGCCGACAAAGAGGGACAATACACCGCCGTCTTTCCCTGCATCAAGTCGAAGGAGCGGGCGTCGATGGTCGTCGTGCGCTCACTCGAACTGCTGGGCGCCAACGGCATGTTGCACGCCATCCTGCCCACTTCGCTGCTCAAGGTGAAGGCACACCATGACATCCGGAGCCATATCCTGTCCAACGCCTCCATCAAGCGGATAGATATGTTCAAGGACAAGTATGACGGGGTTTTCACCGACTTCTTCAGCATCAAGATGGAGAAGTCGGCTGCTGCCGCACAAGTGTATGACGTGACGACAGGCAACAAGACCACGACGGTAGCATTGCCCGAATCGGCCAGAGCCAGCGGCACCATCGTCTGGGAATGCCTTTCCGACCTCGACAAAACCATCATGGAAAAACTGGAGTCGCGTCGCCACGACGACCTCTCACACAGCCTCTGGGCGCTGGGCATAGTGACAGGCGACAACAAGAAAAAAGTGAAGAAGGAATGGGCAAGCGGTCTGGAACCGGTGTATATGGGCAGGCAAGTGAGCCCCTTCAAACTCCAGCACACCACTTCGTACATCTCCTTCATCCCAGAGACCTTCCAGCAATGCGCCAGGGAAGAGATGTTCAGGGCACCCGAGAAACTCATCTACAGGTTCATCGCCAAGTATCCCATCGTGGCTTACGACAACCAGCAGCGCCTTTGCCTGAACAGCGCCAACATCCTCATCCCGCTGGTCGACGGCCTGTCCATCAAGAGCGTGGCGGCCCTGCTCAACTCATCACTGTATCACTACTATTACTCGATGAAATTTCCCGATATCAAGGTGCTCAAGGGCAACCTCCAGCAACTGCCGTTCCCGAAACTGACGGCACGCCAGGACAAGAAGTTGAGCCGCATGGTGACCTCCTTCCAGTCGTCGGGCCACCCGGAAGCCAACCAGCGCGCGCTCGACAAGGCGGTATACGACATCTTCAACATCACACCCAACGAACAAATCCAAATCCAAGAATATGAAAAAATTAGTTATGATGTGCATGACAGTGCTTTTGGCGGGATGCAACGCCGCCGACATGGAACAACAGATTGACGAACTCTATGCGAAGATGTCGCAGGAGGAGCGCATCGCCCAGTTGAGGAGTACCTATATGGATGATTTCTTCGACGAGAAGGGCGTTCTCGACACCGCGAAATGCCACAAGGTAATTCCCTTCGGCATCGGACATTTCTCACAGTATGCCAGTCAGAAACCCATCGACCCCAACGTGCTCCGCGACCGTGTGGCAGCGATGCAGGACTGGCTGATGCACCACACCCCCAACGGCATACCTGCCCTCTTCCACGAAGAGGTGCTCTCGGGTGTCAACACACAGGGAGCCACCATCTACCCCCAGCAGATAGGACAGGCCTGCTCGTTTAATACCGAACTGGCAGAACTGAAGACCCTGCAGACGGGCACCGCCATGCGCAAGATGGGCGGTGTGCTGTCGCTCTCGCCGATGGTCGACGTGTGCCGCACACCCAGTTTCAACCGTCTGGAGGAGTCGTATGGCGAGGATGGCTACCTGTCGGCAGCCATGGGAACGGCCTTCGTGCGCGGCCTGCAGCAAGGCGACCTGCGCAAGGGCGTGGGAGCCTGCTCAAAACACTACCTGGGCTATGGCGGTGGCGGTGACGCCGAAGAGAAGGAACTGATGGAGGAAATCCTGATGCCCCATGAGACGATGATACGCCTGGCAGGCAGCAAGGCGCTGATGCCCGGCTACCATGCCGTTCACGGCACCAACTGCGTGGCCAACAGCGAGATACTCAACGACATCCTGCATGGCTACCTCGGCTTCGACGGTATGGTGGTGAGCGACTACACCGCCATCGACCAGTTGCCCGGCATCGACGATGTGACGGAGAAAGCCGCGGCAGCCATCAACGGTGGCAACGACGTCGACTTCCCTCGTGGCGTGAACTACCAGCACCTGCAGGAAGCCATCGACAAGGGTCTGGTGAAGCCCGAGACGCTGGAAAGGGCAGTGAAAGACGTGCTCCGCCAGAAATTCCGCGCCGGACTGTTCGACGACGCCCCCTATCTCTACAGCAAGGAAGACATCAAACTCGACACGCCCGAGGAGCGGCAGACCGCCTACGACATTGCCACACAGTCGGTAGTGCTGCTGCAGAACGATGGCATACTGCCCCTGAAAGACAAGAAGAACATCCTGATTACCGGTCCGAACGCCAACACGATGTGGGCGATGTGCGGCGACTATTCCTTCCCTGCCATGACCTATTTCTGGAAGATGATCACCGAAGACCTCGACCATCCCCATGTGGTGGGACTCCTGGAGGGAATGAAATCGCGCCAGCCCGATGGCGTGAACATCATGTATTCACGCGGGTGTGACTGGACCGAGGAGATAGAGACGAAATTTACCGTGAGTGGCGACGAGCGGGCGTGGGAGTACGCCATCCTGCACCGCAAGGTTGACTCGGGTGAGAAAGCCGACAAGCAGGAGGCGCTCTCTATGGCAAAGGAGGCCGACGTGATTATCGCCGCCGTGGGAGAGAACGTGATGCTCTGCGGCGAGAACCGCGACCGTCAGGGACTGCGCCTTCCCGGAAAGCAGGAACAGTTTGTGAACGAACTGCTCCAAACCGGCAAGCCCGTGGTGCTGGTGGTGTTTGGCGGCCGTGCTCAGGTGATATCCGGAATTGCCGAGCGTTGCGCGGCAGTCATACAAGCCTGGTATCCGGGTGAGGAAGGCGGCAATGCCGTGGCCGACATCCTCTACGGCAAGGTGTCGCCATCAGCAAAACTCTCGGTGAGTTATCCCAACACCGAGGTCTACGAACCGATGTGCTACAACTATTCCGCCACAAAAGACCCACGCGTGCAGTGGCCCTTCGGCTACGGACTGAGTTACACCACTTTCGAATACCAGAACCTGGTGGTGGGCAAAGAGGTATCGACAGCCGACCAGTGTGTGAACCTCACTTTCGAGGTGAAGAACAGCGGAGCGATGGCTGCCGACGAGATAGCCCAGATATATCTCTCGCCCACTGCCGAAGGCCAGCATATCCGCCCCATCCAACTGCAGGGCTTCGTCCGCGTGGCACTCCAGCCCGGCGAGACAAAGAAAGTAAGTGTGAAACTCCACACCGAACAGTTCGGCTATTACTCCAATGAGGGTAAGCGCCAGTGGAACATCGCTCCCGGAAAGTTCACCGTCAAGATAGGTGCCTCGTCGGAAGACATCCGCCTGCAAGAGCAAGTCACCCTTACAGGAGATGTCGTGACCAAGCCACTGAGGGATTATTATTTCTCGGAGTGTTCAGTAACAGGGAAATAACAAGTAAGAACCTACCGCTTCAGGAAGACCATCTCATCTTCTTCCATCAAAACCACCGCCCCCGAAGCCACCGCCTCCAAAGCCACGGCCTTCGGGGCGGTTGCCTCTTGGGCCGTCGAAGCCGCCCCGCCTATTGCCGAAACGGCCATCGCCTCGGTCGCCGTCGCCACTGCCAAAGAGGTTGAGCCGGTAACTCACGTGCAGCATGGCATAAGAGGTGACGGCATTCACCTCGCGGTCGGTCCAGCCGTTGGCATTCACCGTGCGCGAGAAGGTGGACTGCTCGTTGAGGATGTCGTACCACTGCAGCATCACCGTGAGTTTCTTGCCTCTTAGGAAACTGTGTGAGAGTTGGGCGTTCCAAATCAACTCATTGGTATTGAGCGTCTGGTCACTGTAGCCCCGTTTGCTGAACACGTGGAAGTCGGTAGACAGGTTCGTGCCCCAGGGGAAGGTGATTCGGGTGTTGGTGCCGTAGGAGAAATTCCAGGTGGTGAGGTCGTTGGAGGCCTGGAGCCGGTTTTCCGTCCTCGCATAGGTGAGATTGGAGTTGAGCGACACGTTGAGCCAACTGTTGCGATAACTCAGCGATGCCGACGGCGAGATGTTATAGGTATGTGTGACATTGCGGTCGGGAGTGGCAGTACGGTTAAGGTTCACATACCCCACATGGTGATTGTAGTTGCCATTCACCGACCCGCTGATATCCCATCTGTTCAAGGTGTCGAGGGCGACGTTGAGGGTCACACCGCCGTTGGCGCTCCAGTTGCCGTTGATATTCTCGGGTCTGCTGATACGTCCGCCAGTGGTCTCGTTGTAGGTCACTACATTGCCGATGGAGTTGCGGGTGGTCTGAATCCCACCGTTGGCGCTGAAACTCCAGTGCCGCTGTGCTTTGGGAATGGAGAAGCCCATGCTGTCGGTAGTGAAGACAGGGCGCCGCTGCATCTGGAAGTTCACGTTCAGGTTGGAAGAGAAGGAGGGTTTCAGTCCCGGGTTACCCATCGAGATGGAGAGGGGGTTGGTGTCGTCGTAGATATCCAGCAACTGGGTAATCGACGGCTGTGAGGTAGACCCCCTGAACCTTACCTGGAGGTTGGTCTGCTGGTTGAACCGATAGCGCAGGTTGAGTGTAGGCGAGAAATTGGTCACGGTTCTCACGGTATCGATAGGCACACCCAGATACTGCTGGACGAAGTGCGACCGCTGCGGCTGCAAGGAGAATCCGATGTTCATGTTGTATTTCTCACGAACGAAGCGCAACTGCACGTCGGCATTGTGCCCATGCTCCGTGCGCTCAGAGTATCGGCTGAGACTTCTCGACAGGTAATCCTCATAGGGGTTGTCGAGGAAGCCGAACAGTCGGGTCCAGTCGCGGTATTCCCGCAGCACGATGTTGAAAGCCTCGTCGGAATAGTCGGGGAAGTCGTATGTCAAGGGGTCGTTTTTCTGGTGGCTGTAGTTGTATCGGTAACTCAACTGCAAGAAGATGCCCTGCACGCCCCTCATTCCTCTTCTGCCCCGGTTGCCCTGCATCGACATGGGCCGCTCGTCATCATCGTCGTCGGGCTTCACCTCTTTTCTTTGGAAGACATAGAGAGGTTCGGTGTAGGTCAGTCCCAAAGAGTAGTTGAAATTATCGGTGGGCGACGTGGTGTAGCGGTTGGTCTGATAGGTGGAGTCGTTGCCCCACCGGTCGGTGGTCTGGTAGAGTTTGACAGCCGACAAGTTGGCATTCTGGTTATGTCCGTCGCGGTAGCCGAAATTGGCGGAGAGAGCCACATTGCGTCCCCTGTTGCCCATTCTCCTGACGAGTTGCATCTGCGACGACAGGTTGGTGTTGCTGCCATAACTCATCGACTTGTTCTCGCGCCCGTTGACCACGAGCCCTTGCTCGTCCATTTGCTCCAGACTGGCCTTGTCGAGCGGGTCGTCCACCACGTCGAAGGGATTGACGTTGAACGAGGCAGAAGTGGAGAGTCCCCTGCTGTCGTTGGTGGAGAAACTGATGTCGGGGCGGAACGACAAGGTGGTGGCGGAGTCGATGGTCCATTGCAGGTTCATGTTGCCCGTCCAACTGTTCGCCCTGGAGTAGTTCTGGCTGATGCTGTTGGAGAAGGCGCCTCCGCGGGTGTTGACAAAACTCTCAGACCCCGTGCGGTTCCAGTTGTCGGTATTGTTATGGTTCCATGTCACACGGCCGCTCACCCTGAGGTTTCTGCCGTTCTCATAACTCACATCGAGCGCTGCCGACTTGGAGTGGCGTTGTCCGTTGCCATTGCCACGCCCCCTTCCGCCACGCCCGGAGAAGTTGCGGTCGTTCACATTGTTGGCGTTGCCCATGAAGGTGTAGCGCATATCGCCGAAAGGTTTCATGGCGGTGAGGCGCACCCCATAGCGGTGGTCGCTGCCGAAGCCCAGGTCGGGGTTCATCTGCAGGCCCTTGCGGGCACTCCTCTTCGTGACGAACTCCAGCACGAAATCGTCGTTACCATCGTCGATGCCCGTCATTCTTGAGAGGTCGCTTTTCTCCTCATAGGCTTTCACCTGGTCGATGACATCCGACGGCAGGTTCTTCATCACCGCATCGTTGTTGCCGGTCATGAAGTCGCGTCCGTCCATCTTAAACCTCCTCACGCTCTTCCCGTTGACGGTAATCCCGCCGTTGTCGTCGATTTTCGCTCCCGGCAGTGCTTCCACCAACGCCTCGATGGCCGACCCCTCAGGCACTCTGAAAGCCTCGGCGTTGTAGACCAGGGTGTCGTCTTTTACCACCATCTTCGGGATGTTGGCGGTGACCACTGCCTCGTCAAGCACCAAGGCGTCGGGTTCCAAAATCAGGTCGCCCAACGTGGCGGCACGGCCCCTGGTTTTCGTCACGGTGCTTGTCAGTTCCTTATACCCCAGGAAGGTGACCTTGACGAGGTAGGAACCGGTATTCACCGAATGGAAGTAGAACTGCCCTTTCGCATCCGAAAGGGTTCCGCCCACGTAGGTAGTGTCGGTTTTGCTGCGCGAGGTGGCGAGTTTGTAGAGTTGCACCGTGGCATGGTCCATCGCCTTGCCACTGCCTTTCTCCACGACACGTCCCGAAAGAGTCTCGTTTTGCGCCAGCATGGCCAATGACCCCATCAGGAAGAGGAAGAGTGACAATACGATTTTTCTGTAGTTCTCCATTGTTTTATGTGCTCTGACCAGTCTGGTTCACCTGGTCTGTCTGTTTTGATTTTTCTTGGATTTGGCTATTTCGAGAGATTTCCGGGGAGGCTTGCCTCTGCCGTCTTCACGGGGATGAGGTAGAACTGCCTTCCCGGCTTAGGGTCGAGCATCCACTGGTCGACGACGATATGCTCGTCGAGGGCACGGATGACGAGGGTGTGGGAACCTTTGGAGAGCGACACCTTGCTCTGCCGCAGGGCCTGCTGGCGCAGCACGTTCTGCTTCCACTGTTCCGACCTAAACGGTTCTTTCAGCGAGTAGACCGTAGGCACGCCATTGTCGAGGGTCACGGAGTAGCGCAGGTCGCCACTGTCGTTGGGCTGCGTGGGTATCATGGCTGTGGTGAGCAGGTATTCGCCCTCCTCGTTCACGTCAAACCTGTAGGATAGTTCCGCCCCCATGGGCAGTGCCACGGCGTTCATGCTGTGCCCAAGCATCTGAATGTGCTGCACCCCCTCGGAAGCCCGGTCGTAGTCGGAGGCGTTGCGTGCCACCACCCCGTCGGACTGTAGCGGATGACTGTCTTCTGCCATCGGGATGGCGAGCAGACTGTCCTGTTCGGCGGCAGTGAGTGTCACCGGTGTGAGCGGTGCCCAGAACACCGGCAGGTCGCGTGGGTGGTCGCTCATGCTGCCATGCCATTTTCCGCCCGACATCTGGTTGTTGTAATACCATGTGAGTTGGCGCACCCTTTGATAAGCGGCCAGGCTCCTTGCCACCGCCAGTTGGACGAGGTGTGCCCTGTCGGCCTCCTCCGCCCCCGTATAACCGTTGGCGAGCATCCGTGCCCGCTGTGCCTCGAGCATTTTCCGAGCGTGTGCAGATGCGGCCTGCACAGGATATTTCACGGCAGCGAAATAGGCGTCGCGCAGTGCGGGACGCACCAGCGGCTCCACCTCGTCCACCTGCTGTGCCACCCATTGGCAGCGCTCCAGATAACGGTCGAGTTCGCCACCGAAGGCCTCGGTGCTGAAGGCAGTGTTGCGCACGCCACTCAGTCCACGGTCGTAGACGCGCTTGTCGAGTTCGGTCTGGCTCCAGCCCATGAATTCGGGCCGGCGTGCCCCGCAGAGGGCATAAAACTCATGCATCACGGGCATCAGGCGTCTTCCCGCTTCCTCACCAAACTGTCGGCACAGCCACGAGAGCAGATGTCCGCGGAGCATATTACCCGAGAAATGGTCGATGTCCCAGGCCAGGTCGAGAAACAGTTCCAGATCGTAGCAAGCCACCTTGGGGTCGTGCACGTTGGCTATCCACAACTTCCTCACCTGATGGTCGTAGGCCTGGCGCATCTCGTTGTAGATGAGGCCGGGCTGGGTGGTGGTGAGCCAGAGGTAGTCGTGGGGCCGCCCCCAGTAACTCAGGTGGTAGTAGACACCCGCCCCACCCTGCCGTTGCTGTTCGCCGACATCAGAGAGACGGGTCATATATCCATAGTTGTCGTCGCACCAGAGGAGCGTGACATAGTCAGGCACGCGCAGACCCTTTTCATAGAGTTGGAGCACCTCCTTGTAGGGCACGAACATCTGCCTCAGATGCCTGGGGTCACCGATGTGCTTGCGCAGCAACTCCTGCTGGTCGTCGATGACCTGCTGTAGTGCCACGAACTTCTCCTCGTCGGTCTGGTAGCCCTCCATCGAACTGTCATGGATGCCCCGCATGCCGATGGTGAAGAAGTTGTTGTCGGTGCCCTTCACCTCACGGAGCCGCTCTATCCAGTAGTCTTGCACCGCCTGGCGGTTGGTCTTGTAGTTGAACCGCCCTCGCCGGTCCACGTCCCACTCTCCCACGTTGTTGCGCATGAGGGGCTCGCAGTGCGATGTTCCCACCACAATGCCGCAGGAGTCGGCCATGGCCTTCGCGCCATCGGTGAGGAAGAAAGCCTTCGTGCCCTCGTGCATGGCAGGCCAGATGGTGTTGGCCCTCAGCCGCAGGAGCAGTTCGAAAACCTTCCTGTAGGTCTGGGCGCTGATCTCGCCATAGGGAGCCTTGCTGAAATGGGTGCTGCTCCACGGCCTCAACGACCAGTCCTCGTCGTTGAGGAAGATGCCACGGTATTCCACCGAGGGAGCCTGACTGGTGGCGAAGCCGTCGGCCATGACGAGCCGCGCCTTCCGCTCGGGCACCACATCTCCCCACCACACCCACGGCGACACTCCTGCCATCCGTGAGAGTTCGAGGATGCCATAGGCGGTGCCGCGCGCGTTGCCTCCCTCCACCACGATATGGCCGTGGTCGGTGTAGATGCGGAAGGCATCGTGACGCCCCTTCCGCTGCACAATGCGGATGGTGGCCTTCGACGACGGCCGGGGCACCATGCCGGTGACCTGCCGCATATCGTCGCACCACATCCTCAGGGCTGTAGCCACCACGGGATCGGCATCGCCCGCTACCGTATAGGTGACGGGATGCTTTCCGTCGAACCACACGATGTCGGCGGCAAAAACGGGCACCGACATCAGCGTGGCAAAGAGGAGTGCGAGTGAGGACAGGATTCTCATTGCGGGGATGGTTTGGGGTGAGGAAACCTAAGGCGACAGACCGTGTGCCAGTGAGGAATTACCGCAGGGGGTTCTGCTCCGACTGATACCACTGGATGAAACGGCCGATACCCTCGTGCAGTTGCACATGGGGCTTGTAGCCAATCTCGCGCTCCAGCCTGCTCGTATCGGCATTGGTCATATACACATCACCGGGCTGCATGGGTTTCATCACCTTCTGTGCCTCCATGCCAAGGGCAGACTCTATCTCCTGGATGAAGTCCATCAATTTCACCGGATGCGAACAGCCGATGTTGTAGACACGGAAAGGCACGCCATTGTCGCAACGCCCTGCTTCAGGAGCCTTGTCGAGACACTGTATCGACCCTGTGGCAATGTCGTCGATATAGGTAAAGTCGCGTATCATGTCGCCGTTGTTGAACACATTGATGGGCTTGCCCTGTGAGATGGCGCTGGCAAAGAGCATCGGAGCCATATCAGGACGCCCCCATGGACCGTAGACGGTGAAATAGCGCAGGCCGGTGCAGGGGATGCCATACAGTTTGCTGTAACTGTGGGCCATCAGTTCGTTAGACTTCTTGCTGGCGGCATAGAGGCTCACCGGACAGTCAACCTTGTCGTCTTCGGAAAACGGGGCCTTGGAGTTGAGTCCGTAGACCGAACTCGACGAGGCGAACAGCAGATGCTCCACGGGGTAGTTGCGACAGCACTCAAGGATATTGAGGAAGCCCACGAGATTGCTGGTGAGGTAGGCGTAGGGGTTGGTAATGGAATAGCGCACGCCGGCCTGTGCGGCAAGGTTGACCACACGGTCGAAACGCTCAGCGGCAAACAGGGCGTCGAGCGGCTCTTTCTGCTCGATGCCAAGCCGGATGAAGCGCAGGTTGCCAAACAGGCGGCTGGGCAGCAACGTGTTCCAAGGCAGACTGCATTGCTCATCGGTCTCTATACCGAGTTCGCGCAGACGTCCGGCCTTCAGCCGCACATCGTAATAGTCATTGATATTGTCGAGCCCCACCACTTCGTCGCCCCTGCTGGCGAGCATGAAGGAAATTTTGGAGCCTATGAATCCGGCAGCACCGGTAACCAATACTTTCATTCTATTCGGGTTGTTTTATGATTGAGTTGCAAAATTACAATTATTTCCTCTATTTGTTTTCACATCATCGGGCTTATTTGTTAATAAACCTTAATTATTGACGGTTTTTCAGGAACGATGGTTGCAGATTCGATTTTTATAGAAATGGTGCCTTAGCTCAGTTGGTAGAGCATCGGACTGAAAATCCGTGTGTCCCCGGTTCGATTCCTGGAGGTACCACTCCTCCTTTCATTAGCCCGGCAGATGGTTTCGACCTGAGCCGGGTTTTTTTATGTCTAATACTGAATACTCCTTGACATCTACATTGGGCTGCCAGAGGATGACCTCGCCGGCATAGAGTGTTTTCTGCACATCTATCAGCCGCTGGTTGGAAGAGCCACGAAACAACAGGTCGGGATCGGAGAGTTTCTGGATGAAAGGCCCGTCGACAAGGACATCGAGTTGTTCGAGCAACTCACGCTGTTCATCATTGATGAGACTCTCGTAGACGAAGCCCGTGTAGCACCAGATATCCTTATTGGTATAGGTGTGGATGGCGCGGGCGAGTTCGGCAAACCCCTCAGCCTGGTACATGGGGTCGCCCCCCGAGAAGGTGACATTGGCAAAGGGGTCGGCCATGATGATTTTCATCAGTGCGGCGGTGGTCATCTCCCTTCCACCGCCAAAATCCCACGACTGGGGGTTATGGCAACCAGGACACTGGTGGTTGCAACCGGCACAATAGATGGAGGTCCGGAATCCCGGACCGTCCACCATGGTGTCTTCTATGATGTCGAGCACACGAATCATTCACCAAACAAGTCTTTCGGACCGTGGTCGATATGCGTCACGCGGTCGTTGAGTTCGGCCAGTTTGCCACTGTTCCATCGGTCGGTCGTACCTACGAGATAGCCTGTGATGCGCTGCAACTTGTCGATATTGGTTGAGCCGCATTTCGGACATTTCTCCAGATGGTCGTCAGCATTCTCGTAGCCACAGTCCATGCAGCGGTTGCGATTGTGGTTCACGGAGCCATAGCCCATGTCATACTGGTCCATCATGTCGACCACACTCATGATGACCTGTGGGTTGTGGGTGGCGTCGCCGTCAATCTCCACATAGAAGATGTGGCCGCCACGGGTCAGGTTATGGTAGGGAGCCTCCACCTCGGCCTTATGGCGTGCGGAGCACTTGTAATATACCGGCACGTGGTTGGAGTTGGTGTAGTAGTCGCGGTCGGTGACACCGGGGATAACACCAAACTCCTTGCGGTCTTTCTTGGTGAACTTCCCAGCCAGTCCCTCTGCCGGGGTGGCGAGCACGGAGTAGTTGTGGTGATAGCGCTCACAGAACTCATTCACCCTGTCGCGCATATAGGTGATGATTTTCAATCCCAGTTCCTGTGACGCCTCACTCTCGCCATGGTGCTTGCCGGTGAGGGCGACGAGGCACTCAGCCAGCCCGATGAAGCCGATGCCGAGGGTGCCTTGGTTGATGACGCTCTTGACGGTGTCGGTAGGCGCCAGTTTATCGGCTCCTATCCAGAGGCTCTTCATCAGCAGGGGGAACTGCCTGACGAAGGCGGTCTGCTGGAACTGGAATCGGTCGTCGAGTTGTTTGGCGGTGAGTTCGAGCACATGGTCGAGTTTGGCGAAGAACATGCCGATGCGTTTCTCCTGGTCTTTCTCCCCCATGCACTCTATGGCGAGTTTCACGATGTTGATGGTGGAGAAGGAGAGGTTGCCACGCCCTATGGAGGTCTTCGGACCGAAGCGGTTCTCGAAGACACGGGTGCGGCAGCCCATCGTGGCCACCTCGTGCTCGTAGCGCAAGGGGTCGTCGGCCTTCCACTCATCGTTCTGGTTGAAAGAGGCGTCGAGGTTGAGGAAATTGGGGAAGAAGCGGCGTGCCGTCACCTTGCAGGCGAGGGTGTAGAGGTCGAAGTTGCGGTCTTCGGGCAGGTAGTTCACCCCCCGTTTCTTTTTCCAGATCTGTATGGGGAAGATGGCGGTCTCGCCGCCGCCCACGCCCTCGTAGGTGGAAAGGAGTATCTCGCGCATCACGCAGCGCCCCTCGGCCGAGGTGTCCGTGCCATAGTTGATGGAAGAGAACACCACCTGGTTGCCACCGCGCGAGTGGATGGTGTTCATGTTGTGGATAAAGGCCTCCATCGCCTGATGCACGCGCCCTACGGTCTTGTTCACGGCATGTTGCTGGGCACGCTCCTTCCCGGTCAGCCCGTCGAGCGGTTGCTTGATGTAGTCGATGAGCGGCTCATCGTAGAGGTCCTTGTAACTCTCTCCGTTGAGTTCTTCCAGGTTTTTCAGTTCCTCGATGTATGTCATGCGCACGTAGGGTGCCAGATAGAAGTCGAAGGCAGGGATGGCCTGTCCGCCATGCATCTCGTTCTGGGCACACTCCATCGAGATACATGCCAGCACCGAGGCGGTCTCGATGCGCTTGGCAGGGCGCGAGGCGCCATGTCCGGCGATGAAGCCGCAGGTGAGGATATGGTCGAGGGGGTGCTGCACGCAGGTGAGCGACTTGGTGGGGTAATAGTCTTTGTCGTGGATGTGGAGGTAGTTGTGCTCCACGGCCTCGCGGCTCTCCTCGGAGAGCAGGTAGTCGTCGACGAAGGGTTTCGTGGTCTCCGAGGCAAACTTCATCATCATGCCTGCCGGGGTGTCGGCATTCATGTTGGCATTCTCACGGGTGACATCGTTGTTCTTGATGTTGACGATGTCGAGGAACACGTCGCGGGTCTTGGCCTTGCGGGCAATGGAGCGTTGGTTGCGGTAGGCGATGAACTTCTGCGCCACATCCTTGCGGCTCGACTTCATCAGTTCCATCTCCACGGCATCTTGTATCTGCTCCACCGTCATCTGGCTCTCGCCTTTTTGTGCGATATAGTCGGTGATTTTATATATCAGGCGCTCATCTTCACCCTTGTCGGTGTGAAGCATGGCTTTGCGGATAGCCGCCATGACCTTCTGCTCGTTGAAGCCCACGATGCGTCCGTCACGCTTTACTACGGTCAATATCATTTGTTACTTAGGCATTTAGTTGTTTTTGATCAGCATTTGAATTCTGCCAATGCGCAAAATCGTATGCAAAGTTAATCAATTATGCGGAGATTCTCAAAGAAGTTATCAGCATTTTTATCCCAAAAACAATGAAGTCTGCCGCTCCATTTTCATCTTCAATTTTCAAGCGGGCAAGTGCCCTTTACATTATCTTATAACAACTGCAGAGCAATGGCAGCACATGCCTCTGCATCGGCGAGAGCGTGGTGATGGTTCTCCATGTAGTAGCCACAGGCGGCTGCCACGGTGTGAAGTTGATGGTTGGCCAGTTGGGGGAACGCACGCCGTGCGACACGAAGCGTATCGTAGAACTCATAGTCGGGGTAGTCCATCTGATAGACACGGAACACCGCTTTCAGGCAGCCCTCGTCGAAGGGCTTGTTATGTGCCACGAGTGGTAGTCCCTCTATCAGCGGCTCTATCTGCGCCCACACCTTCGGGAAGACAGGGGCTTCCTCCGTGTCGTAACGTGTAAGGCCATGCACCCGCGAGCACCAATAGTTGTAATAGTTGGGCTCGGGCTGGATGAGGGAGTAGAAGGTGTCTTCTATCTCACCGTCACGGACGATGACGACACCGACGGAACAAACCGAACTGCGTTCATTGTTTGCCGTCTCGAAGTCGATGGCTGCAAAGTCTTTCATTATGCTAAGGCATGGAATGGCACACCAATAAGTCTCTCCTCAATAATCTTATTCTTCAAATCCTGCGGGTTGCATATCCACATAGCGGTCATACCATTGCTTCTTCTCAGGCGTATCTTCTTCCGTCTCACTGTCGATGATACAGCCCTGATGCAAGTCGTCGGCGATGGCAAGGATGACATCATGCATCTCCAGGTGCGTCTTGAACTGGGCGGGTATCGCCTCATAACCTATCATCGCTCCGATGATGTTGCCGGCAATGGCACCCGTGGAATCGCTGTCGCCATCGTGATTGACGGCGGCAATCAGGGTATCGGCGAAACTGTCGATATGACGGGCTACCGCATAGACAGCGATGGCCAGGGCCTCTTCGCCTACCCACCCCTCTCCAAGATGGCGGATGTTGTCTACATCGGGAGAATTGTTGTCGGCCAGGCGCAAGGCCTGTTCCACCAAATCCTTCTGCCTTACCACCGAAGAGTGGAAAGCCTTGTCGAGCGTGTCTTCCTTCTTCCACGTCACCTCCGACACATTATCCATAACGATGAGTTGTGGCAGGAGATTCAATGCTTCCATCACGATGGCGTCGAACCGTTTCCTTGCCGTTGTCTTGTCATGGACATCAATACCACCATCTTTCACGATACGATAGAGGATGTGGGTCATCAGGATAGACGGCATCCAACCTAAAGGATGCTTATGGGTGAGCCGCGCTATTTCTCCTCCGGCGACATCCATCTGCGCAATGGAATATCGCACGTCATGGCAGGCGCAGAACAGTCCCCACGGAGCCACACGCATCACTCCCCCACAGCCTTTGCTGTTGTTCTGGGGTGTCCTGCCCAGAATCATCTCACTGAGGGCCGACATGCAGGTGTTGCCGGGCGCACGGCGGGAGTAAAACCCGGGTATCGCACTGAGCCAGGTAAACCTGTCCTTCCCCATACGGTTTCCGCAACTATCCGTCTGGGTATAATACCAGTCCTTATAGGCCTGTTCTACATAAAACTCCGGTGAGCGACCTATGCAGCGCGTATACAAATGGGTGAGTCCTGTCAGCATGCCATTGGCGGTGAAGAGCGTCATCTGCGTGTCGTCGCTGAATTCCGCCACGCCATTGGTCAACTCATACTCCGTGATGCCACGGGCGCCATATTCTGAAATGATGCGATGATAACTGCTAAACTCCACAGTGTAGCCTAACGCGTCGCCAGCAGCGCCACCTATCAGTGAGCCACGTACAAGGTCGAGACTTTTTATATTTTCCATAGGTCTGATGTTTTTACTTAGATTGTAATCCTTTGTGTATCGACGGTTTCAGAATTTGTTTATCTCAAACGCAGCAAGCCCACGCCAAAAATGTGTTTAAAAAACAAGCATACGAAACGTGGTACAAGTGCCACCGAGACATGATGCAAAGTTACAAAAAATAGTTGAGACTTATGCGACTTTTGCAATAGTTGCTGTCATTTTTCCAACGACTTTTATGTGTTTCGCTGCTATTTTTCCAACGACTTTTTGCATTTCGCTGCTTTTTTTCCAGCGACTTGCATAGCCCTCTTTCAATGGACACGAAAAATAATTCACGCGAAATGTCCATCAGACGTTGTCACTTGAGAAAAGTTTTTCCAAAATTGTTTGAACATCAGCCAAATAGTTGTATATTTGCAATCTACTCATTACGAAACACTTCAATTATACACACTATGGATTTTGGAAAAATACTGTCAAAGGTTGTGGATGTAGCCAAAGACTATCTTGACAACCAGCAAAAAAGTGCGCAGCCCGCCCGACAGGCCCAGCCCGCCCCACGCCCCGCAGAACCCGAGAGGGCACCGGAAAGGGAAAAGACTGCCGCTGAATGGGTAGACTATTTCAGGGAAATCCTGAAGAGCGAGTTCCCGTCATACGACATTCGTGAAAACGTAGCAGTGACCGACCTTGTAGGATTCGTCAGCGATGAGTTCCAACTCTACACCACCCGCCCCTATCAAGTCTACAAAGCCGAATGGGGACAGCCCTTCACTTTCGTGCTCGAGCAAAACGGCAAGGCCGTGGGGGTGGTGATGCTCGGCAGCGGCCACAGCCACGACGCGAATGTGAAATACCTGATATCAAGGGTGTATGCCGAGAAACTGAACCTGCCCTACATCAACTTCTACACGCAGATGCCCAACGAGAGAAACTATGTCATCGGGCGTATCCGTAAGTTCCTGAACTAAAAACCATTGAAAAAGGGGATGCAGCATGGCTGCGCCTGCAAAGGAGGCAGCCTTATCCATCTATTATTGTTTTGCAGGCAACAGGGTGAGGTATCCTCTCGTGATCCGCAATTTTGCGGATTCAAAATCCTTCCCCTTTTTCATTTTTCATCATGGAGAGCGTCATCACACAACTGGTCCAGCAAAAGGCATGGGAGGAATTCCTCGCCTACCGGCTGCTGAAAGGCCGCTTCAACTGGCATGAGTTTGCCGAAGCCGACCGTTTTGTGGAACAGGAAACATATCTTCGCCTGGCACAGAGGATTGTCAAAGGCGAAAGCATGGGCATTCCCCAGAAGAAGGTCGTGAACAAGATGGGCACCGGCAAGAAACGGGTGGTCTACAGTTTTGCGCCCGAAGAGATGATGCTGCTCAAACTCATTGCCTTCAAACTCTACGACTACGATGAGCATTTTGCACCCAACTGCTACGCCTTCCGCCGGGGCGTCAAGGCGCATGATGCCATCCGCAACATCCGCCGGGCCATTGGCGACAGGAAGATGTGGGCCTACAAACTCGACATCCACGATTATTTCAATTCCATCTCCATAGACATCTTGCTGCCGATGCTGGAGGAACTATGGACCGACGACCCTCTGCTGTATCATTTCTTCGAGAAGATGCTCACCGACGACCGTGCGGTGTACAAAAACGACATCATCCATGAAAACCACGGTGTGATGGCAGGCACCCCCACGGCACCCTTCCTCGCCGATGTCTATCTGAAAGAAGTAGACAGGCATTTCTATGAATCGGGGGTGGTGTATGCCCGCTATTCCGACGACATCATCATGTTTGCCCCCGACCTCGATACGCTCCAAGAGTATAAAAGGAAGATGGCAGATTATCTCAGCCTATACCGGCTTGAAGTGAACCCCGACAAGGAAAAGATCTACTCGCCCGATGAAGCCTACGAATTCCTGGGATTCAAATGCCACTCCAACGACATCGACATCTCGGAATCGACCAAGAAGAAGATGAAAGGCAAAATCAAGCGGGCGGCAAAATCCCTGATGCGCTGGAGCAGGAGAAAACACATCGAACCCGAAAAGGCGATGAAGGGCCTCATCAACCGTTTCAACCGAAAGTTCTATGAGAGCAACGATACCGAGGCGCTCACTTGGTCGAGGTGGTTTTTTCCCATCATCAACAAGACCGAAGGACTGAAGGAAATCGACCATTACCTTCAGCACTACATCCGCTACCTTGGCACAGGAAGGCACAGCAAGGTCAATTACCGGACGGACTATCTACAACTCAAGCAGTTGGGTTACAGGAGTTTGGTCAACGAGTTCTACAAATTCAAGGAAAATGCCGACAACGGAAATCTCTCAATGCCCTCTCGAAAAGAGACAAAGGCATGAATCCTTTTTCTATTAACAAATCAACTGTTCATTTACAAATCAAACGTCACGACATGAATAAATTCGTTTATCCCGCCATGCTTTTCATCATCCTCATGGCCGTCATCATTTACTTGGCGAGCATTGGCACTGGCATGGCCATCCTCGTCCCCATCATCATTGTTGCCATCATCGCGTTAGCCTTCCTATTCGTGCGATGCAAAGGGCCTGAGAACGAAACCCTTGAAGAAGAGCCCCATCAGCAGACCATCCAGGATTACATCACGGCCTATGGTCAGCCCGACGACATCCTCGTGACTGATGTCACACGAGGCAATGAGCCAGACGGTGCGGTGCTGATTTACGACAAGGGCGGAAAACAGGGCAATGGTTTCCTGGTATACAATGGTGCCGTCATCGACAAGGACAGCATTACCGACATCACCTTCCACAACAAATTCGGCACGGCCTTCGGCCTGCCCGACGAGTTTCTGGTGGTACTCTCCACCAACGATGAAAGTCAGCAGAAAGTCTACATCCGCGCTGGCAACGACATCGACACGGCCCAAGAGACCATCTCGCTGATCAAGTCGCACCTCTCCCTCTAATCAGCACTCTTCTTGCCCTTCTTGTCCTTCTTGCCCTTCCCCATACTGGTCAAGGGCTTCTCTCAATTTGTCGCGCATATATTTCACCGCACTCTGGGGATAGATGATGCGGACACCGGGACCATAGGACATGAAGACCGAATACATCTCGATATTGAAGACCACGTCTATCCTGAAGACGCAACTGCCATCTTCAGGATTCTCTTTCATGAGTTGCTGGGAGCGATGTATCGGTTTCGTCTTGATATACTTGCTCTGCTCACGGCTCGCCCAGAACTTGATGGTACGCGGCTTGCCCCCGATATTCTTGCTCACCCCTATCACGTCATCGAAGAAGTGCTCCGGGTCGAAGTCGGGATTCTCCCGGAATGGCACATCCACCGGTTCCACGCTCTGGATGCGATCGAGCGCGAGATTGAACATCATGAGATTGCTGGCCTTCGAGCAAAACAAGAACCAGCGGTTGCGGAACTCCTTCAACAGATACGGACAAATGATATATTCCGAAGGTTGCCGGGCAGAGAACGACTGGTAGACGATGCGCAGCGTCTGCTTGTGGGCGATATAGTTGTACAAGGGGTTGAGCAAACGGATTCCCTTCAGGTCGGGCACGCTGTCGAAATGGATGATGGGCTTGCGGTTGTTGCGGCTGATGGCCAGTTTGTCCTGCAAGCGGCTCACCACATCTGCCATTTCGGCGAACTGCCCGAAGTCCTCCAACTGTCGGAGCATATCGACCGCCTCCTGCATCACCTCATAGTCGTTCTGCGACATCGGCATGTCCATGATGGAATAGTCGCTGTCGGCATAGCGGTAGTACTTGTGGTCATACACCTCGATGGGGGCATTGTAGCCCAGTTTGTCGGAGCGCATCATCTGGATGTCGCCCTGCACGGTGCGCACGGAAACGCCCTTGGTGATACCCTCCATATCATAGAGGGCATCGGAACAGGCGTCCACCAAGTCTTCGAGCGTCCACCGGCGGTAGCGGTTGCGAAGACAGTTGTCAATGGTCTTGTAGCGTATCAACGCATTCTTGTTGGCTGGCATAGCGGTATTCTCTTATCTAAACAACTCATTGATTATCATATTTCTGTTCATGATGAACGACAGCATGTCCCTGTAGATATAACTGTCCTCATAATCAGTAGGTATGAGTCGGCCATCATCTATGACCAGGATCTCTGCATCTGGAAAGGATAGAATGACCGGGGAATGTGTGGCAATAATAAC